>CANQQI010000037.1 GCA_947625945.1 uncultured Oscillospiraceae bacterium
AGTCTTTGCCTATTATACAGATTTTCCCGGGAAAATCAAGCCTGATTTTGGGGAATAAAGAATTATTGTCCAAAGCGCAAAAAATGATACCGCCGGAACTATAAAAATCAGAGGAATAATCAGAAAATACCGGGCGTTTCCAAAGGATATCCGTTGACGAAGGCGGGGATTCCGGCGATTTTTCTTTACTTTCGTCCGGGGGCGTGGTATGATGGAACCGGTGATGATGATGAAGCTGCTCTATGCCGAGGATGAACCCGCCCTCTCTCAGGCTGTGGCGGAGGCCCTGCGCTACTACAATTTTACGGTGGATCCGGTCTACAACGGCAATGACGCGCTGGATTACGCCCTCCTTGGGGGCTATGACGGGATCATTCTGGACATCATGATGCCGGGAAAGGACGGCCTGGAGGTGCTGCGGGCGCTGCGGGCCGCCGGCTCTGCCGTGCCGGTGCTGCTGCTCACCGCCCGCTCCCAGGTGGAGGACCGAATCCAGGGCCTGGATCTGGGAGCTGACGACTATCTGCCCAAGCCCTTTGCCATGGCGGAGCTGCTGGCCCGGGTGCGGGCCATGCTTCGCCGAAAGGAGAGCTTTTCTCCAAGCTGTCTGCGCTGCGGGGAGATCGCCCTGGACCGGAACAGCTGCACTCTCTCCGGGGGTGGCCAGAAGTTCCTCCTATCCAAGCTGGAATTTCAGGTGATGGAGCTTTTGATGCTGAATCAGGGCCGGTATCTCTCCACCGAGGAGATCCGGACCAAGGTCTGGGGCTATGACTCCGACGCGGAGGTGGGCGTGGTGTGGGTGTACATCTCCTATTTGCGCAAACGTTTGGCAGCCCTTGGCGGCGGGGCGGAGATCCGGGCCCGGCGGAATGTGGGCTATACGCTGGAGGCGAAGAAATGATCCGACAGCTGAAACGGAAATTTATCGCCACGGCCATGTTGGCGGTGTCGTTGCTGCTGATCGTGCTGCTGGGGGTGCTCAATGGGCTGAACGTTGCCGCCACCGCCAGCCAATCTGGGCAGCTCCTGGAATCACTGGCTCGGGAGGAGGCGCTGCCCATGCCGGGGCAGGGTCGGCTTCCGCACATCTTCGCCGCGCCGCCCACGGACAATGAGCGGCGGGGCGCGGCCTATTTTTCCCTCCGGGTCAGTGGGGACGGCGTAATTTTGCGGCTGGATCTCAGCCGGATCGAAAATTTGACGGAGCGGGAGGCCATCGCCCTGGCCCAGAAGGCGGCGGACACCGGAAAAGCCGAGGGCTATGTGGAAAACTACCGGTATTTGGCGGTTTCCGCCGGACCGGGGGAATACTGCTTCCTATTTCTGGACGTGACGTCCCAGCGCGCCGCGCTGCTGCGGGTGGGGCTACTGTCCTTCCTCGCGGGGGCGGTCTGCTGGGCCGCCATGCTGCTGCTGGTGATGCTGCTGTCCAAGCGGGCGATCCGACCCATCGCGGAAAACTTAGAACGGCAGCGGCAGTTTGTCACCGACGCCGGACATGAGCTGAAGACGCCCCTGGCCATTATTCAGGCCAACACCGAGGTGCTGGAGCTCCATCAGGGAAAGACCCCGTGGAGCCGCACGGTGCTGGAGCAGGTGGGACGGATGACGATGCTGACCAATCATCTGCTGACCCTGGCCCGGGCGGAGGCCCCGGAGGGCCCACCGCTGGAGGCAGTGGAGCTGTCCGAGCTCCTTCAATCGGAGATAGAGCAATTTTTCCAGGTCTACGAGCGGCGGGAGCTGACGTTGAAGGCCGAGATTCCCCCGGGCGTCACCGTCCGGGCCAACCGGGAACAGATCCGCAGTCTGGCGGAGATCCTGCTGGACAACGGCGCGAAATACGCCCTTCCCGGCACGGAGGTGACCATGACCCTGGAGAAAAAGGGCCGGGAGGCGGTGCTGACGGTGAAAAATCGCTGCGAAAAGCGGCCGGACTGTAAGCCTGAGTCCCTGTTCCGGCGGTTTTACCGGCCGGACAGCGCCCGGACCCAGTCCGCCGGCGGTCACGGCATCGGCCTGGCCGCCGCCCAGGCCATTGTGACAGGCTTTCATGGCAAGATCGGGGCGGCATATTGGGGGGAAGACGGAATTTCCTTCACCGTCACGCTGCCATTGGAATAAACGAAGCCCGGGAGGCGCCTAAACGGCGCCTCCCATTTTGTTTACAGACGGGCCATTCTTTTCTAAGCCAGAATTAAGGCAGAGGCGCTATACTTGTATTCCAGAAACGGAGGGAAGCGGATGTATCGCCAGGAATGGAAGATTGAGATCGATCCGGGGGACCTCTGGGAGCTGCGGCAGCGGCTGAGCCAAATCTGCCGGCCCGATCCCCACGGAAATAACGGAGCCTACCAGGTCCGCAGCCTTTATTTTGACACTCCGGAGGATACTGCCCTGTGGGAAAAGCTGGACGGGGTCAACCGCCGGGAAAAATTCCGCCTGCGGTACTACGACGAGGACCTGTCCTATCTCCAGCTGGAAAAGAAGGAAAAAATCGGTGGTCTTTGCCGCAAGACCCAGGAGCCGGTGACGGCGCGGCAGGTACAGCGCCTGCTTTCAGGGGAATGGGACTGGATGCTGTCCGCGGGGGCGCTTTCGGCGGAGCTGTACAGCAAAATGGCGGCGTCCCTGCTCCGGCCCAAGGTGCGGGTGGACTACACCCGGGAAGCCTTCCTGTACCCCGCCGGGAACGTTCGTGTCACCTTGGACACCGGGATCCGGGCGTGCTATGAGACGGACCGATTTCTGGACTCGGAGGCGGTCACGCTGCCCGCCGGGGAGGCGCCGGCGCTGATGGAGATCAAATTTGACGCCTTTCTGCCGGATATCATTCGGGACGCGGCGGCGCTGACGGGCCGAAGGGCGTCGGCTTTTTCAAAATACGCGCAATGCCGGATCTACGGCTAATATACAGGAGGTATTTTTATGACATTCAGCGACATTTTTAAATCCAGCTTTCTGGAAAACGTCACCTCGGTGAGCCTGCTGGACATGGTCTTGGCCCTGGCGCTGGCTTTCGGGATGGGAGTCTTCATTTTTCTGGTGTACAAGAAGACCTACACCGGCGTACAGTATTCCTCCAGCTTCGGCGTGACTCTGATCGCCCTGACCATGATCACCACCCTGGTCATCCTGGCGGTCACCAGCAACGTGGTGCTGTCCCTGGGCATGGTAGGCGCGCTGTCCATCGTCCGGTTCCGCACCGCCATCAAGGAGCCCTTGGACATCGCGTTTCTGTTCTGGTCCATTGCCGTGGGCATCGTGCTGGCGGCAGGTCTGATTCCCCTGGCGGTGATTGGCAGCGTGGTCATTGGGATCATTCTTCTGGTATTCGTCAACCGGAAGCCCCAGAGCCAGCCCTATATCCTGGTACTCCGCTGCGAAGACTACGACAGCGAGGCTGCCGCCCGGGCCTATCTGGACAAAATGACCCGCCGCTGCGCCGTCAAGAGCAAGACCGCCCAGGCCGGTTCTGTGGAGCTGAATCTGGAACTCAGTTTGAAGGACGGCAATACCGACTTTGTCAACATCCTGTCCCAGATGAAGGGGGTCCGCAGCGCTGTGCTGGTGAGCTACCATGGGGACTACATGGGATAAGGAGGCAAGGGGTGGCCAGTCACAAATATATTGACAGGATCTGCTGGGGAATCGTGGCGCTGACCCTGGCGGTGACGCTGCTGTTTATGAACGGGAAGGCCCTGGGTCTGACCGCCGTTGCTCCAGAAGGGGAGGATGAAATGTTCACCGCCAACGACCTGACGGCGGACTACGACCGATCCGCCGCCACCCGGATCAGCCTCAATGGAGAGAGCGCCCAAGTCCAGGGTAACGGAGCCTATTTTTATCAGGGAGACGTGTACATCGTCAGCCCCGGAAAATATGTTCTCTCCGGCGCCATTGATGACGGCAGCGTGATCGTCCAGGCGGAAGGGGACGACAAGATCTGGCTTTACCTGGATGGGGTCGATCTTTCCTGTTCGGACGGGGCGGCTCTGGACATCGAGCAGGCGGGGAAGGTGTTTCTCACCCTGGGCGACGGAACGGTGAATCGGCTGTCCGCCGGGGAGAGCTATTCCCAGGAGGCGGTTTCCGCTGGAATCGACGGAACGATCTACTCCCGGGACGATCTGACCATTCAGGGCTCCGGGCAGCTTACCGTGGAGGGAACCTACTGCCACGGCATCGTGTGCAACGACGACCTGGTGATCACCGGGGGAAGTCTGGATATCCAGGCGGCCCAGGACGGACTCCACGCCAATGACAGCGTCCGGATTCGGGAGGCGGATATCGTCATCCGTGCCGGGGACGACGGCGCGACCGCTCAAAATGACGAGGAAACCGGCTTTTTCTATATGGAATCCGGCAGCCTGGCCGTTTCCGAGTGTTACGAGGGTATCGAGGCCGTCTGCGTCACCATCGCCGGGGGGACCCTGGACCTTGCGCCCACCGACGACGGCGTCAACGCCACCGGCACGGGGGAGGCTGGATACATCCGCGTCAGCGGCGGGGATATCCGCATTCGCAATGCCGCGGGCCGGGACGCCGACGGCTTAGATTCCAACGGCAGCATCTATCTGGAGGGCGGCAGCGTCTTCATCAGTCTCAACGGCCAAGGGGGCAACCTGGCTATTGACTATGGCAGCGAGTACGGCGGAATCTGTCGGATCGACGGCGGGACCCTCCTGGCCTGCGGGAGCAATACCATGGCGGAGGCGATTTCCGCCGACTCCTCCCAGGGCTTCCTGATGGAGGGGGTGACCGGCCAGGCGGGCTGCCGGGTGACGCTGGAGGCCGGGGGTCAAACGCTGTTGACCGAGGAGGTGCCCTATGAATTTACTTGCCTGATCGTCAGCGCCCCGGGACTGCGGGTGGGGGACAGCTGCACTCTGACCGTGGGGGAGAGCCAGCAAACCTACACCGTGGATAACAGCAGCGACGCGGTCTCCGCCTTTGGACAAATGGGCGGCAGATTTGGCGGATTCGGCGGAGGCATGCAGCTGCCGGAGGGGGAAGCCCCCTCCGGCGGAGATGCCCCCGCGGGAATGGAGCCCCCTTCCGGCGGCCTGGGTGAGGCCCCCAGCCTGCCGGAAGGGACGGTTCCCCAGGACGGGGGAGGACAGAGACCCCAGCGCGGCCCCGGCGTAGAAGGGGAGGATTCGGGTGACCAGAACCCGAACGGCGGCATGGAAGGCCGGTGGCCCGCCTTTGGCGGCGGCCGAGGGAATTTACAAGGACAGCTGCCGGAGGGGGATGGACAGCTTCCGGGCAGACAGCTCCAGACCGAGCGGGAGGCCCCTGTTTCCATGGAAAGAAACTGGACCGCAGTCCTGCTGGTGGGCGTGTCGGCGCTGATCCTGGGGATCGGCTTGGCGGTGGCCCTGTGCTTCCGCAGAAGATAAAAATTTGCGCCCCGTCATTTGACGGGGCGCGAATTGCGCGAAAGCTAGCTGACAGCGTTCATGTCCCGGAGCATGGCCGCCAGCTTTTCCCGGTTTTCCGGATCCAGCTGGGTCAGCGGCAGGCGGCAGCCGCCGCAGTCATAGCCGATCAGAGCCATGGCGGCCTTGACAGGTACCGGATTGACCTGGGCAAAGAGCAGGTCGATGAGCCCCAGCAGCCGGAGCTGGATGGCGGCGGCGGTGTCGAAATCCCCCGCCAACGCCGCCTGGGCCATGGCGCTGGTCTCGGCGGGGCAGACGTTGGATACCACGGACACCACGCCCTGTCCTCCCAGGGACATCACCGGCACTGCCAGGGAATCCTCTCCGGCCCATACCGGCAGATCCGGGCCGCAGGCCGCCAGAATCCTGCCCACCTTCTGAAGGTCCGGGCTTGCCTCCTTGACGCCGGCGATATTGGGCACCCGGCTCAGCTTCCGGTAGACGGCAACGGGGATATCCACGCCGGTACGGCTGGGGACGTTGTACAGGATCACCGGGATAGACACGCTGCCGGCAATGGCTATGTAGTGGGCGCAAAGGCCCTCCTCGGTTGCCTTGTTGTAATAGGGACTGACCACCAGCAGGGCGTCCGCCCCCGCCGCCTCCGCCGATTGAGCCAGGGCCACGGCGTGGGCGGTGTCGTTGGAGCCGGTGCCGGCGATGAGCAGCGCCCGGTCCCGCAGGCAGGACTTCCCAACCCGAATGAGGGAGAGCTTTTCCTCGTCGGAGAGGGTGGCGCCTTCCCCGGTGGTGCCCGCCAGCACCACCGCCCGGATGCCGGCTTCCAGCTGACGGCGGAGCAGCTGCTCCACCATGGGATAGTTGATTTTTCCGTCCAGGAAGGGCGTACAGAGGGCCGTGCAGACCCCGGTAAATAAGGGCTTTTTCATAGAATGATACCTCCGCACCAATCTATGCCCCGGCAAGGCTTTTTGCCTGTTGCAAAATGAGAAAAAATGGGATATAATTTTCCGGAAAAGGAGGGATTTTCCCTTGAAGACCCAGGATTTTTGGTATGACCTGCCCCCGGAGCTGATCGCCCAGACTCCGCTGCCCCGGCGGGACGCCTCCCGGCTCCTGATGCTGGACCGGGAAACGGGGGAAATGATACACGGCCATTTTACGGATATCGCGCGGTGTCTGCGTCCCGGGGACTGCCTGGTGATGAACGACTCCCGGGTGCTGCCTGCCAGGCTTCTGGGCAACCGGCCCACCGGCGGGGCGGCGGAGCTGCTGCTGCTTCGGGATCTGGGGGGAAACCGCTGGGAGTGCCTGGCCAAGCCCGCCCGGAAGCTGACCCAGGGCCAGGAAGTGCTCTTCGGCCAGGGTGAATTGGTGGGCAAAGTGGTCCAGGAGCTGCCGGAGGGCGGCAGGATCGTGGAATTTTCCTACCAGGGTATTTTCCTGGAGGTGCTGGACCGGCTGGGAAAGATGCCCCTGCCGCCCTACATCAAGGAGGAGCTGGGGGACCGGGAACGGTATCAGACCGTGTACAGCCGGGAGACCGGCTCCGCCGCCGCCCCCACCGCCGGGCTCCACTTTACCAAGGAGCTGCTGGAGAAAATTCGAGAGATGGGGGTTTCCGAGGCGTTTATCACCCTCCATGTGGGCCTGGGCACCTTCCGCCCGGTGAAGGCGGAGGACATTTCCCAGCACCATATGCACTCTGAGCTGTGCCGGATCAACGAGGAGACCGCGAGCCTCCTCAACCGGACCCGGGAGCGGGGCGGGCGGATCGTCTGCGTGGGCACCACCTCCTGCCGCACCCTGGAAAGCCTGGTGGGGGAGGACGGGCGGTTTTCCCCGGGCAGCCGCTGGACGGATATTTTCATCTATCCGGGCTACCGGTTCAAGGCCATGGACGCCCTGATCACCAATTTCCACCTGCCGGAGAGTACCCTGGTGATGCTGGTGTCGGCCTTTGCCGGCCGGGAGAGGATCCTGACGGCCTACCGGGAGGCGGTGCGGCAGCGCTACCGGTTCTTCTCCTTTGGGGACGCCATGTTTATCGGGGACCTGTCCCAGGTCTCCATCCCGTCAAAAAATCAGGAGGAAATCCATGAAGATCCGGGCCTTTGAAGAAGACGATCGGGACGATTTGATCTTTATGGTCCTGCAGGCCAAGGACGCACTGGGAAGAAAACCGAAGATCAACGAGGACCTGCTGGACATCCGGGGGCATTACATGGACCGGGGCGACCAATTTTGGGTCGCGGTGGATGAAAACGGCCGGGTGATCGGGTGCGTGGGGTATTCCAGGATCGCCGGAACCACCGAAGCGTTTCTCCACAGGCTTTATGTAAAGCCCACCGAAAAGCGGAAGGGGATCGGAACCGCGCTCCTGCAAACGGCGGAGGAACACATGCGCGATCAGGGCATCACCGTCGCCAAGATCCATCTCGGCAGCCCAAAGGAGCAGTGGTTTGAATCCTACGCCTTTTATCCCAAGCATGGGTACACTGAATACGAACCAAGATATATGAAAAAAGAATTGTAAGGCAAAAAATTCACCGCCCCGCGCCGAGATCCCGGCGCGGGGCGGTCGTTTAATGCTTCGCTGCCTTTTTCTTGTTGTGCTCCATCTGCCAGACGCCCCAGAGCCGCACCAGGGTGGACACCAGCAGGATGGCCACCGCCATCAGCCCCGCCACGGCGGCGGTGTGAGCCCCCTCCTGGGCAAAGGCCTCCACATCCCCCTGCATCATATGGGTCATGGTGTAGTACACCCCCGCGCCGGGGAGCATGGGAAACAGAGACACCACCAGATAGGAAATGGCGGGATACTTCCGCACCCGGGCCATGATCTCCGAGTAGGCGGCGCAGACCAGGGTGGCATAGAAGGTGGCGGTCAGATCTCCCATTGGCAGGGCCAGGGAGAATACCAGCCATCCCAGCACCCCGCCCAGGACGCACAGCAGCCCGCCGTGGCCGTGGATGTTGAACAGCAGGGAGAACCCGGCGCACCCGGCGAAGGACCCCAGCAGCTGCAACCAGAGCCCGTAGCCCTGGAAGGAGCGGCCCGTGGGAATGCCCCATAGCCATACCGCCGTGTTCCAGGCCACGGCGGTGCCCAGGGCAATGGCCACCGCCACCAGCAGCACCTGGACGATCCGGTTGACGCCGGAGTTGATGTCTCCGTAGATGATATCCCGCATGGCGTTGGTGAACAGCAGCCCCGGCACCAGTAGCATCAGCCCGCCGATGACCGCCGCGTCGGGATCGTGGCAGAGGCCCAGCTTATTCAGACCGTAGACCGCCAGCGCCAGCACAAAGGCGGAGAGAATGGTCTTGAAAAAGGGGTTGGTTTTCATCCGGTCCATGCCCGCGCCCAGAACGCCCGCGATTATGCCGCAGACACCGGCGCAGAGACAGTCCGTCCAGTCTCCCCGGAACAAAACGGCAAAGCCCGCCGCCCCCAGGAAGCTGCCCAGCACAATGAAGGGGAGCCGGTAGTGGACCCGGGCCTGCTCCGTCTCCTCCAGCCAGGCCCAGGCGACCTGGGGCTCGGGATGCTCCGCACAGAGCTTGCGGGAGAGGTTGCTATACCGCTCTACCGCGTCCAAATCGTTGCCGTGGTGGCCGATCCGGCGCATCCGGGTAATGGGGCGGCTGTTTTCCGTTTCAATGCTGACGATGAGGCAGTTGGGGATGGAAAACGCCTCCGCCTGGATGCCGTAGGCCCCCAGGAGCCGGTTGACGCTCTCCTCCACCCGGAAGGTCTCCGCTCCGCTGATGGCAAGCCGGTAGCCCAGCTCCACCGCCAGCTCGATCAACGCATCATAGTCCATACCAACGCCGCCTTTTCTGAATTTCCCCATTGAGTATAGCACACTTTTGGGAAATGGCAAGTGTTTTCCCGCCGAAACGGGTCACACATAGCGCCGCGGAAGGCGGTTTTGGAGCAAAGGAACTTGGGCCGTGACATATTCCCCGGGCAGCGGGCAGACCTCCCCGGCGGCAAAAAGGGTGTACTGGCTGCCCACCCGGCCCACCAGGGGCAGCCGCCGGCCCTGATACTCCACATATTCCCCCCGGAGCCGGCGGCGAAGCAGACGAAATAGGTACGCCCCGAATTGGAAGGGACCGAACCGGTCCGGCCCGGAGAGCATTCCGAAGCCATGTACATGGCCCAGGGCGACCACGGCGGCGCAGGTGTCCCGGCGGACCCGGCAGACGGAGGCGTAGCCGGTGCAGTCCCCCCGGCGCAGCAGCTTTCGGTCCACCACCTGGGCCTGGACCGCCGCTGCCGGCAGGAGGGGAACCGGGGTGGCCCGGCACAGCGGCCCTACCAGGGCGGAGCCGATCCGCGCCGCGTCCAGCCAGGTGTCCGGGAAGCGGAGGGCGGCGCAGCTGTTGGCAATGTGCCGCGTCCCGATGGGGCAGCCCTGGATATCGAGAAAACCGGTGATCTCCAAAAACCGGTTCAGCTGCCGCCGGGTGCGGCAATACCGCTTTTCAAAGGCGGCGGCGAAGTGGGAAAAGATGCCCTCGAATTGAAAGGGGAACCGCTGGTAGAGGGCCAGCAGCCCCTCCCGGTCCGTCCAGCGGAAGCCGAAGCGGCCCATCCCCGTGTCCACCGCCACGTGGACCCGGACCGGCCGCCCCCGGGCGCAGCGCAGATAAAACTGGGCGCAGGACAGGCCCGTTACCGTCAAAATGACGCCCTGCTTTACTAGCAATTCCAAAACCGCCCCATCCGCCACCGGACTCAGCAGCAAAATATCCTCCCCAAAGCCCAGCTCCCGGAGGCGCAGGGCCTCCTCTGGCTCCGCCACGGCGAACATCGTCGCCCCGCCGTATTCCCATGCCCGGGCGGCCTCCTCCAGGCCCACGCCGTAGCCGTCGCATTTGACCACGGCGATCACCGGCGCCTTGACAAAATCCGCCACCTGGGCGGCGTTGTGCCGGAGGGCCTGGCGGGACACCTCCAGGTAGCACAGCTCCTTATGATCCATAAAGAAACACACCCCTTTTCATGGCAAAGCCATTGTAACAGGGGTGTGCATCAGACCGGCATCCGGCGTGCATCTTTTTCATGAATTTCAGGAGATCTTAGTTGCTCGCCGTCTGGCCGGGGACGCCCGTCTCGCCGGCCACCGGAGCGGTTTCCTTGGGCGCGGTGGCAAAATAGGTGTCCGGGGAAATGATAATGGCGGTCCTGTAAACGTAGAACCGGTATACCAGTCCGTCCTGGCCGAGATCCTCCATCGGCGTTGTGATCACCTCGATCCCGTCCTCCGGTGTGCCGCTGGTACGCAGGGTGTAGGTGGGGCCAATGCCCAGCTGCCCAAAGAACTCGGCGCTGAGCCGGTACAGAAGGTCCAGGATCGTCTCGTCGTTGTAATCGTAGCCATGGCTCTGGAAGAGAAGCAGAGTATCATAAATGCTTATGGTCAAGCCTATCGCCTTTCCGGTGGCGTCGTCGATCACCATGGTAAAATCCCAGAGGTCAGAGTCCTGGGCCTGGATATTCACATACCAAAAGAAGGCGGAGCCATTTAGATTAAAGCTGATATTGGGCGACAGGTCCATGATCGTGTGGTCCTGAAGCAAAAAATCCAGCTCCTCGAGACCCGCGAAGGCGTTGAGGACCTCCTCCGCCGCTTTCCAGACTTCGTCTTCCGTCATCCGGGCAAGACTTGGGTCCACGTCGGACTGGCTGGAACCCAGCATGCCGATATAAATCCGCTCCATCAGGGTGGAGGCCGGGGAGGTCAGCTGGATCTGCGGCACGCTTTCAATCTCCACGGCGTTTTCCAGAGAGGCCTCCCGCAAAAGCCCCGCTAGGTAGGGGAGCCCTGCCCCCAGCCCCAGGAGCGCCAGGGCCAGCAGCGCCGCCAGGACCGCTTTAACGCTTTTCACCGCGCTTCCTCCTTTTCCGCTTGCCGTAGAGGGTCACTGTCACGCAGGTGCCCTTGCCCACCTGGCTCTGAAAGCTCAGATTGCCGCTGTGGAGCTCCACGATTCGCTTGCACAGGGCCAGACCCAGGCCTGCGCCGCCCTGGCTCCGGGACCGGGCCTTGTCCACCCGGTAAAAGGCCTCGGTGATCTTGCTCAGCTCCTTTTCCTCCATGCCCCGGCCATTGTCCACCACCTGGAACTGGCAGCCGCCGGAGATCCGCTTGCCCTCCACCGCCACCGTGCCCCCCTCGCCCAGGGCCTTGGTGGCGTTGTCGATCAGGTTGTAGAGTAGGGATTTGACCAGATCCGGGTCGAACACCGCCCGGCCGGGCTCCCCCCGGCAGATCAGCCGCACGCCCCGCTCCTTGGTCATGGGGGCCAGGGTCTGCTCCACGTCGGCTAAAAAGGCGTTCAGGCTCACGTCCCGCATTACGGGGGTGTCCTGCTCCAAAAGCAGCAGCTCCAGCAGCTTAAAGGACAGCTTTTCCAGCCGCTGACCCTCGGAAAAAATATAGTTGGCGGCGCCCATCCGGTCCTCCTCCTCCAGAGAGTCCTGGCGGAGCAGATCGGCATAGCCGATGATGGAGGTCATGGGGGTCTTCAGCTCATGGGCAAAGGCGCCCATAAAGGCGTCCTGCCGCTGCATTTCCGACTCCATCCGGGCGAAATTTTCCTGGAGCTTTCCCGCCATGGCGTCAAAATCCCGGGACAGCTGCCCAAATTCGTCCTGGCTGTGGATATCGGAGCGCCAGGCCAGATTCCCGCTGGAGATCCGCCGCACGGCGGTGGTAAGCTTGCGCAGATCCCGGGTCAGCAGGGCCCCGATCAGCAGCGCCGCCAGAAGCCCCAGCGCCGCTGCCCCGGCGTAGAGGATCCAGAACAGTCGGAGCTGGGCGTCCCGGGCGGAAAAGGCGGGGGTGAGGTCAAAGGCCGCCTCCAGGACCAAAACCTGCCCCCCGGACTGGAGGCTGCTGGAGGCCAGGTAGGCCCAGCCGCCGCTTCCCCGCGCCGTGGTGCAGACGCACAGCCCCGTCGCCGGGGCTTGGCCGGTCCCCAGAAGGGAGGTGTCCCCGCTGGAATAGAGGGCGGTCTGGTCCTGGCGGAGGAGCAGTCCCATCCAGGCGGCATCCTGCCCGGGGTCCAGCTCCTTCAAAACATCGGTTAAGTTTACATAATATGAATAGGACCCGGTGTTGTTCAGCAGGGAAACGCTGTCCCGCAGGCTGCGATAGGACTCCAAGGCGGCGGATTTTTCCGCCGCCAGCGCCTGCTGAAAGGAGCTGGAGATCAGCGCCGTGCCGCCGATGCCAAAGCTCAGGGCAAGAAGCAGGGAGACGGTGACGATCAGCTTCAGGCGAACGCTCAAGCTCTACACCTCCAAACGGTAACCCATGTTGATGACCGCCCGGAGGCAGTCGTTCCAGCCCACCTTCTTTTTCAGGCGCTGGATGTGCAGCTCCACGGTGCGGGTGCTGTCCGGGTACTCGCCGCCCCAGACCCGCTCGTAGATGGTGCTCTTGTTCAGCACGATCCCGGGATTCTGGGCAAAGAGCAGCAAAATCTCGTATTCCTTCCGGGTCAGAGTGATGGGCACACCGCCTCGGGTCACCTGCATGGCCTCGGTGTTGATATCCAGCCCGCCCACATGGAGCACCGTCGCCAGCTTGCCGTGGCGGCGGAGGACCCCCTCCACCCGGGCCAGCAGCTCCAATATTTCAAAGGGCTTGATGATGTAGTCCTCCGCTCCCATTTTCAGCCCCTTGACCCGGTCGTTGACGTTGTTCCGGGCGGTGATGAAGATCACGGGCGTGCCATGCTCCTTGATGTAGTCCATCAGCTCAAAGCCGCTGATCCCCGGCAGCATCACGTCCAGCAGAATCAGATCGTAGCTGTCCCGCTCCACGGCGTCCGCCGCCGCCATGCCGTCAAAGACGCAGGTACACACATACCCCGCTTTTCGTAGACTGATTCGGAGCAGTTCCGAGATCGGCAATTCATCCTCCACGATCAGAATTTTGACCATGGCGCCGTCCCCCCTTTCTTTTTCCCAAAGAATAGCACCCGATTGCATCATAATTGCATCATAGCGCCTTGGAAAGGGGGTTTTCCTCCATCATAAAGCAGCAGGTTTGCAGGTTTTGGCCCTTTAGGTACTCCGCGCCCCAGTCCCGCATGGCTACGAGAATGGGCATCAGACTTCTGCCCAGCTCTGTCAGGGAGTATTCCACCTTGGGTGGGATCACCGGGTACACCTCCCGGCGCACCAGGCTGCTGGCCTCCAGCTCCCGGAGCTGCTGGGTGAGCATCTTGGCCGTGGCCCCGTGGATCAGCCGGCGAAGCTGGGAGAACCGCAGGGTCCCGTCCGACAGGTGCCAGAGGATCAGGGCCTTGTACTTCCCGCCGATCAAGTCCAGGGTAGCCTCCACAGGGCAGTTGTCCGTCAGTTCCATTACAAACACCTCGGTATCAAAAAGGATAGTATTGCACAAAATAGTGCGTACTTGCAAATTTAGAATCGTATGCTACAATAGTACCACAAAACAGCCGCGGCGTCAATGCCGCAGAAGGGAGAAAACCCATGAAGCTGCGATTCCAAGTCACCGGCATGAGCTGCGCCGCCTGCTCCGCCCGGGTGGAAAAGGTCTCCGGCCAGGTGCCGGGGGTGGAGAAGGCGGAGGTGAATCTCCTGGCCGGAACCATGGCGGTGGAGGCAAAGGACCGCTCCGTGATCCCCGCCATTGTGAAAGCCGTCCAGGACGCCGGCTACGGCGCCATTCCGGAGGGGGAGAAGCAGGCCGCCCCGGCCCAGGCCCCGGCGGATCAGGCGCTGAAGGAGATGAAGACCCGGATCATCGGCTCGGCGATTCTGCTGGTGATCCTGATGTATTTCACCATGGGCCATATGGTGGGTCTGCCGGCGCCCCACTGGTACCACGGGACGGAAAACGCCCTTGTGGCGGCGCTACTACAGTTCTTCCTGACGCTTCCCATCGTCTATCTCAACCGGGTCTACTATACCCGGGGGCTGAAAGCCCTGTGGAAGCGGGCCCCCAATATGGACTCCCTGATCGCCGTGGGCTCCCTGGCGGCCCTGATCTACGGAATCGCCGCCCTGTTTGTCATGGCCCGGGCCATGGGCCACGGGGACTGGGACACGGTGACTAGGTATTCGGAGAATCTCTACTTTGAGTCCGCCGCCACCATTTTGACCCTGATCACCCTAGGCAAGTTCCTGGAGACCCGGGCCAAGGGCAAGACCGGCGACGCCATCCGGCAGCTGATGGACCTGCGGCCCAAGACCGCCTCGGTCCGCCGGGGGGACGCAGTGGTGGAGGTCCCGGTGGAGGAGGTACGGGTGGGGGACACCGTGGTGGTCCGCTCCGGCGGCAGCATCCCCGTGGACGGTACGGTGCTGTCCGGCCGGGCCTCCGTGGATCAGAGTGCCCTCACCGGCGAGAGCGTGCCGGTGGAGAAGGAGCCGGGAGATCCGGTGTCCGCCGCCACCATCAACACCGAGGGGTATCTGGAATTTCGGGCGGAAAAGGTGGGGCAGGATACCACCCTGGCCCAGGTCATCCGCATGGTGGAGGAGGCGGGCGGCTCCAAGGCGCCCATCGCCCGGCTGGCGGACAAAATTGCCGGAGTCTTTGTGCCGGTGGTCATGACCATTGCCGCCGGGACCTTCCTAGTCTGGATGCTGGCGGGACAGACGTTGGAATTTGCCCTCACCAGCGCCATCTCCGTGCTGGTCATCTCCTGCCCCTGCGCCCTGGGGCTGGCCACGCCGGTGGCCATCATGGTGGGCACCGGCCAGGGGGCCCGGATGGGCGTCCTGTTCAAGAACGCCGAGGCGCTGGAAAACCTCCACCGGGTGGATACGGTGGTGCTGGACAAGACCGGCACTCTGACCACCGGCAAACCGGCGGTGACGGATATCCTTCCCGCCCAAATGGGGGAGGAGACCCTGCTTTCCCTGGCGGCGGCGCTGGAGGAAAAGTCCGAGCATCCCTTCGCCAAGGCCATTTTGGAGCGGCAGGGGGACGCGCCCCATCCCATTGCTGAGGACTTTGAGACCCTGCCGGGCCGGGGCGTGGCGGGTACCGTGGGCGGAAGGAAATACTATGGCGGAAACCGCCGATTAATGGAGGAGCTGGGCGTCCAAACCCCGGAGCTTCCCCAGCTGGCGGGGGCAGGGAAGACCCCGCTGTACTTCGCTGAAGAAAACGGCGACTATCTGGGCGCCATCGCGGCTGCGGATGTGCTGAAGCCCGACTCGGTAGCGGCCGTGAAGGCCATGGGGTCCCTGGGCCTGGAAACGGTGATGCTTACCGGCGACAACGAAAACACCGCCCGGGCCATTGCCGCCGCCGCGGGGATCTCCCAGGTGATCTCCGACGTGCTCCCCGGCGATAAGGCCGGGGCGGTGGAGAAGCTCCAGAAGGCGGGCCACCGGGTCTTGATGGTGGGCGACGGCATCAACGACGCCCCGGCCCTGGTCACCGCCGACGTGGGCATGGCCATCGGCGCGGGCACGGACATCGCCATGGAGTCCGCGGACGTGGTGCTGATGCAGGGTTCCTTGTCCGGGGTGAGCAAGGCCGTGGAGCTGAGCCGGGCGACCATTCGAAATATCCGGGAAAATCTGTTCTGGGCCTTTTTCTACAACACCCTGGGCATCCCCATTGCCGCGGGTGTGCTGTATCCGGCCTTCCATTTGCAGCTGAGCCCCATGCTGGGGGCGGCGGCCATGAGCCTGAG
>CANQQI010000038.1 GCA_947625945.1 uncultured Oscillospiraceae bacterium
CTGACGGGGAAGCTGGAGCCCTACACCCTGCACAAGGACTGGAACGAGGAGGTCTGCTGGCAGCCCACCCCCGACGGCCGGGTGCTGAACAACGACTTTTTCGGGGGCAATTTCCGGGGCATCCAGGAAAAGCTGGACTATATCGCCTCCCTGGGGGCCACGATCCTCTATCTCAACCCCATTGGCAAGGCCTTTTCCAGCCACCGCTATGACACCGGGGATTACAAGACCCCGGACCCCATGCTGGGCACCGAGGCGGACTTCGCGGCGTTGTGCCAGGCGGCCCACGCCAAGGGTATCCGGATCATACTGGACGGGGTGTACTCCCACACCGGCTCCAACAGCCTGTATTTTGATAAAGAGGGCGCCTTCGGGGGCAAGGGGGCCTATCAAACCAAGGCCTCGCCCTATTTCCGGTGGTATTCCTTCCAGAGCTACCCCCATTCCTACCGCAGCTGGTGGGATTTTGATACCCTGCCCACGGTGAACAAGATGGAGCCCAGCTTTGTGGAGTACGTCATTACGGGCAAGGACAGCGTGGTGGAGCATTGGCTGAAGCTGGGAGCCGACGGCTTCCGGCTGGACGTGGTGGACGAACTGCCCAACGAGTTTGTGGCGCTGCTGAAAAAGCGGATTCGGGAGCTGAAGCCAGACGCCCTGCTGGTGGGGGAGGTCTGGGAGGACGCCTCCAACAAGGTGGCCTACGGCATCCGCCGCCGGTACTTTGTCGACGGCACCCTGGATTCGGTGATGAACTATCCCTTCCGCACGGCCATTATCAACTTCCTCCGGGACCGGGACGACGGAACGGCCCTGCGGGAGACGGTGATGACCATTGTGGAGAACTATCCGCCCCAGGTGCTGCTGTGCAACATGAATCTGCTGGGCACCCACGACACCCCCCGGATCCTCACCGCGCTGGTAGACGACTTTGACGGCTCCCGGGCGGAAAAGGCGGCCCGCTTCCTGTCCCGCAACCAATATGTGCTGGCCCAGGAGCGGCTGCTGATGGCCTCCTTCCTGCAATATACCCTGCCGGGGGCGCCGTCCCTCTACTATGGGGACGAGGCGGGGATGGAGGGGTACAAGGACCCCTTCAACCGCCGAACCTATCCCTGGGGCCGGGAGAATACCGAGCTGCTGGCCCACTACCGACGGCTGGGACAGCTCCGGACCGATTGGGACCCGCTCCGGCTGGGGGATATCGCCTTTTTCCAGGCAGGGGATCAGAAGCTGGGCTTCTCCCGAACCTATCAGGGGCGGGAAGTGCGGCTCTACTGCAACCGGAGCGGCGACCCCTGGGACATTCCCTTCGGAAAACTCCTGCTGGGGCACAATCTGCATACCGTGGCCCCGGAATGGCTGTCCCTGGCCCCCATGGGCTTCTGCGCTGTCCTGGAAGAATAGATTCCGGTTTTTCACGGAAAATAACGGCAGAGCCGCTGATTTGTGAGGACGCTCACGAATCAGCGGCTCTTTTTTGTCCTTTTGAGGGAAAAAGTCGTGCTAAGATCGTACTATTCCGCCAAAGCGGGATCAAACGGCGGATTTTTTGGGAGGTATTTATGGAAATCGGAAAGAAAAACAAAGCCCGCCCCCTCCGGGGGAAAGCGGCGAAATACGCGGGAAAGGAGGCAGAGCGTTATCGTGGTCTACGGCTATATCCGGGTCAGCACCAGGGAGCAGAATGAGGACCGGCAGTTGATCGCCCTTCGAGAGCTGAATATCCCGGAGAGAAACATCTATATGGATAAGCAGTCCGGCAAGGATTTTGAGCGGCCCCAGTACAAGCGGCTGGTGCGGCGCGTGAAAAAGGACGATCTGCTGTACATTAAAAGCATCGACCGCCTGGGCAGGAACTATGGAGAGATTCTGGAGCAGTGGCGCATTCTGACGAAGGAAAAGGGCGCCGACATTGTGGTGCTGGATATGCCGCTGCTGGACACCCGCCGGGGTAAAGACCTGATGGGGACCTTTCTCAGCGATATTGTGCTGCAGGTCCTCAGCTTTGTGGCGGAGAACGAGCGGGTCAATATCCGGCAGCGGCAGGCGGAGGGGATCGCGGCGGCAAAGGCCCGGGGGGTGCGCTTCGGACGGCCGCCCCGTCCGCTGCCGGAGAATTTCCCCAGCGCCTATCACCGGTGGAAGATCAAGAGAATCACCGGCACGGCTGCCGCCAGGGAGTGCGGGATGCCCCTGACAACCTTCCTCTACCGGGCGGGGATCTATGAGAAGGCTCTGCCGCCCCAATAGCTGGGTACATCCAAGCTATTTTCCCACGGCGCGGGTCAAAGGGAGCTTCTACGCCGGCGGCGCGCTAAAAAGCTGCCTCTGACGGAAGCGCGCGGTACGGACGCTTCTTCCGTACCGCTGCGTTTCTCGGGCCTCGGACCGCTTGCCGGCGAGAGGGAAAACAGCGGGAAAGAAATCTTGACAAAGGGGCGAAAAGTGGGTATAATATCCAAAAAGCAAAGGCAGAGAAGGGAAGAGTACCCGTTTTTGCGCCGGGCAGAGAGTCCCCCACTTTGGTGCGAGGGGGATGGGCTGCAGGCGGGGAACATGGTCCCGGAGCCGGGAGGCCGAACATGTTTAGGCCCCCACGGGTGCGCCCGTTACCGCGCCAACGAGGCACGTTTTTTCGTGCGAAGCAAGGTGGTACCGCGATTCATTCGCCCTTGGGAGCTCCGGGGCGATTTTTTATTTTCAGGAGGGTTTTTTATGTGCGAAAAATGCCGGGGGAACTACTATATCACCACCCCCATCTACTACCCGTCGGCCAAGCTCCATATTGGCCACGCCTACTGCACCGTGGCCACCGACGCCATGGCCCGGTATAAGCGGCTCCAGGGCTACAACGTCATGTTCCTTACCGGCACCGACGAGCACGGCCAGAAGATCGAGGACAAGGCCAAGGAGGCCGGCGTCACCCCCAAGGAGTATGTGGACAACATCGTGGAGGGGGAGAAGGGCGTCCGGGACCTGTGGAAGCTGATGAACATCTCCAACGACCGGTTCATCCGCACCACCGACGATTACCACGTGGCCGCCGTGCAGAAGATTTTCAAGAAAATGTACGACAACGGCGATATCTACAAGGGCACCTACCGGGGCAAATACTGCAAGCCCTGCGAGAGCTTCTGGACCGAGAGCCAGCTGGTGGATGGCAAGTGCCCGGACTGCGGCCGGGAAGTGGTGGACGCGGAGGAGGAGGCCTACTTCTTCCGGCTGAGTAAGTACGCCGCCCGGGTCCGGGATCTGCTGGTGAACACCGACTTCCTGGAGCCCCGGAGCCGGGTCAACGAAATGGTCAACAACTTCATCGACCCCGGCCTGGAGGACCTGTGCGTCTCCCGGACCAGCTTCACCTGGGGCGTGCCGGTGGACTTTGACCCGGGCCATGTGGTCTATGTGTGGGTGGACGCCCTGTTCAACTACATGACCGCCCTGGGCTTTCAGAATGACAAGTACCACGACCTGGAGGCCTTCTGGCCGGCGGATGTCCACTTTGTGGGCAAGGAGATTGTCCGGTTCCACTCCATCATCTGGCCCGCCATGCTGATGAGTCTGAATCTGCCCCTGCCCAAGAAGGTCTACGGTCACGGCTGGCTGAACTTCGGCGGGGAAAAGATGTCCAAGAGCCGGGGCAACGTGGTGGACCCCTATATCCTGGCGGAAAAATTTGGGGTGGACGCCCTGCGGTTCTTTATGCTGCGGACCTTCCCCTTTGGCTCCGACGGCAATTTTACCAACGAGTCTTTGATTAACACCATCAACCTGGACCTGGCCAACGATCTGGGCAACCTCCTGTCCCGGACTACCGCCATGGTGGGCAAGTACTTTGGCGGCAAGCTCCCCGCCGGCTCCGGCGTGACGGAGGCGGAGCGCCAGGCCGTGGGGCTGGTCCAGTCCAAGCCCGAAGGCGGCTACATCGTCACCGCCGAGGGCCCGGAGAAGACCGACGCCGAGCTGGTCACCCTGGCGGCCTCCCTCCGGGACCGGTACGAGGAGCAGATGGAGCGCTATCAGTTCCAGAACGCCCTGGAGGCGGTATTCAAGGTGATTCGCCGGGCCAACAAGTATATCGACGAGAACGCCCCCTGGGTCCTGGCCAAGGACCTGGCGGCCAATGGCCCCCGGCTGGCCCATGTGCTTTACAACCTTCTGGAGACCACCCGGATCTGCGGCGTGTTGCTGACCCCCTTCATGCCCGGCAGCATGGACAAGCTCTTCGCCCAGTTGGGCGTGGACGCCGAGGGCCGAACCTGGGACAGCGCCGCCCGGTGGGGCGTGCTCCCGGAGGAGGCCGCCCCGGTCAAGGGCGAGAACCTGTTCCCCCGGATCGACATGGAGAAGGAGTTAGCCGCGCTGGAGGCCCTGAACAAGCCCGCGGCCCCGGCCATTCCCTTGGCGGAGCCCAAGCCGGAGATCGCCTTTGACGATTTTGAGAAGCTGGACCTGACGGTGGTGAAGGTCCTGGCCTGCGAAAAGGTGAAAAAGAGCGAAAGGCTGCTGAAATTCACCCTGGACGACGGCACCGGCGCCCCCCGGACCATCCTCTCCGGCATCGCCAAATTCTACCAGCCGGAGGAGCTTCTGGGCAAGACCCTGGTGGCGGTGACCAACCTTGCCCCCCGGAAGATGATGGGGCAGCTGAGTTGCGGAATGCTGCTCTCCGCCGAGCGGGGGAACCAGCTCCATCTGGTGATGCTCTCCGACGACATCCTCCCCGGCAGCAGGCTGGTGTGATCCAAGCGTATCTCTAAAAACTGCCCCCGGCGAGAACGCCGGGGGCAGTTTTCGGCCCGCCTCGGGATTCCATCCCTCCGGCGGCAGGGCTTAATTCTCCATTTGCTTGCCCAAAAAGCCCGCCACGGTCTGAGCCAGCCGCTGGTCGGACTCCTGCAGGGGCGTGTTGTCATCGCCCAACAGGAGCAGGACGCAGCCCATCAGGTCCCCCTGGGACAAAATGGGGGCGGCCACGCCGAGATGATACTTGTCGGACCCCTCCGCGGCTCGGAGGAGGGTCTCTCCGGGCTTGTAGCGGTAGTTTTTCCGCTGTTCCATCAGCTTTTCCAGCTCCTGGGAGTTGGGCTTGTCCACCAGCTCCCGCTTGGGCGCGCCGGACAGGGCAATGATGGAGTCCCGGTCCGCCACCGCCGCGATGCGCCCTGTGTTGTCCCCTATGGACTCACAGATCTGCACCGCAAAATCTTGCAGATCCCCCATGGGCGAATACTTGCGAAAAATGACTCCTCCGTCTTTTTCCGTATAAATCTCCAAGGGGTCACCGTTACTGATAACATTGACAGCATAGACCTTGTCCCCATGATGAACAGAGGACTGGACGACCTGAGTTTTTAAGATATCCATGCTGCCTTGCTCAAAATTTGCGGCCATCTCCCCACTGCCGCAGCGGATCAGGGCGTCCACATCCGCTTTCAGCTGGATCTCCAGATGATCTTCATAGACCTTGATCCGCTGGATGATCAATTCCAAATCATTGCGTTCCAGCTTTTCCTTTTCCAAAATATCCCGGAACACCTCCATGGCGCTTTTTGCCGCCCGGTTCACCCGGAGAATGGTGTTGCGCTTGTCGGACAGCATCTCGATCTGATTGCGGACGCCCCCGATTTTCTGATGAAGCCCGGCTTCCAGCTCCTCGTAGGTTTCCTCCAGCAGCGCCTCCTGCTCGGGGTGCTTCATAAGGTCCCGGATGCGCTGGCGCTTGGTGGCTTTCAGCTCCTCCTGCAAGTCGGCCAGGATCTCAGCCAGGCGGTCGGCGGAGGCCTCCGTTTCCGCCACATCCTCCCGCTCCTGGGCAATGTCCCGGTTGAGCCTCTCCAGCATATCCGAGGCGTTTTCCATGACCCGCCGCACATACTCTTTTAGCAGGAAGTCCAGCCGGTCCGCCCGGATGTGGTGGGAGGTGCAGCCCTTCCGCCCACGCCTATGGTAAGCGCCGCAGGTGTAGGCGGCTTTCATGTCGCCGCGGCTCATGGCGAACATGGGACTGCCGCAATCGCCGCATTCCAGGAAGCCGGCGTAGGTGTTGTCGTACTTCTTGACGCCCCGATAATTGGATGTGGTGCGCTTTTCCCGGAGGGAGCGGGTGATGGCGAAGGCGCGGTAGTCGATGATTGCTTGATGGTGGTTTTCGATCACGATGTGGTCGTCCTGGTCCCGCCTCCGCTCGGCACCGTTGATTTTCTTCCGGGTGTACTTGCCCTGCCGCAGGGTGCCGATATAGAAGTCGTTGTCCAGAATCCCCTGAACAGAGACGATGCTCCACTGGGCCTTTGCCTTGATTTTGTTCTCCTCTCCCGCCTGGTCCTTGCGCTGCTTTTCCGACATCCGGGGGGTCGGGATGCCCTGGTCGGTCAGATAGTTGGCGATGCGCTTGTAGCCCCAGCCGTCGTTATAGAGCTGGAAGATCTTGCGCACCACATCCGCTTCCGTGGGAACCACTTCAAATTCCTGCCGCTTGTTCACGATATAGCCGTAGGGCGCGGCGCAGATCCACTTGCCGTCCTGCTGGCGGCGCTTGATCACGTTGCGGATCTTCTTGCTGGTCTCGGTGACGGGCATCTCGTTGATCAGGAACTGAAACTGGATTTTCAGCCAGTCGTCGTCGTTGGGGTAGTCAATGCCGTCCCCGATGGAGATGATCCGCACCCCGGCGTCCCGCAGATCCTCCAGCTCCACCAACCCCCGGCTGTTTCGCCGGGAGAAGCGGGAGAAGTCCTTGACCACCAGAATGTCCATCCGGTGGGCCATCAGCTCCCGGCGCAGGGCCTGGTAGCTCTCACGCTGCTCGAAGGTGTAGCCGGAGCGGTCCCGGTCCTCGTAGAAGGTCAGCCGGGAGCCGGGGAACTTCTGCCGGACAAAATCCGCGATAATGGCCTTTTGATTTTCAATAGAGGTGTTGTCCCGGTCCAGATCATCGTCAACAGAGATCCGGGTGTAGCCCGCGATGTCAAATCGCTCTACCAATGTTCGTCACGTCCTTTCTCTTTTTCTTATTCCTCATTGTACCGAAATACCCGGACAATAGCTAGTGGAAAGATTTGGATTTTTTCCTGTTTTTTCCTTCTGCACTTCCACTTGGGCCGCCCGCCTGCGGTTGTACAGCAGCAGCTCCCGTGTGAGCCAATACAGGTCTTCCGTGCCGGAACGGAACTGGGCCACCATATAGTTTTTCTCCTTGCAGACGCGGTACTGCTGACGCAAATATTCTCCCAGGGAAGCGTCCTCCTGGTCGGCTTTCGTCAGCCAAAATTCCACAAGCTTTCGATCATGATCTACCTTTACTTCCAAACGCGGTCCTCCGTTTCTTTTCCTTTCCTATATTTTCCTCGATTCATGGTTTGGTTATACATTTGAATGAAATGGGGGCAGGCCCTTCGGCCTGCCCCGTGTTTACATCCTTTGCTGCCAGGCGGATTCCTCCTCGGCCTCCGCCTGCGCCAGATATTCGTTGAAGTCCTGCTCGTTCAGGACCGCCTGTTCTTCGCCCTGGGTCAGCGCCATGGCCGCGCCAATGGCAAGGCCAAGGACGGCTCCCATATTGGAACCGTTCTGCTCCGCTTCGATCCGCTTCCGCCGTTCCTCGGGGTCTTCGCTGCCGTCCTCTATCAGCCGGCCAGCAGATACAAGACTGCGCAGACCAGCGCAGACATGATCGTAGACGCCGCCACTGAAAGCATCGTCAGCCTTCTGATTTTCTGCTCCAGCCGGAGCGTAGCAGCCTCCATAGATTTGAGACTGTCGGAGAGCAGCTTGGAGATTTCGGAAAAATACTTCTCTCTCACGCTCCCATCCTGTCGCAGGGTACTGCGGATGGATTCCTCCAGCTCCTGGCCGTTCGTTTGCAGAACGTTCCGCTGCAAATTCATCAGGCTTTGCCAATCCTCCCGGGTTGCCAGCTTGCCGATCAGGCGGTACAGCGTCGGCTGAAACTCCACGGCGGCCCGGAGCATCTTCGCTTCCTCCTCCCGCCACTGCTCCGGGATGGCGTAGACGGTCACGTCGTAGGGAATCCGCTGCCGGGTTTCCACCGCCTGACCGTTGATTCGCGTCAGGGCTTCCAGCGAGGTAGCGTCCATATCGTTCTTGTCGTATTCGGAATTCATGTTCAAAACTTCCTTTCAAATATCGTTCGTGGTGCAGGCGGTTTCCCCTGCACTTTTTTCCGTTGGGACAGGTGAAGGTGATCTCCTTCCGCTCTGCTGTCCACTTGACTTCGTAGCCCTTGCGCTTCATGAGAAGAATAAAATCATTTTGATTCAGACTTTTCTTCATGGCGTCCCCGATATCGTACATCAGCCGGAACTTCCAGCTCTCCCCCTTCCGGGCCGCCCGGTATTCCCGGGCAGACATCTTCTTGCCGCCGCCTTCATACTTCGGCAGGACGCGGAGCCCGTGGGCCTGGCAGATCTCGTCGCTGACCTGCCGCAAGATTTTCAACGTGTTGGGATCTTGCCGGAGCTTTCGTCCCGTCTCGAAGCTTACCGAGTTGATGATGAAGTGGGAATGCACATGCCTGGCGTCGCAGTGCGTAGTGACCAGGACCTCCGCGCCCGGGCCAGGCCCGGGCGGCAAATTCCAGCGCGATCTCATGGGCCTGCTTTGGCGTGACAGTTTCCTTGGGAGAGAAGGACTGGACGTACTGATAGAAGTTGACACCGTTCATCTTCCCATGGGCGGCCTTCGTCGCTTCAAATTCCAGAATGGAATTGCGTCCCTCGCAGTTGACACCGCTGATGAGATACTGCCGCGACTGCGCGTCCCAGGTCTTGTCCTTGCGCATACAGTAACCCATGACCGCCCGCATGGCGCTCAGGTGCTGACGGGTCTCCCGGATATAAGTCACGGTCGCCATGGCACCCCTCGGTTGAGCCGGTAGAGTTCTTCGTAGATGGCTTTCTGCAAATCGATGACCTCCTGAAAATTGTAGGAATGAAATACGCCGGCGTTGATCTTCGCAGCGATCTGATTGAGGTTGTTGCCGACGCGTTTCAGCTCCGTAATCAGTGGCCGGGTATCCTCGGCCACATGGATCTTCGTCAGCAGAGAGGCCGCGACGAGATAATCCGTCAGGCTCATGCGCGCCTTGACGGCGTTTCGGATGATGGCTTCCTTTTCAGAAGCGGTCAGCCGGACGGTCAAGGTTTGGTTTCGTTTTCGGTTTTCGGACATCTGATTCCTCCATTTTGTCAGTCATAAGTGGGTCCGGGCTGCCGCCCGGTTCTCCCCTGCGGGGATGGGGGACGCGGCGGGCGGACAGCCAGACGCTCTGCTTGCCCCAGACAAGGTCTGGGAAAACGTACCTCCCGCCGCCTCCCAAATCTTGGTGACGGTACAGGTGGCGATTTCTGCCCGTTTCTCGCCCTGTGCTGGCTTTTCAGCGGCGGGGCAGGACTTACCCCGCCCCAGAGAACAAGCGGCGCACAGGGGCGACGCCGCCCTCACGGCGGCGAATGCTTTGCGCTGGGGTATCCTGTTTCAGAAAGTGTGTTTTCAGAGACAAAAGCAAATTTCGCTGGCGCCGCGGCGATTTTTCGTATTTGCCATCAGACGCGTTCCAGCTCCACATCAGAGGCAGAAAAGATCCATTTCAGCCGCGCGCCGCGCTTGTATCACACCTTTGCCGCAGAAAAAGGAATGAGAATTTCGCCGTGGTCACAGCAGCTTTTTCACTTTTACCACACTTGCCACACATCATTTTTACAAGGCTCCATCCGCAATCATTTTTGCTTTGTGCTTGTCCAAACACATCACCCGCCGGGATTTCCCATTGATCCGAACGGACACGGTGTTCTGTCCGGCGGAGGTTTTGATGAGACCTTCCTCTGCCATGGCTTTCAGCAATCCCTTGGCGGTGACCGCGAAGCTTTCCCCCTGCTCATCACAGAGCTTGCGTACCATCCTGTGCGCGATATCCGTATGCAGATAAAACCAGGCTTCATCTTCGTAGCCAACACAGTGGCTCGGAACAAATTCATGAGTCTCATTTTTGTTCAGCAGGCAAACCTTTTCGCTTTCCAGTAGGGAAAACAATTTTCGGATGAACAGATGCGTGGGCTTGTCCTGCTCGATGTTCTCTGCCTGACGCGCGGCGAGACGATAGAGAATATCTTTGAACCGCTGTTGGATCTCGGCACAGCTTTCCTCGTCCATCACCTGTTTTTCCTTCAGGAACAGCAGAAGAAAATCCATTCCCATCCGCAAATGTGCCACCGCTTCCGGTACCCGGCCATGACAGCGGATGCCGCTTTTGCGGAATTCATCCCGGCAGAAAAGGAAACGGGAATTCAAAAACCGAACGAATTCCCGCTCCGCTTCCTCAGAATGAAGAAAGGCTTCCCTGATCCATTCGGTGTAGGCAAACATACAACGCCGCAAGGTACCGTTTGCGGCTTCCCGCTGGTAGGCAGAAAGAATTTGAAGATCCACATCCCTTTCCTTCAGCTCCAGAGCAAAGTATCTTGCCGTACCGCTCTCGCCAATGTCCGGGGCGAACTCCGCCGTGACGATGGCGTTGCCCTGGGGCGGGCGGGATTCCATGGGAGAAGAATCCGCCCGGAGCCGTCCTTTGCCGGTGCGGTCGCCGTAGGCACGCATCACCGCTTGGGCGGTTCCGTTCATCTTCTGTTCCTCCATCCGACTGGAAGGATGCAGATCGTCAATGACCGTGAGTACATCTTTCAAAGAGAACGCGTTGTAGAGAATGCTGTTTGCCGTATCCCGGAACGACAAAGGCAGCTCCGACGCCGTAAACCTTCCGAAGAAGGAGAGCGTCAGAGCTGCCAGTGTGCTCTTTCGGGAACCGGTCTTTCCCAAAAGAAACAGGACGAACTTGGGTTCGCATCCAGCCTCCTTGAGGAAATGATTGAGAGGACTTAGGAAAGTGAACGCCAGAAGCGGGAGCATGATTTCTTCCGGCGCCGGGGGCTGCCAGAACAGGCTGGCAGCGGTTTGGATGTCCAGCATTTCACAGCGCCGCTCTATGCGATAGCCGCGCATTTTACTGGGAAGCTCCACGGTGAAGCGTTCCTCCCCTGGCATGAGGAAATGCCAATCGCCGTCGATCTGCCGCCAGCCGGTGGTGGAAAAGACGGTGACCTTTTCCGCGTTCAGGGCGGTGGTTTGGAGCGCGTTCCAGACGCTGGACTTGGTTTTCAGATCTGGCTCCAGAATGCAGTCCATGCCCCAGTACTTCACAATCCAGCCAAGGCCCTCTACTTCTTCAGCGGGGATCGTGATTTCCGGGAGCGTGCGTCCGCTTTGGTGGACCCCACCAAGGCGAACGAATTTGGCGGACGACACGCCGTCGTCCATCGAGATTTCGCGCAGCACTTCCGGCGCGAGGTTGCACAGCTTCCTTGTGAAAGCGCCCTGCCTGTTGACGCCCGATTCATACAGGCAGTGCTCCTTCACAAAATATCGCGGTGCGTACTGTGGGGGTTGAGTCAATGTTTCTGCCTCCGTTCGTAAAGGATATACTACCGCTTGCCACTCTTTGCGCCTCCGGGCCCGATCGCCCGGAGACGGTTCCCTCAAAAAGTGCGAGTAGTATCCATTTTACAATTTTGAAAATCTCTATTGATTCTATCGAATGTTTGTACTATAATTTTCTTGTGGGAGGCGAGGAAATGAACATTCAGCGATACAGGATCTACGAGCTCTCCGCCCGGGCGGTCATGAGCTATGCCCGGGAGGAGAATGGAATTTACCGATATGACTTAAATCCAAAGGCGGTCGCCCAGTGCCTGGCGTCCGCCGCTTCCCATGAGCAGGACAGCAACGCCCTGTTCTTTCAGATCCTCTCCGAACTTCACGGAAAGCGGTATCGGGAGACTGCCACCGACAGCGTCAACGAGGAGCTGGCGGAGATTCTTTTTTACATGAATTTTCAGAGGGTCTTTGATACCATGGGACTGCGTCAGAGGGATCGGATTCGGCAGAAGAAAGCGGAATGGATGTTTTCCCCGGAGGGGATCACGCTGGATTTTGGAAACGGCCCTCACCGGTATCTGGCCTTTGAGCGCTCCGGCAATATGAGCCGGAGCTCCCGGCTTTCCTTC
This sequence comes from uncultured Oscillospiraceae bacterium, assembly GCA_947625945.1. Taxonomy (GTDB): domain Bacteria; phylum Bacillota; class Clostridia; order Oscillospirales; family Oscillospiraceae; genus Faecousia. Next base: position 12,084 of record CANQQI010000038.1, read on the forward strand.
ATTCGGGAAGATTTTTATGCGCCGATCCGCAGGCGGATCATGCTGGACCTGGAGATCCGGCGCTGTCAGCTCAGCAAGCTCTACGCCTACAATGGGCTGATGCTCAGCGCCGGCCAGCGGATCGAGGGCATCGGGATTGAAAAGAAGCACCGGGTCATCGTGGTGGACAATCCCAAATTGACCACCGACCGGGAATTTATGGTCACTGTCCGGGATGACGGAACAAAGGGCAGCACCCGGAAGTTTTTTCGGCAGGAGGTACTTAAAAAAGTGGCTGTCACCTGCTTCGACGGGGAGGGCCTGATTTCCAGGGCCTATGCCGAGAAGCTGGACACCGCCTACTGTGGGCGGCACGTCCACTCTTCCTTCCAGATCCGCATGCCCTATGTGAAGGGCATGCTGCACCAGGTGGATTTCAAGGATTTCTTTCACAAATTCAATGTGAAAGCCATTCAAGACGTTTGGGGCGAGCTCCACCCGGTGGATTCTGTGGATATTATTCTGACCGTCAGCCAGTTCAAAGCGTTCGGATGGTTCCGCGACTGCAAAAAGAGCTGGAAAGATTATTGGGCTGCCTTTCAGAAATACCGCCACGCCTTGTATATCACCAATGTCAGCAAGGAGGAAGCTGGCGCCCTGACCGAGCTGAATTACCAGTTTCTCGCCACGGTGTCCATCCAGTCGGAGGAATTTCGGCCGGCGGATTTGCCCGGGGGATGGGATCACAGCCCGGCGGAGGACCAACGGAACTGGCTGACCAAAGCGACGGAGCAGCGGTACTATGACCTCCGGGCGGACGAGGATACCCAGCGGGCGTTTTTCCTGGAGGCCCTGACCAAGCCCGGCATTTTGAAGTATAGCAAGGAAGCTGTCATGGCCGCCGTGCTGCGGAAAAATCCCCTGTTTCTCCATGAGGAGGTCTACCAAACGCAGTTGGATGCCCAGGCGGAGCAGGTCTTGAAGGGCTACGCGGTGGGGCGGCTGCTGGTGCCGGGGGATATCCGCTATCTGTCCGGGGATCTTCTTTCTTTGCTGTATCATATCGGGCGGGAAAACGAGGCGGTTTCCTTCGCCGACGTGCCCTTTCGAGGAGAGGTGCTGGCGGATTCGTTTAACCAAAACAGCTTCTATGCCCCCGGCGCGGCGTATGCCCATGGGGACCTCTGCACCCTTTTGCGCAACCCGCATATCGCCAGGAACGAGGAGATCCAGCTATCCGTGTACCCGGAGGACAAGCTGCGTGACGAGTATTTCGGCCACCTGACGGATGTGGTGATGGTAGACGCCGGAATGCTGGCGGCGGAACGGCTGGGCGGCGCGGATTATGACGGGGACCTGGTGCGCACCGTTTCGGACCCGATCCTGAACGCCGCTGTCCGCAGGAATTACGCGGATAACGCTTATGACGCGCAGGTCTTACTGACCAATCAAGCCAATCTCCCCCTTTTGATGATCCCCTCCATGGCCTCCAAGGAGCAGGACCCGGGCGATTGGCACGCCCGGTACGAAACGGTGAAAAACACATTCGCCGCCCGGATCGGCCAGATCTGCAACGCGGCGCTGGATCGAAGCGTCATGGCCTATAGCGAAAAGACCGCTCCCGCGCTGCGGAAGCAGTGCAAAGAGGAGACGGAAGTGCTGGCAATCCTCTCCGGCCTGGAGATCGACGCCGCCAAGACCGGCATCCGCCCGGACCTGTCGGAATATCTGGGGCGCAAAACGCGGCGCACGCCGTTTTTGAAATACAAAACCATGGTGGAGGAAAGCGAAAAGCGGCGGGCATGGTACGAGGATACCCACCGGCAAAAAATCGACCGGTTCTTTGCGGATACGGACTGGGAGCAGGTCGATTCCCCCGTGGAGCGGCTTCCGCTGCTCGCCCGCCAGCTTCGGGAGGGCACCAAGAAAGCCCCAGGCAGAAAGGCAAGGGATTCGCAGCTGTTCCTCTTCGCGCGGGAGAAGGACTGGGAATCCAAGCTCAACCCCCGTACCCTGGAAAAGGTGAAGGAATTGCTGGCAGATTACGACGCCTGCCTGAAGCGTATTCGTTCCTGCCGGACCCCGGCCAAGGAGTACAAGCGCAAGGCGGATATCGAGCGCTCCCTCTATCGCAGGGGGCTGGAGGAGCTCTACGATACCGACGAACTCTATGCCCTCTTCCGGACCGTTGACCCGGAGGCGCTTTCCCAGCTCCGTGCGGCCATCCGGGAGGAGCAGTGGCACCTGATGAAAGAGGGGGATCGGGAAGCGTTCCTTGTCCGCTGGCTGCCGGGGGAGGAATTTGAAGAATGGTACGACCTGCTGCTGGATTTCCGGCACTACGGGTTTCGGGTGCTTGGGGACGTGGTCGGAGACATTGACGATGCCAACAGCGGCGCCGCTCGGAAGCAGCTCCACAGAGCGGGGGACTCGGAACACTTTGCCGCGATGATGCAGGCCTATATCGACCACCCCAGGGCAAAGTATTACCGGGACGCGGTAGCGAGGAAATGCCGGGAGCTGCTCAAAGGCATTGTCCATTTGAACGCGGCGGTGCGGTACATCGTGGCCCTTGGAAAGCGGGAGCTGCTGTGGGACCTGCTGCCGGATTTGATTGAAAGGAATGCACTGGAATTGGAGGGGAAGGATCGTGCTTAACGAAGTGGAGGAGTTTCGCGCCTATACGGGCGCAATTCCGGGCCTGACGGGAAGCCTCGGCAGGTTTACCCTGGAATCCATCCGGGATTTCCTGGGCTTTGAGCGGATCTTTACCATCCTGGCGCGGGGGTACCTGTTCCGAGATGAAGGAGACCCTTACGAGCGAGCAGACAGCGCGAAAAATGCCCTGCGCGCCTGGTGCAGCGTCCCGGATGAAAAAGCCCCGCCGGATCAGTGGAAGTTTTCAACCTGTTTTCCCGCGCTGCACGAGGCCTTCCCGGAGCTGGTGGATGAAAATGGCAACGGCTGGTATATCCGGCACATCCGCGGCATTGCCTCCTATGCCCAGGCGCATCCCGAAAAGGTGAAGGCCAACGTCAAAAGGTATCTGACGGACAGAATTGACGATTATGAAACCGCGTGGCGGAATAAGGCGCGGCAGTATCAGATCCCTATCTTCTTAGAATCCACGGACGCAATCTGGCAAATTCGGTTCGATGATGTGGTTGCCAACGCCCTGACATTGGGGCCGCTCCGGGATATGGAAGCGGAGATCACACCGGAACAGAAGGACAAGCTCCTGCCCTTTGTGAAAGGGAAGGTCAGGCTGGAGCATTTGGTCACGCTGGTGGCCTATTACAAGGCCAATAAGCCGGAGGATTCCGATTGGGTGGTGCTGCCGGCGTCCGGCTTTAGTAACTACTTTGGCTCCACGGTTTTCAGTAAACAGGTCCTAAAAGAGCTCACGGACACGGTGATCCTGCGCTCCAGCACCTCCTATGGCTCCGGCCGCTTCCGGGTAAAGGAGGAGTATCTGTAAACAAAAAATGCCCTGTCTCCTGAAAAACCGGAAGACAGGGCAAAAAACGATATGCGATCGTTTTTCTCCTTGTATAAGAGTTTATTCACTGCAATTTGAACATTCAGCCTTTTGAGCGAATATTCGCCATAAATTCGCTATTCACGATTGACATAGTGAATTTTGTGAGTATAATATAGTTATGATTATTGTAGGGGGGCGCCTCGATGAATTTTGAAACCGAGAATATTGAATTTAAGTCTCAGTTTACTGAGGAAATCTATAAAGAAGTGATCGCTTT
>CANQQI010000039.1 GCA_947625945.1 uncultured Oscillospiraceae bacterium
TCATAGAACCGGGTCTGGCCCTCGGTGAAGTGCTGGGAGCCGTCGCAGGTCACCCGGCCGTCGATGCCGGACTGGAATTTGACCGTCCCATCGGCCTTGGGGGTGACGGAAACCCGGAGGGCCATGGTGTGGAGCCGCTTGAGGGACACTACCCGCTCAAATTTCAGGGCAAATTCCTCGCCCTTGGGAGAGGTCCACTCCACCTCCCGGGTCAGCAGGCCCGTCTTTAGGTCCAGGGTCCGGTGGTAGGACCGGATGGTTCCCTGGGTCAGGTCGAATCGGGCGCCGTTCAGGGTCAGCTCAATGTTGGTCACGTCGGCGGCGTTGGGCAGCTCCGTGACCTCCTCGGGAGAAAAGCGGTCGAAGGTGCCGGCAATCAGCAGGTCCCGGGTCTCCCCCAGGTACTTTTCCTCGGTGGCGGAACGGAGGCCCAGGTAGCCATTGCCCAGGCAGAAATTGGCCTCCACCTTTCCCAGGGCGTTGGGGTCAAAATTGACCTCGGTCATTTTCCAGCCGCTTTGGTCCAAAATTTGCAGCATGGTCTTCCTCCTTGTAATAATTAGGATAGGATCATTTTCACGCAGCCGTAAATTCCGGCGTCGTTGCCCAGCTCCGCCAGGGCGAATTCCGTATGGCGGAAGGCGTGGAAAGCGTACTTGCGGTAGTAAAATTCAATGGGGTCCAGGAGGACCTGCCCGGCGTTGGACAGTCCCCCGCCGATAACAAAGATCTGGGGGTCGATGGTGGCGGCCACGGCGGTGAGGGCCCGGCCCAGCCGTTTGCCCAGCAGGTCCAGCTGGGACAGGGCGAAGGCGTCTCCCTCCCGGGCGGCGTCGCAGATGTCCTTGGCCGTCAGCTCCGGGGTATCCGCCAGGACGGTCTGGGTGCCGGGGTGGTCGTGGAGGTGCTGCCGGGTGACCCGCAGCAGCCCGGTGGCGGAGCAGTACTGCTCCAGACAGCCCCGGCCGCCGCATTTGCACCGCACCGGCTCGTCAGGCTCGATGCAAATATGGCCAATCTCGCCGCCGGCGCCGCCGCTGCCATAAATCATCTTATGGCCCACCACGATGCCGCCGCCGATGCCGGTACCCAGGGTGACCATGACGGCGCTCCAGCGGCCCTTGGCCCCACCCAGCCACAGCTCGCCCAGGGCGGCGGCGTTCACGTCGTTGGAGACCTGGATGTTTTCAATATGGGGCTCCAGCTTTTTCACGGCGTTGGGGATATTGAACACGTCCCAGCCCAGGTTGATGCACCGCAGCACCGTGCCGTCCTCGGTAACGGGGCCAGGGACGCCCATGCCGATGCCCTCCACCTGGTCCCAGCCAATGCCCCGCTCCGCCATTTTGGCCCGGACGGAGTCCAGGGCGTCGGGCAGGACCCATTTTCCGCAGTCCTTCCGGCGGGTCGGGATCTGCCATTTTTCCAGCAGCTCCCCCTCGGTGTGGAACAGGCCCAGCTTGATGGCGGTGCCGCCGATATCGATGCCAAACCCATAGGGTCTCATGGAAAGTCCCTCCACCGCTTACAGAATGTTCAGCAGGTCGGAGAAGCTCTTGAGGTCGTAGTCCTCCTCGCCGCAGCCCTTGGCGTCGCCAAACAGGGCCAGGGCGGTCATGCCGCCGGCCTTGGCGGCCTGGATGCCGGCCTTGGCATCCTCCACCACGGCGCAGTCCGCCGGGTCGATGCCCAGCTTCTCGGCGGATTTCAGGAACACCTCGGGATCGGGCTTGGAATGGGTGATGTCCGTTCCGTCGGCAATGGCGTCGAAGAAGTCCCCCAGGCCGATCTGGCCCAGAATGAACTTGGTGTTCTTGCTGGAGGAGCCAATGCTCAGCTTGTAGCCCCGGGCCCGGAGCTCGTTCAGGGTGTCCCGGACCTCGTCGGTCAGGTCCTTGGGGCTCATGTTCTTCAGCAGCTCCCGATAAGTATTGTTCTTCTCCTCCGCGAAGGCTTCCTTCTCCGCCTGGGTATACTCCTTGGTAGCCCGCTCCAGAATGATCTCCAGGCTGGCCATACGGCTGACGCCCCGGAGCCGGTCGTTAATCTTCTCGTCAAAATAGATGCCCAGCCGGTCCGCCAGGGCCTTCCAGGCCAGGTAATGGAACTTGTCGGTGAAGCAGATGACCCCGTCCAGGTCGAAGATCACGGCTTTCTTTTGAAATTTCATGAAAAAAAGTCCTCCTTAAACATTCTATTTGCCGGGTGCCCCGGCGAATCCACTTTTTGACCATCCTATTATATTTCATTCCGGCAATTTTTACAAGAGGCAATTCTCAAACTGCTTGAAATTCGGCACATTCTGCAGGATTCACTGATTGTTCCCAACTGGGCCCTTGATTTTGCAGGCGGGCTGTGATATATTGTGCGTAGCGTTTTCCCATCCTAAAATAAGGAAGTCTTAAAATGAATACCTCGGTTTTTGAAAACTATGAGTCCAATGTCCGCTCCTACTGCCGCAGCTTCCCCACCGTTCTCACCCGGGCCAAGGGCGCCCTGATCTGGGACGAGGAGGGCCGGGAATATGTGGATTTCTTCGCCGGCTCGGGCGCCCTGAACTACGGCCACAATCCGGACAAAATGAAGAAGCGGATGATCGAATATCTGGAAAACGACGGGATCCTCCATGGCATGGATTTCTACACCCCCGCCAAGCGGGCGTTTCTGGAATACTTTGAAAAGAACATCCTGGAAAAGAAGGGCCTGAACTACAAGATCCAGTTTGCCGGCCCCACCGGCACCAACGCGGTGGAGGCGGCGCTGAAAATCGCCCGGAAAAGCACCGGGCGGCAGACCGTCTTTGCCCTGATGGGCGCGTTCCACGGCATGACCTTGGGCGCTCTGGCCCTGACCACCGACCGGTCCAGCCGGGAGGGCGCCGGGGCGGCCATGGGGAACGTGGTCCACGTTCCCGCCCCCTATATGTTCCCGGAGCTGGACACCATCGACTACATGGAGCGGCTGCTGACCGACGATCACTCCGGCGCGGAAAAGCCCGCCGCCGTGGTGATCGAGACCCTGCAGGCCGACGGCGGCATCTATGTGCTGCCGGTGGAATGGCTTCGGCGGCTGCGGGCCCTGTGCGATAAGTATGGCATTTTGCTGATGGTGGACGACATCCAGGTGGGCAACGGCCGGACCGGCACCTTCTTCTCCTTCGAGCGGGCGGGGATCGTGCCCGATATCGTGACCCTGTCCAAGTCCATCGGCGGCTGCGGCATGCCGCTGAGCCTAGTGCTGTTCAAACCCGAGCTGGATTTCTGGGAGCCCGGGCAGCACACCGGTACCTTCCGGGGCAATCAGCTGTCCATGGTGGCGGGCCTGGCGGGCCTGGAGATCATGGTGGAGGAGCAGGTGGAGCGGCAGGTCCAGGAAAAGGGCAAGCTGGTGGAGGCATTCCTTCGGGAGGAAATCGCGCCCCTGGACAGCCGGATCCAGTGCCGGGGCTTAGGGCTTCTCTGGGGCGTGGACTTCGGCGCCTTCGGCAAGGACATGACCAAGCCTCTGGTGGCCGCCTGCTTCCACAACGGCCTGATTGCCGAGCGGGTAGGCCGGGACAATCAGGTTCTAAAGCTGATGCCGCCCCTGGTGATCGAGGAACCGATCCTCACGCGGGGCCTGGAGCTGCTGAAAAAGTCGGTTCAGGAGATCCTGTAAAAATTTCGGATAGAGAAGACGTGATTTTTTGAAAAAGCTGCGGTTTTACTTCGCCCTCTGGATGGCCAAAGCCGTCAGGCTGGCCATGCGGCTCCTGGGCCGCAACGCCTCCTATCTGCCGGGAAAGCTGGCGGTGAAGCTGTGCCCGGACTTCCTGGCCCACATTGTTCCGCCCAAGACGGTGATCGCCGTCACCGGCACCAACGGAAAAACCACGGTGAGCAACCTGCTCACCTCCTTGCTGCGGAAAAATGGCTATACGGTGGCCAACAACGCCCTGGGCTCCAACATCCAGGGCGGCGTAGTATCCGCGCTGCTGGAGAACGCCACCCTTTCCGGCCGGGTAAAAACCGACGCCGCCGTGCTGGAGGTGGACGAGCGCAGCTCCCTGCTGGTGTATGGGGGCCTAAAGCCGGACTATCTGATCTGCACCAACGTGATGCGGGACTCCATCAAGCGCAACGCCCACCCCGGCTTCATCCGGTATCTTCTGGACAAGGCAATTCCCGCCGGAACCAAGCTGATCCTCAATGCCGACGATCTGATTTGTGCCGAGGTGGCATCCCAGTGCGAAGACCGGACCTATTTTGGCATTCAGGCAGAGGCCCCCACGGGAGCGCCCGATCTGGAGGGGCTGGATCTGGTGTACTGCCCCCACTGCGGCGGAAAGCTGGAGGCGGCGTACCTACGCTATGACCACATCGGCCGGATGCGCTGTCCCAACTGTGGAAGCGCCTCCCCTGCCCCGGATTTTCTGGTAACCGAGATCTGCCGGGAGGCGGGGACGGTCACCATCACCCAAGACGGGCAGCCCCAGACCTATAAGCTCCTCAACGACAACATCGTGAACATCTACAACCAGTGCTGCGTGGTGGCGGTGCTGTCCCGGCTGGGCCTGTCCACGGAGGACATTGCCGCCGGGCTGGATACCGTGGAGATCGTGAAGAGCCGCTACGACCATGTGGAATCCGGCGGGCTGAAAATCACCATGCAGTCGGCAAAGGGGCAGAACCCCGACGCCTGCGCCCGGAGCTTTCAATATGTGGCGGATCAGCCCGGGGAAAACAAGGCGGTATTCTTCCTCATCGACGACAAGGGAGACAGCCAGGGCAGCTCGGAGAATCCCTGCTGGGTCTATGACTGCGACTACAGTCCCCTGGCCCATCCCTCCATCTCCCAGCTGGTCTTTTCCGGTCCCCGGTGCCTGGATCAGCAGCTGCGGGCGCTGATCGCAGGGGTTCCTCAGGAAAAAATCGCCCTGTGGCCCTCCTTCCAGGGGGGTGGGCATCTGGTGGACACCGAAAAGTGCCAGGATATCTATATCCTGTACGATGTGTACTTGGACAAAGAAGCCCTGAGTGTGAAAAAGACCCTGCTGGAAAAGGAGGCCGGGAAATGACCGCTGAAATTCTCTTTCCCGAAATCTGCGGCCTCTACGGGGACGTCTACAACGGAAAATATATGGCCATGATCTGCCCCCAGGGAGATTTCCACTATACGCCCTTTACGGAGGAGCCATATTTTGCCGGGCATCCGGTGGATCTCCTGTATATCGGCACCATGACCGAGGACACCCAGCGCCGGGTCCTGGAAAAGCTGCGGCCTCTCAAGGCCCGTTTCGAGGAGCTGATCGACGCGGGCGTGCCCATTCTGGCCACAGGCAACGCCTCTGAGCTGTTCGCCCGGGAAATCGACTACGTCACCGAGGGCGTGCAGGTCCAGGGTCTGGGCATTTTTGACGTGACAGTGAAAACCGACCTGTTCCGCCGGTTCAACGGAAAGGTACTGGGAGACATGGACGGCATGACGGTGGTGGGCTTTCACAGCCAATTCAGCTTCCTCTACGGGGACAATACCGATTCCCATTTTCTCAAGTGTGTGCGTGGCGTGGGTCTGAATCCGGAGAGCAAGCTGGAGGGTCTGCGAAAGAAAAATCTGATCTGCACCCAGCTGCTGGGCCCACTATTGGTGCTGAACCCGGACTTCTGCGCCTACTTTCTGGGCCTGGCCGGGGTGGAGGCCCAACTCCCCTATCCCCAGGCGGCCCGGGCCGCCTTCGATCAGCGGGTGAAGGAGTTCTCCGACCCCAAAATCCAGTTTGGCCACAACCGCTAGACATGAATCGAACAGAACCGCTCCGAAGTGCAGACTTCGGAGCGGTTCTGTTCGTTTTTAGGTTTTGGGACTATGGCCGGAAGCCCTCGAAAATGGGGACCCAGCCCTCCTCCACGGCGGCGTCAAAATCCGCCTGGTTCCGCAGGGTCCAGGTGACCCCTTGGATACCCCACAGCTTCCGGCAGATTCGGTTGGGCAGCAGCGTCCGGTTGTTGAACCGGTACGCCAGGAAGTCCGGCACGGTCAGGAAATTCTCCAGGTTGTAGGTCACGGCGAAGGCCAGAGGCCAGGGCAGGATCGTTTTCTCATGGAGATAATCCTCCGCCAGCTGCCCCCGGATCACCTGAGGGGCGTGCTTTTTCAGCCACATCAGGCACCGACTGTCAAAGGACTCAATACAGTAGGGGCCGTGGTAGTCCTTCAGGGCTGCCATGGCCGCTTCGCACAGGGCGCTGACGTTGGTCCCGTCGGATTTCAGCTCAATGATCATGGGAGCCTTCCCGTCAAACAGCGCCAGCACGTCTTCAAAAAGCGGAATGGTCTCCTGAGTGCCTTGGAGGAAGCAGGTTTTCAGCTCAGGGGCGGTCAGGTCCTCGATTTTTCCCTCCCGGCCGGTCATCCGATTCAGAGTGTGATCGTGGAGCACCGCCAGGGAGCCGTCCTTGATCAGATGCAGGTCCAGCTCGATGCCGTAGCCCTGCTCCAGAGCGGCTCGGAAGGCCGCCATACTGTTTTCCGGCAGCGCCTCGTCATGGAGACCCCGGTGGGCGTAGTTCCAGCCCAGCAGGTCCTTCCAGCCCGGGTGCCCCTTCCGGCCCCGGAGGGCAAGTAAGAACCCAGCCGCCAGGGCAAGCGCGATCATCAGAACCCAGATCATGGCTTAGTCCCCCACGTCAAAGGCTTCCAGGCCCTTCTTGGCCTCCACCTTGTTGTCCCCGTGGCGCACGAATCCCATGGTGATGAAGGAGGCCAGCACCGCCAGCGCGGCATAGGGGAACAGGGTGTGGTAGCTCACGTTTTCCAGCAGGAAGCCGGCCACAATGGGGGTGACGATCTGAGCCGCCATGGAGAAGGTATAGTACAGCCCTGTGAATTTGCCCACTTCGCTGCCCTTGCACATCTCCACCACCATGGGCAGGCTGTTGACGTTGATGGCCGCCCAGGCCATGCCCACCAAAATGAATAGGACATACAGCAGGGGGCTGAACTCCTTGGCAAAGACGGTGTACAGGAAGGCCGCGAAGAAGCAGGCAGCCAGGAGCAAGGCGCCAAAGCGGATGGTCTTCCGGCGGCCCACCTTGCTGGCGATGTTGCCCACGGGGATGTAGCTGACGATGGCGCCCGCGGTGGCCACGGTCAGGCAGGTATTGGCGCTGCCCAGGGGCATGTCCCACACGTTGGTGGCATAGGTGGAGAACCAGGTGGTGACGCCGTTATAGCCGATGAACCACAGGGAAATGGACGCCAGCAGGAAGCCCAAGCTCCACTTCACGTCCTTGGGCAGGGCCTCGCCGTTCTCGGTCTGCTCGGCCAAATTGTCCTCCGGGTGGGCCTGCTCATATTCCTTCTGCCGGGCCACCAGCTTGGGCTCGTCCACCAGGAACATGATCACAGCCAGGGCACCCAGCATGATGCCGCCCACAATGGAAAACAGGGGCAGATAGTCCACGTGGACCAGCTCCCCGGGCTTTTGCCGGTAGAGGACCGAGGAGACCAGCAGATAGATGACGCCGCCCACGGCGCCCATGAGATTGATGATGGCGTTGGCCTTGCTCCGCAGGGGCTTGGGAGTCACGTCGGGCATCAGGGCCACAGCGGGGCTCCGGTAGGTGCCCATGGCAATGAGCAGCAGCCCCAGCACCGCGATAAAGCCCACCAGCTTCCACAGAGCCGGCGAGGCGGCGTAGCTGTTGTCCAGCAGGGGCAGCAGGATCATCAGCGCCACGGAGACCAGGGTGCCGAAGAGGATAAAGGGACGCCGCCGGCCCAGGGCGCTGCGGCACTTGTCCGACAGGCCGCCGAACAGGGGCAGCAGGAACAAAGCCAGAATGTTGTCCAAGGACATGATGAAGCCGGAGTACGTCTTATTGATTTCAAAGGTGTTGGAGAGCATCAATGGGATCAGATTGTCATACATCTGCCAGAAGGCGGAGATGGCCAGGAAGGCAAAGCCAACCAAAACGGTACGTTTTGTGTCAAGTTTCATAAATTTCTCCTCCATTTTCCTGTTCTTTTTTGTCAGATATCTCTATTATACAGGTTTTTTGCAAAATGTCCAGAAAAAAATGCGGCTTCCGAGCGTGGAAGCCGCATTTTTTGAATTTAATCCAGAATTGCCTTGTGGAAGACCTTCTTGCCCTTGCGCAGGACCGCGCCGGCCCGGAGCTGATCCTCGGTAACGGCGGCGTCCGCACCGGGGACCTTGTCCCCATTCAGGAACACGCCTCCCTGCTGCACCAGACGGCGGGCCTCGCCATTGGAGGCGGCCAGGCCGCAGGAAACCATCAAGGTCAGAATGCCGATTTTCCCGTCCTTCAGCGCCTCCGGCGCAATCTTGGTGGTGGGCATCTCTCCGGAGGTCCCGGCACCGGCAAACAGGGCCCGGGCGGCGGCCTGGGCCTTCTCCGCCTCCTCCGGACCGTGGACCAGCTTGGTCAACTCGAAGGCCAGGATCTCCTTGGCATCGTTGAGCTTGGCGTCCTTCCAGGCGTCCATCTCCGCGATCTGCTCCATGGGCAGGAAGGTCAGCATCCGGACGCACTTCATCACGTCCGCGTCCCCCACGTTCCTCCAGTACTGGTAGAAGTCAAAGGGGCTGGTCTTGTTGGGATCCAGCCAAACGGCGTTGCCGGCAGTCTTGCCCATTTTATTGCCCTGGGAGTCGGTGAGGAGCGTGATGGTCATGGCGTGGGCGTCCTTGCCCAGCTTCCGGCGGATCAGCTCGGTTCCGCCCAGCATATTACTCCACTGGTCGTTGCCGCCGAACTGCATATTGCAGCCGTAGTGCTGGAACAGGTAGTAAAAGTCATAGGACTGCATGATCATGTAGTTAAACTCCAGGAAGGACAGTCCCCGCTCCATCCGCTGCTTGTAGCACTCCGCCCGGAGCATATTGTTCACGGAAAAGCAGGCCCCCACCTCCCGGAGAAGGTTTACATAATTCAAATTCAGCAGCCAGTCCGCATTGTTCACCATCTGGGCCTTGCCAGGACCAAATTCGATGAACCGCTCCATCTGCCGCTTGAAACAGGCGGCGTTGTGGTCAATGTCCTCCTTGGTCAACATTTTCCGCATATCCGTCCGGCCGGAGGGGTCGCCGATCATGGTGGTGCCCCCGCCGATCAAGGCGATGGGCTTGTTCCCCGCCATTTGCAGCCGTTTCATCAGGGTCAGGGCCATGAAATGCCCGGCGGTCAGGCTGTCCGCCGTGCAGTCAAAGCCGATATAGAAGGTGGCTTTGCCCTCGTCGATCATGGTGCGAATCTCGTTTTCATCGGTGACCTGGGCGATCAGCCCACGGGCCACCAGCTCGTCGTACAGCTTCATTCTTCTTCTCCTTTTGCCATTTTTTGTTTGAGTACATGGATTCCCGCCGGGGTGTCCGGCGTCAGGGCCAGGGTGTCCCCCTCCCGATAAACGGAGTCAAACTGCCGGGTGAATCGATCCAGCTTGCCGATAACGGGATAGCTGGTGGTTTTCGTCCGATAGTGCATGGGAATCACGACCTTCGCCCCCGCCTGCTGGACGATCTGTGCGGCGTGGTCGGCATCCACGGTGAAAAAGCCGCCCACCGGCAGGAGCAGGCAGTCCACACCCGCCAGTATTTTTGCCTCCTCCGGGGTCAGCGTCCGGCCAATGTCCCCCAGGTGGGCCACCCGGAGGCCGCCGAAGTCAAATATCCGGGCGGTACACATTCCCCGCTTGGCGCCGCCGGCGTCGTCGTGGGGCACAGGAAGCTCGGTCAGGGTGTAAGGAGGCCGGAGGGCTGTCCGGGTCAGCCGCACCCGGTCCGCGGCGTTATGATCCCCATGGCCATGGCTGCAATACACCGCCTCCGCCGCCAGATCCAGGTCCAAAAGGCCCGGCACTGCGCCGTTTGAATAGGGGTCCAGCACTGTCCGGTAGCCGTCCGCCTCCAGCAGGAAGCAGGCGTGGCCCAAATAAGTGATGTTTACCATTTTTCTCCCTCCCAAATGAAAATCCCCCTGTCCGGCAGGACAGAGGGCGTAATTTACGCGGTACCACCTCTGATTCGGCAGGGCCTCCCGGCCATGCCCTTACGGTGTGAAGCACACCTCGGCGCTATCGGGCCGACCCGTCCCGCCCTACTTTTTCAGGCGGGCCGCTCCGGGAGGTAATTTCATCGCCTGCCCCGCTGCCTCACACCATCCGGCAGCTCTCTGGAGGGGTTGGGGGCGACTAAGCATCCCTTCATCGCGTTGGTAGTATCCTAGCAGAAAAATCCCGTTTTGTCAAGGGTGGTCCAGCATTTCCGCCGCGCTTTGTAGCGTGATGGGGGTGATGTTGGCCCCGCCGATAATTCGGGCCAGCTCCCGGATCCGGCCCTCCCGGTCCAGGGGGGTAACGGTGGTATAGGTTCGGCCCGCCCGCTCGGACTTGGAGATGAGCAGGTGGGTATCCCCCAGGGCCGCCAGCTGGGGCAGGTGGGTGACGCAGAGCACCTGCTTATCCCGGGCCAGGCTGCGGAGCTTCTCCGCCACCTTCTGGGCCGCCCGACCGGAGACGCCGGTGTCCACTTCATCGAAAATTAGGGTCGCCACCTGATCCTGCCGGGCCAGGACGTTTTTCATGGCCAGCATAATCCGGGCCAGCTCGCCGCCGGAGGCCACCCGGCTCAGGGGCTTCAGCGCCTCTCCGGCGTTGGCGGAGAGATAAAAAGCGGCGGAATCCATGCCGTTGGGTCCCAGAGGGGTCTGTGTAAATGGACAGGCAAACTGCACCCTGGGCATGTCCAACTGCCGCAGCTCCTCCAAAATGGCCTGGGACAGTCGCTGGCCCGCTTCCTTCCGGTTTTGGGACAAATTGGAGGCAGATTCCATGGCCTCCTTTTCCGCCTGGGCCAGCTTGGTTTTCAGCCGCAGCAGCTCGTCGTCGGCGAACTGGATCCGGTCCAGCTGCTCCTGGGCCTTTTGACAGTAATCCAGAATCTCCTGGCAGGAGGAGCCGTACTTTCTGCGAAGGCGGTAAATCCCATCCAGGCGGCTCTCGATATTCTCCAATTCTTCGGCGGAGTAGCTCAGATCATCCCGGGCGGCGCGCGCCTCCTCGGCGGCGTCCTGCACCTGATATTTTAGGTCCGCCACCTGCCGGTGCAGGGTAGCGAAGGGCTCCCCGAACCGGGCCAGACGGCTCAGCTCCCGCTCAGCCTCGGAAAGCAGCCCGGCGGCGCCGTCCGTATCCTCGCCGCCGTAGAGGCACTCCACGGCGGCGTCCATCCCACTGCTCAGCTTTTCCGCGTTTTGCAAGATCTTGCGCCGCTCCTCTAAGGCCTCGTCCTCTCCCGGGGTGAGATTGGCCCGGGTGATCTCTTGGATCTGGTATTGCAGGGACTCCATCCGCCGGAGCTTCTCCCCCTCGTCCATGGTCAGGCTGTCGATTTTCTTCCGCAGGGCGGCCAGGGCGGCGTATTTTTCCCCATAGTCCTGGCGCAGAGCCTGGTTTTCAGCGTAGGCGTCCAGATATTGCAGATGGTTTTCCTCGTCAAAGAGGGTGGCGGCGTCGTGCTGCCCATGGATGTTGATCAGTTGGATTCCCAGAGCGTGAAGGATGGACACCGTCACCAGGCTGCCGTTGACCCGGCACACGTTCCGCCCGTCCAAGTAGATCTCTCGCTGGATCACCGTCTCCGGATCATAGGGCACACCGTTCTCCTGAAACCAGGGCAGCTCCGGCACCTGGGTAAAAATTGCCCGGACGCTGGCCCGGCTCTCCCCGGTTCGGATCATGTCCCGGTAGGCCCGGCGGCCCAGAATGGCGGAAATGGCGTCGATTACGATGGATTTTCCCGCGCCGGTTTCGCCGGTCAGCACGTTGAAACCGGGGTGAAAGGCGATCTCCGCCCGCTCCACCACCGCAATATTTTCAATATGCAGAAGACTCAGCATCCCGGCGCTCCTTTCCCATCAGTTCAGCAGATTCTTGATCTCGCCGCAGAAGGAGGCGGCGGTATTGCCGTCCCGCATGATCACGATCAGGGTATCGTCCCCGGCCAGGGTGCCCACCACGGCGCTGAGGCTCATGGCGTCCAGGGCGGAACCGGCGGCGGAGGCCAGGCCCGGCAGGGTACGAATGACAATGATATTCTGGGCATAGTCCAGAGATGTAACGCTCTCCCGGAAAATGGTGTGGAGCCGGGTGGAAAAATTGCCGGTTACGGCATTGTCCGCCGTGGTGTAGCGGTAGGTGCCCAGGCCGGTCAGCTCCTTGACGATGCGCAGCTCCTTCACGTCCCGGGAAATGGTGGCCTGGGTGGTATGGATCCCCTCCGCCTCCAAAAGGGCGAGGAGCTGCTCCTGGGTCTCCACCTGGCGGGTGGTGATCAATTCCAGGATCTTGGCCTGACGTTGGTTCTTCATGTTGTTCCTCCCTATATCTGTTGGATTATTTAAATTTCATATTCAGCACATCGTAGAAGCTCCGGCTTTTCAGACGGATCAGTTTGGTCACCAGCTGCGACTTGCGCACCGTGGCCACGTCTCCCGCCTCCAGGCGCAGGGCCTTGCCCCCGTCCACGGATAAAAAGGCATTCCGGCGGGCGTTCTTCCCCAGGCTCACCGTCACCACCCGCTGATCCGAGGCAACAACGCAGCGGCTGCCCACGTCGTGAGCGCAGATGGGGGTGATCAAAATGTTGGCGGCCTCCGGCTCCACAATGGGGCCCCCGGCGGAGAGGCTGTAAGCCGTGGAGCCGGTGGGGGTAGCGATAATCAGCCCGTCCCCGCCAAATTCCAGGCACTCCACCCCGTCGCACCTTACCGCCAGCTGGATGATCCGGGCAACCGCGCCCTTGGTCACCACCGCGTCGTTGAGGCAGATATCGTGAAAGAGGACGTCCCGGCCCCGCTGGACGGAAACGTCCAGCATCATCCGGCTGTCCAGCGTATAGTCCCCGGTGGTGAGCCGGGGCAGCTGGTCCAGCTCGGTACTTTCCAGCTCCGCCATGAAGCCCATGGTTCCGATGTTCACGCCCAGCACCGGCTTTCCGCAGCGGGTCGCCGCCTTCGCCATGTGCAGGATCGTTCCGTCCCCGCCGAAGCAGATCACCGCGTCCGCCTCTGGCAGCTCCCGGTCCAGCCGGGAAAAGCGCAGATCCTTGGGCATGCTGTAGCTCCGGTCCACCTCGAAGGGCAGGCAGAGCTTCACCTCCACCCCGGCGGCTTTGAGGATCTCCATCGCCGCCCGGACGGTGGAAAAGCTTTTGTCCCGGTAAGGGTTGGGGGTCATGACCACCTTTTTCAACAATTTCACCCCTTCAGCGCCTCGTGGGCATCCTCCACCACCTGGGCAGGCTCCGGGCAGGTCTTCTGCCCCGGCAGCTTGCTTAGGTGCGCCAAAAACTCGATATTTCCCTCCGGCCCCTTGACCGGGGAATAGGTCAGGCCCAGCACGGTAAATCCCAGCGCCTGGGCCATGGTCAAAAAATCCCGCAGCACCTCCAAATGGGTGCCCTTTTCCCGGACCACGCCTTTTTTACCCACCTTTTCCCGCCCCGCCTCAAACTGGGGCTTGATCAGGCAGACCACCTGGCCGGTTTCCTTCAGAAGCCGGTCAATAACTGGAAGCACCAGCTTCAAGGAGATAAAGCTCACGTCCACCACCGACAGATCCAGCTGCTCTCCGATTCTCTCCGGGGTGACGTAGCGGATATTGGTGCGCTCCATCACCACCACCCGGGGATCCGAGCGGAGCCGGTAGTCCAGCTGCCCGTAGCCCACGTCGATGGCGAATACCTTTTGGGCGCCCCGCTGTAATAGGCAGTCGGTAAAGCCTCCGGTGGAGGCCCCGGAATCGCTGCACACATAGCCCCGCGGGTCAATGCCGAAGGTATCCAGGGCCTTTTCCAGCTTATAGCCACCCCGGCTGACATAGGGGCAGGTCTCCCCCCGCACCTCCAGGGCCGCCGTTTCTTCAAAAGAAACCCCCGGCTTATCGGCCTTCTGTCCATTGACGTAGACCTGGCCGCTCATAATGACGGCCTGGGCTTTGGTGCGGTTTTCCGCAAGGCCCCGCTCCGTCAGCAGTACGTCCAAGCGCTTTTTAATCTTCACGGCCCACCGCCTTTCTCACGGCAGCGGCAAGGGATTCCCCGTCCAAGCCGCACATCCCGTAAAGGGACCTGATATCCCCGTGGGGGATGAACCGATGCCCCAGATCCAGGCCCAAAACGGTCCTGTCGAATCCCAGGCGCTCCAGTTCCCAGGCAAGAGCTTCCTTGATCCCGGCGCCGGCACAGGCCTCCTCCGCAATGATCAGGGGCCCGTCGGGCAGCAGGGCAAGAACCTCCTCCGACGGCAGCGGGGACAGTTCCAGTAGTCGCAGAACCGTTAACTGGATTCCCTCCCCGGCTAGGCGGTCCGCCGCCGCCAGGGCGTTGTCCAGCATCCGGCATCCGTAGGTCAAAATCGCGGCGTCCCCGCCGGTTCTGTGGCGGCAAACCCGTCCCACGCCCCAGGCGGAGTCCCGGTAGGCCCCTTCCCCACCCCGGGGATAGCGGATCGCCACAGGGCCGGACTGCTCCTTGACCGCCCAGGTCAGCATTTGCTCCAATTCCAGCAGGCTTCCGGGGGCCAGCAGGGTCAATCCCGGAGCCTGACGGAGAAAGCCCACATCGAAGGTGCCCTGATGGGTGGCCCCGTCCTCGCCCACCAGCCCGGCCCGGTCCACCGCCAGCACCACATGGAGGCCCAGCATGGCCACGTCCTGGAGGATCATGTCATAGGACCGCTGGAGGAAGGTGGAATAGATGGCCGCCACAGGGATCATGCCCTGCTTGGCAAGGCCCCCGGCCATGGTAACAGCGTGGCCCTCGGCAATGCCCACGTCGAACAGGCGGTTGGGAAACCGCTCCTTGAAGGGCAGCAGACCGGTCCCGCCGGGCATGGCGGCGGTAATGGCGCAGACTCGCCGGTCCTCCTCCGCCAGGCGGCAAAGAACATCCCCAAACCGCTGGGAATAGGTCTCGCCAGTCTTTTCCGGAACCTCGCCGGTGACGGGGTCAAAGGTCCCCACACCATGGAACTTGGCAGGATCCTGCTCCGCCGGGGCATAGCCTCGGCCCTTCTGGGTCAGCACATGGACCACCACCGGCTTTTCCGCGTTCTTCGCGTATTGCAGCAAGGCGATGAGCGCAGGCAGATCGTGGCCATCCACCGGGCCCAAATAGGTCAGGCCCATCTCGTCAAAGATGGTGGAGGGGATCAGGGAGCGCTTGAGCCAGCTTTTCAGATTGTGAGAAAACCGATAGAGGGCGGCGCCGCCGGGCATTTTCAGCAGTGCCCGCTTGTACCACTGCTTGATGTCCAAATACCGCTGGTCCGTGCGCAGATGGGCCAGGTGCTTGGCAAGGCCCCCCACATTTTTGTCGATGGACATCTCGTTGTCGTTGAGGATGATGACCATGGGCTCTCCGCTGACGGCGGTATCGCTGAGGCCCTCGAAGGCCAGGCCCCCGGTGGCGGCCCCGTCCCCCAGGACGGCGGCCACATGATAGGTCTCCCCCATCAGCGTCCTTGCCCGGGCCATTCCCAGGGCCACGGACACCGCGCTGGAGGCGTGACCGGCCACAAAGGCGTCGGTATCGCTCTCCTCCGGCTTGGGAAAGCCCGCCATACCGCCGAACCGGCGCAGGCGCTTAAAATCCGCCTGGCGGCCGGTCAGCAGCTTGTGCACATAAGACTGATGACCCACGTCAAATACCAGGCGGTCAACGGCGGTATCAAATACCGTCTCCAAAGCCACCGTCAACTCCACCACGCCTAAATTGGA
>CANQQI010000040.1 GCA_947625945.1 uncultured Oscillospiraceae bacterium
CCTCCTTGCGATTCGATGGGTATATCATGCCATAAATTGGGGAAAAAAGCTATCAATTGTTTGTTAAATTTCCGCTTTTTCGTATCCAACCGGCGGTTGACCCAAAACAACCGCCGGTTGGGCCGGATTTTTCTTGCCTTTTGGCGGGTTTTGCGCTAGAATGAAGAAAAAACTTAGGAGGCTCCTTATGGAAAAAATCACCAGCTTTACCATCGATCATCTCCGGCTGCTGCCGGGGCTCTACGTCTCCCGGAAGGACAAAGTGGGCGCCGAGACCGTCACCACCTTCGATCTGCGGCTCACCCGGCCCAACAAGGAACCGGTGATGAACACCGCCGAGGTCCACGCCATCGAGCATCTGGCGGCGACCTACCTGCGAAACGACCCGGCGTGGAAGGACCGGATGCTCTACTTTGGCCCCATGGGCTGCCGGACCGGGTTCTACCTGCTCCTGGCCGGAGATCTGAGCTCCCAGGACGCCGCGCCTCTGGTCACCGCCTGCTTCCGCTTCATCCGGGACTATGACGGGCCCATCCCCGGGGCCAGCCCCGCCGACTGCGGGAATTATCTGGACATGAATCTGCCCATGGCCAAATACTGGGCCGGGCGGTATGTGGGCATTTTGGAAAATCTGGACCAGGCCCACAGCGTCTACCCGAAAGGAGTATGAATATGTCGATTCTTGGAATCATCGGGGCCATGGACATTGAGGTGGCCCTCTTAAAAGAACAGATGGTGGGCCTGACGGAGACAACCAAGGCGGGAAAGCCCTTCTTCCTGGGCTCTCTCCAGGGTCAGGAGGTGGTGGTGGCCCGGTGCGGCGTGGGCAAGGTCAACGCCGCCCTCTGCGCCCAGATCCTCATCGACTGCTTCGGCGTCACCCATCTGGTGAACACCGGCATCGCCGGGTCCCTCTGCCCAGACCTGGACATTGGGGACCTGGTGGTGAGCCAAGACGCCATGTACCACGACTTTGACTGCACCCACTTTGGCTACGTCCTAGGCCAGGTGCCGGGGATGCCTCGGACCTTCCCCGCCGACGAGACAATGCTGGCCTACGCCTTCGCCGCCGCCGAGGCGGTCCATCCCGGCCATGTGAAGGTGGGCCGGGTGGCCAGCGGAGATCTGTTCGTCAGCCGGGAGGAGCGAAAGAGCGCCATCGTCAGCCTCACCAGCGGCCTGTGCACCGAAATGGAGGGGGCCGGCATCGCCCAGGCAGCTTATGTAAACCAGGTGCCCTTTGTGATCCTCCGGGCCATCTCCGACAAGGCCGACAGCGGCGCGGAGGTGGACTACCCCACCTTTGAGGCCGCCGCCGCCCGGCGGTGCGCCGCCGTGGCCATGGGCGTGGCCCAGCGGATGGCCGAGGCCGAGGCGGAGGCTTGACCCGGGAAGCGCTTTTGGCCCTGGTCCGGGCCCAATACGGGGCGGAGCCTGCCTATCTGTGGAAAAAATATCCCCAATACTGCGTCCTCCGCCGGCCCAGCGGCAAGTGGTTCGCCCTGGTGATGGGCGTGCCCAGGAGCCGCCTGGGGCTGCCTGGGGAGGGGTCCGTGGATGTGGTGGACGTCAAATGCGGGCCGCTGCTGCTGGGCTCCTACCTGGGCCGGTCGGGGTTTGCCCCCGCCTACCACATGAAGAATGTATGATATAAAGGGTGAGAATCACACCTAATATATCATAGCTGACGGCTCATTTGCGGAAATAGCGATTATGAAGAAAGGAAACGACCTTATGTACGTAAACCTGACTGACATAGATTTTTACGACAATGAGGACTATTACTATTTCAGCCTGGTCTTAGAAGCCGGAAAGCTTGAATATCTTCGCACCGATAGAAATCTTAACTATAATCTCAACTATAATAGACGATGAGTTCAAATAGAACGCTAAGTCTGGGATAATGTACCCCGCGTTTTCGGAGGATATTGCTGATTATCCCGACGGATTCACGCTCAGGGAATAGGGAAAAGGAGACATTTATGTTTGACTTTCTGAACATATCTTAATACAAAGCAGACCAAAAAGGCCGGCTATTCATCCTGTGCGTTAAAGAAAGAGACGCAACGAACCTGAAAGGAGATTTATAATGAAAACATATTTATGCCCTGCCTGTGGAAGCAAATATGCAGCAAAGGATTTTGTCTGTGAGCATTGCGGAAAGATCATCGCTTCATACGGAAACGTAAGTTATGCTGTCTTGAATGAACAAAAGTTCAGACTCTTCACCTGCTCTTTTTATATAGCTGAAAAGCGCTGTATAATAAAGACTGACAGCGACTATTATGACAGCTTAGGTTTATTTGGGGCTGCGATGTCTATTGCGGCCGATGCTAAGCAGTCTGCTGTCAAGAAGAATTTTGACTCGCCTTGGGAAAATATAACGGACTTGCAGTATCCCAACGGCAGAATTGGAACCGTTTTAAACGGCATATCTCCCAATCATGGCATAATTATTACCTATTCTGACGGTGCGCAGATAGCAGTGGGATTAGCTGCCCAAAAAGCTGAAGAGGCATATTATCTTATGAGCCGAATGACAAGACATTGTTAATAAACTTTTTGTCACTCCTGTAATAATGATGATCAGATGCGAATATGTTTGAAGTTCTGAATAGATTTTTAAATACAAAGTACCACTAAAAAATCGGCGCAACGGCTTTAAGCGCTAATAAACTCCTGCTCGTTTTGAAAAACGGCGTACAGGAAAAACATAACGGCGGTAAAATAAACATGTATACAGACCTTGCAGCCACGGCCGTCCGCGGAAATCCTGCTGGACACGTCCAATACCGAGCTGCGGATGATTTACGAACGGAGCTGAAGCCGCCCGCGGTTTACCCCGCACAAAAAATGGAAGCACGAAAAATGCCTGCCCCGCGCCGGGAACCCGGCGCGGGGCGATCTGTTCCATGAACCGCTGATTTGGAAGGAGCAGTCAAAAGAGGGGCTTTAGGAACAGGAGCACCTCGCGGCCCTTTTGATTGCGGTAAACATAGCCGTCGGTCTCAAAGCCCAGGCTGTTATGCAGGGCGATGCTGGCTTGATTGTCCCGCCGCACCTGCTGGGCGGCGATTTTGAAGCCCCTCTTTTTGGCCTCGTCCAGGGCCAGCGACAGGGCGGCCCGGCCGAAGCCCTGCCGCCGAAAGGCCGGGAAAATCTCCGGCCCCAGCTCCAAAACGCTGGGTGAATGGCAAAACAGGGAGATTTCTCCCACGATCCGCCCGCCGCTCAAAACCGCGAACATTTCAAAATACCGGCCCTGAAATTCCTGGGTATTCCAGGCGCGGATCAGCTCCTCCGTCTCTTCCAGGCTGTATCCGCCGCCCTGGGCCTCCCGCAAAGCGGGCGCGTCGGACGGGGCAAAGTGCCGGAGCGTTACCATCCTCGTCCCTCCCGGCGGTCAATCCAGCTTCAGGTCCCCCGGCTTGATCCAGCCCAGCTTCCGAAGCAGGAAGCCAAAGGCCCAGCACAGAAGGGCCGGAAGGACGAAGGAGATCAGGACCAGGCCCAGATAGTCGAAAAAGGTGGGCGAAATGGCCGCCGCGCCGGCGGACACGGCCTCGGCGCTGGGGGCCACCCAGCCGGTGAGGACCCCGATCTGCCCCACCAGGCCGCAGGTGCCCATGCCGGCGGACACCGGCGGGCCGTTCATCTCCAGGTGGAACACGCAGGTGGCCAGGGGGCCGGTGATGGCGGAGGTGAGGATCGCCGGGAGCCAAACCCGGGGATTTTTCAGAA
The DNA here is from genome assembly GCA_947625945.1 of uncultured Oscillospiraceae bacterium. GTDB lineage: Bacteria > Bacillota > Clostridia > Oscillospirales > Oscillospiraceae > Faecousia. The sequence continues at coordinate 3,742 of CANQQI010000040.1, forward strand.
TGTTGGGCATTTGCAACATGGAGGTGCCCAGGCCCTGGCTCACCAGGCCGCCCCACCGGTTCTCCCGGAAGGACAGCACGGCGAAGCCCACCATGTTGGCGCAGCACCCCGCCACCGCCGCGCCGCCAGCCAGGCCCGTCAGCTTCAGGGCGGCGCAGATGGCGGCGGAGGAAATGGGCAGGGTCAGGGCCATACCCACCGCCACGGACACCAAAATGCCCATCCAGAAGGGCTGCAGGACCGTGGCCCACTGGATGAAATTCCCCACGGCGGAGGCCGCCGTGCCGATGGCCGGGGCCCACCAGACGGAGAGGCCCACCCCTACCAGGATGGTCACCAGAGGGGTCACCAAAATATCCACCTTGGTCTCCTTGCTCACGGCCTTGCCGCACTCCGCCGCCACAATGGCGATGAACAGCACCGCCAGGGGCCCTCCGGCGCCGCTGCCGCCGGACAAGGTAGTGGAACCCAGGGCGTTGGCGGCATAACCCACGGTGGCCAGGGAGAACAGGACCATGGCCGGGGCCTTCAAGGCGTAGCCAATGGCCACCGCCATAGCCGCCCCGCTCATGGACGAGGCAAAGTCCCCCACCTGGACCAGAAATTCCAGCCCCAGCTGCTGGCCCAGGGTCTTGACGATGGTGCCCACCAGCAGGGAGCAGAACAGGCCCTGGGCCATGGCCCCCAGGGCGTCGATCCCGTACCGCTTGGCGGAAAAAACAATGTCCTTCCGCCGCAAAAATGCCCGCAGTTTTTCCATTTTGACAGCCTCCCCGGCTTTTTTTCACACATTATACGCCGATTTAAGGATTTGTCAATAGCGCAACTTGGGAAAGGGGATTGCAATTTGTTCCTTTTTCTGGTATGATGGGCCCTGGAAGGAGACGAAGCACCATGACTCAAAAACACAAATGGGGCGACCGGCGAGACGCCGTCTGGCTCCGAGACCTGCCGGCGCTGCATCAGATCATGCCCCCGCTGATGCCCAACCGGGCGGACAACGAGGCCTACGTCAGCATCGACGTGGACCTGCGGCCCCTGGACGCCTACCTGGAGAAGAAGAACAAGGATCTACCCCACGACGACCGCTACACCTACTTTCATCTGGTCAGCGCCGCCATCGCCCGGGCCTTCATCCTGCGGCCCAGAATGAACCGGTTCATCTGCAATAACAAGCTCTACCAGCGGAACAACGTGACCGTGGCCTTTGTGGTGAAGAAGAAATTTGAGGACAAGTCCGAGGAAGGGCTGGCCTTCCTGGAAATGGAGCCCGGGGACACCATCGACACCTACCACCAGAAGATCCTGGACGTGATCCACGCCACCCGCCGGGAGGACGTGAAGGACGCCTCCACCGGCGCCATGGACCTGCTGGTGAAGCTGCCCCACTTTATCACCGTGGGAATCGTGAAATTTGTCCGCTGGCTGGACAAATTCGGCATGGCGCCCCAGGATATGATCGCCACCGATCCCAACCACGCGGCGGTCTTTTTGAGCAACTTAGGCTCCATCGGCCTGAACTGCGGCTACCACCATCTGGTCAACTGGGGCACCAACTCCTGCTTCGTGGTGGTGGGTCGGATCCACTATACCGCGGACTACGGCCCCGACGGGCAGGCGGACGTTCATCAGGTGCTGCCCCTGGGGGTGACGCTGGACGAGCGGATCGCCGACGGCTACTACTATTCCGGCACTGTGGCCCTGGTCCGGGAGCTGCTGACCCATCCGGAGCTTTTGGAGCAGCCCGCTTCGCAGCCGGTGGAGTTCGCCATTCGGCGATAAGGCTGGCTTTTTCCCTTCCGGCCCTGTTTTTAGGCTTTTTTTCGCTGTCGGACCGGAAAAACCAGGGAAAACCCCCTGGTTTCGACTTGCTTTTTAAACGGTCGCGTGATATACTGTTAGTATTCTCATATTTTGGAAAGGCAGGGATATGCCATGGATGAATTCACCAATGAATCCAGCAGTGAATCCACCAATGAGTCCGGCAGTGAATTTACCCGCCCCGTCAGACGGCGGCGGCCCTCTCAGGCGCAGATCTTTAAGGAAAACTATCTGCCGATCATCTTTATCGCGGCGGCTCTGATCATGATCATCATTTTTATCGTCGGCGCTGTGGGCCGCTCCAACGCCCAGAAGGCGGAAAAGGCCCGGCAGGAATCCATCGCCAAGGAGGAGAGCGCCCGGCAGGCCAGCCTCCTGGAGGCGGAAGTTGTGGATATCCTCAACCGCTCCGAGGCACTGGCGCTGCAATATGACTATGTGGGCGCCATCAAGGTGATCGACAGCTTCTCCGGCGACCCCGCCGCGTATCCGGAGCTGGCGGTCAAACGAGACAAATACGCCAAAGCCTATTCGGAGATGACCGAATGGGGGAGCCTGGATCAGGTGACCCATCTGTCCTTCCATCTGCTGATCGCCGATCCCCAGCGGGCCTGGAACAACGCCGAGTATGGCGATTCCTATAATCGCAACTTCGTCACCTGCGAGGAGTTCTCCAAGATCTTGCAGCAGCTCTACGACAACGGGTACATGCTGGTGGACTACAACGATTTTGTGGAGGTCACCAAGGACGCCGACGGCAACAATGTGTACACCGCAAAAAAGCTGTACCTCCCCGCAGGGAAAAAGCCCCTGATGATTACCGAAACCCAGGTCAACTATTATCAGTACATGACCGACAGCGACGGGGACGGCAGCCCGGATAAGGACGCCGCCGGCTTCGCCAGCCGTCTGCTGGTGGACGAAAACGGCCAGTTCACCTGCGAGCTGGTGGACAGCAGCGGCACCACCGTCACCGGCAACTACGATCTGGTGCCCATTCTGGAATCCTTTATCCAGGAGCACAGCGACTTCTCCTTCGGCGGCGCCCGGGCGGTGCTGGCAGTCTCCGGCTATGACGGGATCTTCGGCTACCGCATCGACTCCGACGGCCGGGACAGAGGCTCCGATTACTACAACCAGCAGGTGGAAGGAGCCCAGAGAGTGGTCAACGCCCTGCGGGACCGGGGTTACATCCTGGCCTGCTACACCTACGGCAACGAGTCCTACGGGGAGTTCAACGCCTCGGAGATCCAGGCCGATCTGGACAAGTGGAACAGCGAGATCGTCCCCGTGCTGGGCGAGACCGACGTGCTGGTCTACGCCCGGAACTCCGACATCGGGGACACCTACTCCGGCGCGGCCTACGAGGTGCTAAAGCAGGCGGGCTTCCACTACTATCTGAGCTTCTGCCAGACCTCCGCCCCCTGGGCCAATATCACCAGCGAGTACGTCCGCCAGGGCCGGCTGCTGGTGACCGGCCAGACCATGCGGGAGCACGCGGACTACTTCCAGGGGATGTTCGATCCCCTCACCGTGCTGGATACCTCCCGACCGGCGCTGGACGACTAAAGCAAGTGTATTCTAATCGAGGCGCTCTCCTCTGGGAGAGCGCCTTTTTTGGACGCTTCGTCAAAATATTGTCCCCTTTTTTTGTAAAAAATCCCCAGCTGTTCATGCTCCGTTCATATCCGTTTGGTAGCATGGAATGAAAATAAATTTGAGGTGAAAACGAGTATGCTGAAACTAACCAACGTAGTCAAGGACTACCGGGTAGGCGCCAACACCACCCACGCCCTCCGGGGGGTGAGCATTGCCTTCCGGCCCTCGGAATTTGTGGCGATCCTGGGCCACTCGGGCTGCGGCAAGACGACCCTGCTGAATATCATCGGCGGCCTGGATCAGTACACCTCCGGAGATCTGGTCATTCGGGGCCGCTCCACCAAAAAATTCAAAAGCCGGGACTGGGACACCTACCGGAACCATTCCGTGGGCTTTGTATTTCAGAGCTACAATCTGATCCCCCACCAGTCCGTACTGGCCAACGTGGAACTGGCGCTGACCCTGTCCGGCGTCAAGCGGGCGGAGCGCCGCCGTCGGGCCGCCGCCGCCCTGGAAAAGGTGGGCTTGGGCGATCAGCTCCACAAAAAGCCCAATCAGCTCTCCGGCGGCCAGATGCAGCGGGTTGCCATCGCCCGGGCCCTGGTCAACGACCCGGAGATCCTCCTGGCCGACGAGCCCACCGGCGCCCTGGACTCGGAAACCTCCGTCCAGGTCATGGAGCTTCTGAAGGAAATCGCCCGGGACCGGCTGGTGATCATGGTCACCCACAACCCGGAGCTGGCGGAGCGGTACGCCACCCGGACTGTCCGGCTGCTGGACGGGAAAATCACCGCCGACTCCGATCCCTATGACGACAGCGAGGAGCAGGTGGAGAAGGGCGGCAAGGGTCGCCGAGCCTCCATGTCCGCCCTCACCGCCTTCACCCTCTCCCTGAGCAATCTGATGACCAAGAAGGCCCGGACCATCCTCACCGCCTTCGCCGGGTCCATCGGCATCATCGGCATTGCCCTGATCCTGAGCATCTCCACCGGCATCAACAACTATATTGCCGGCGTGGAGCAGGATACCCTGTCCAGCTATCCCGTGACCCTCCAATCCGCCGCCATGGATATGACCAGCATGATCACCGCTATGGACAGCAATCTGGAGGAGGTCGAATACCGGGAGGACACCATCTACTCCGCCAACGTCATGTCCGGCATGATGGACATGATGTTCTCCAGCGCCACCACCAACAACCTGACTTCTTTCAAGGAGTTCATCGAGTCCGGAAACAGCGGTCTGGAACCACTGACCAGCGAGATCCGCTATGTCTATTCCACCCAGCTCAACGTCTACAAGTCCGACACCTCTGACGGGGTCTACCAGGTCAATCCCAGCCAGGTTTTCTCCTCCCTGGGGATGGGCAGCCGGATGGCCATGGCCTCCGACGTGTGGGTGCGGCTCACCGGCAACGATGACCTTCTGAAAACCCAGTACACCCCCCTGGCCGGACGGCTGCCCCAGGCATGGAACGAGGTGGCCCTGGTCGTGGATGAGCAGAACCGGGTGACGGACTACACCCTCTATGCCCTGGGGATTCTGGACGTCTCCACTCTTCGGGACGCCATTCAGGAGAAAATGGAGGGTGGGGATCCGGAGATCGACACCGCTACCAAGGAATACTCCTTCGACGACTTCCTGGGCATGACCTTCAAGCTGGTGCCCACCTCCTCCTACTATACCGAGGAGGACGGGATCTGGGTGGACAAATCGGAGGATGAGGTCTACATGACCGGCGTTCTGAAGGACGCGGAGGATCTGACCATTGTGGGCATTCTCCGGCCCGAGGGAGACGCGGGCGCCAGCGCCTACGGCGTCATCGGCTACACCGGCGCGCTGATGGATCACCTGATCGCCGAAGTGGACGACTCCCCGGTGGTGGCCGCCCAGCGGGAAGACCCGGACACGGACATTCTGTCCGGGCTGCCCTTCCCCGATCCCGACGCGGAACCGGTGGTCTACACCATGGAGGAGATCCAGGCCATGCTCCCCGGAATGCCGGAGGAGCAGGCCGCCCAGATCACCGGCAGCATCGCCCAGATGCGGCAGGCGGGAATGTCCGACGAGCAGATCGCGGAGATGCTCTCAGGTCAGCTTGCCGGGGATTTTTCCACCTCCACCTATGAGGACAATCTCTCCGCCCTCGGCGTCTCCAATCTGGATGAGCCCAGCTCCATCAACCTCTACCCCATCGATTTTGAGGCCAAGGACGCCATCGCGGACATTATCGCGGACTACAATAAAGAGAAAGACAGCGAAAATCAGATCACCTACACGGACTATGTGGGGCTGATGATGAACTCCGTCACCACGATCATCAACGCCATCAGCTATATTCTCATTGCCTTTGTGGCCATCTCCCTGGTGGTGTCCTCCATCATGATCGGCATTATCACCAACATCTCCGTTCTGGAGCGGACCAAGGAGATCGGCATTCTCCGGGCCGTGGGCGCCTCCAAGAAGGACGTGGGCCGGGTGTTCAACGCCGAGACCGTCATTGAGGGTCTGGCGGCGGGCCTGGTGGGCATCGGCATTACGGAGCTGCTGATTGTACCCATCAACCGTCTGATCGAGACCATTGCCGGCATTGCCGCCAAGGCTTATCTGGACCCGGCGGCGGCGGTGATCTTGGTGGGGATCTCTGTGTTCCTGACCTTCATCGCCGGTCTGATTCCCGCCCACAGCGCCGCCAACAAGGATCCGGTAGTGGCCCTGCGGACCGAATAAACCCTTCCGGACATTCATTATTATTTATATTATATATATAAGCTGCGCCGCTCCCCAGCCGGGGAGCGGCGCGATTTTAGGAGCCCTTCCGAAGCTCGATGATCTGATCCCGCAGGACCGCCGCGTATTCGTATTCCATCATCCGGGCGGCCTCCTTCATCTGCTTTTCCAGCCGGGCGATCTCCCGCTCCTTCTCCGCCTTGGTCATCTTGATACCGTTGCGGCCCTTCCGCTCAGCGGTGGGGCTGGAAATTTCGATCAGGTCCCGGACGGATTTGATGACCGTTTTGGGGACAATGCCGTGGGCCCGGTTGAACTCGTCCTGAATCTTCCGGCGGCGCTGGGTCTCCCGGATCGCCACACGCATGGAGTCCGTCTCCGTGTCGGCGTACATGATCACCTTGCCTCCGGCGTTCCGGGCAGCCCGGCCAATGGTCTGGATCAAACTGGTCTCGGAGCGGAGGAACCCCTCCTTGTCCGCGTCCAGGATGGCCACCAGACTCACCTCCGGCAGGTCCAGGCCCTCCCGCAGCAGATTGATGCCCACCAGCACGTCAAATTTCGCCATCCGCAGATCCCGAATAATCTCCATCCGCTCCATAGCGCCGATATCCGAGTGCATATAGCGGACTTTGATCCCCGCCTTTTGGAGGTAAACCGTCAGGTCCTCCGCCATCTTCTTGGTCAGGGTGGTCACCAGGACCCGCTCCTGCCGGGCGGTCCGGGCGTTGATCTCGCCGATCAGGTCGTCGATCTGACCCTGGATGGGCCGGACCTCCACCTCCGGGTCCAGCAGACCTGTGGGACGAATCACCTGCTCCACGATCTGGCCGGACCGGCTCTGCTCATACTCCGACGGGGTAGCGGAGACATAGATGATCTGGTTGAGCTTGCTGTCAAATTCCTCAAAATTCAAGGGACGGTTGTCATAGGCCGAGGGCAGGCGGAAGCCGTAGTTCACCAGGGCCTCCTTCCGGCTCCGGTCCCCGGCGTACATGGCCCGGCACTGAGGGATGGTCACATGGCTCTCGTCAATAAACAGGAGAAAGTCCTTGGGAAAATAGTCCAAAAGGGTGGTGGGGGGCGTCCCTGGGGCCCGGCCGGAGATCACCCGGGAGTAGTTCTCGATGCCGTTGCAAAAGCCGATCTCCGTCATCATTTCCAGGTCGTAGGCCGTCCGCTGGGCGATGCGCTGGGCCTCGATGAGCTTGTCGTGGGCCCGGAACCAGGCCACCTGCTCGTCGCACTCCTTCTGGATCTCCAGCATGGCCCGCTGCATCTTTTCCTTGGAGGTGACGTAGTGGCTGGCGGGGTAGATGGCCACATGCTCCACATACCGCTCCGCCATGCCGGTAACGGCGTTGATCTCCGCGATCCGGTCGATTTCGTCCCCGAAAAACTCCACCCGGATGGCCCGGCCGGACCAGTAGGCGGGATAGACCTCCAGGGTGTCCCCCCGGACCCGGAATTTGTTCCGGGAGAAGTCCAGATCGTTCCGCTCATAGCGGATCTCCGCCAGCTTCCGCAAAATATCATCCATAGGTCGCTCCTGGCCCACCCGGAGGGAAATGACCATGTTTTTATAGTCGATGGGGTCGCCCAGACCATACAGGCAGCTCACGGAGGCCACCACGATCACGTCCCGCCGCTCAAAGAGGGCGGAGGTGGCGCTGTGGCGCAGCCGGTCGATCTCCTCGTTCACGGCGGCGTCCTTTTCAATATAGGTGTCCGTGTGGGCGATATAGGCCTCGGGCTGATAATAGTCGTAGTAGGAAATGAAATACTCCACCGCGTTGTTGGGGAAAAACTCCCGAAACTCGGAGCAGAGCTGGGCCGCCAAGGTCTTGTTGTGGGCCAATACCAGGGTAGGCCGGTTTAAGTTGGCGATCACCGAGGCCATGGTGAAGGTCTTGCCGGAACCGGTGACCCCCAGCAGCGTCTGCTCCCGGATGCCCAGGTTCACCCCGTTGGTCAGGGCCTGAATGGCCTCCGGCTGGTCTCCGGCGGGGGTATAATCCGATACAAGGGTAAATCGATCCATTTTAGTTCCTTTCACCGGGCCGGTAGTACCCGGACTGGGCCAGGGAGACATAGTCTCCGTCCGCCACCACGATGTGATCCGCCAGGCACACCTCCACCGCCGCCAGAGCGTCCGCCACCAGCTGGGTGGTGCGCACGTCTTCCCCGGAGGGCAGGGCCAGGCCGCTGGGATGGTTGTGGGCCAGCACGACGGAGGTGGCGTTGGCCCAGAGGGCCACCTCCACGATCCGGCGGATGGATACGGCGGCGGAGTTGATGCTTCCCTCCCCCACCTTTTTGCAGCACAGCACCTTGCACTTGGCGTCCAGGCACAGGAGAAACACGGTCTCCTCGGGCAGGCAGTGGAAATAACTGAGCAGATATTCCCCGCATTTTTCCGTGGTGTTCAGGATTCTGGCGCCGGTGGTACGGTTCACCAAATAATACCGAGCCAAGGCCGGCACCAGGCGCAAAAGCGTGGAAGCGTTCTCCCCCACGCCCTCTACCCGCTCCAGCTCCTCCGCCGGAGCCTCCAGAACCTGGGCAAGGGAGCCGAAGTGCTCCAGCAGCGCCTCGGCGATGGGCCGGGTGTCCTTCCTGGGCACACAGTAGAACAGCAAAAGCTCCAGAACGTACACCTGCTCGAAATTATCCAGCCCTTCCGCGCGGAAGCGGTTTTTCAGCCGCTGACGGTGCCCCTCGTGATTGACCATATTTTTCACCTCTGCCCTTGTTTCCCCTTGCTATTTTTTTACTTTTTCGCTAAAATAGGATTATCGAATTTCGTCGAAACCCGCCGCCGCAAGTTTTTTGAAATTCTGCGCAAGATATGCCTTGGGGTCTGCCCCAGGCTGACCAGGCATGGGGCCCCGTCCCCCGCCGTCGTGAGGAGGAAATGTCATGGAACGACCCGATGACGCAATGGAACTGCTGGATCTGATCCTCCAGCCCGCGTTCTGCGTAAAAGATGGCCGGATTCAGAAGGTCAACGCCGCGGCCGCCAGCCGGATGCTCTCCGTAGGGGATGCGCTGGGCCCGCTGCTGCGCACCGGTCAGGAGGAATACGCCGCCTTCACCGGCGGATGTCTCTATCTGGTCCTGGAAATCAGCGGCGCGCCCTGCGGCGCCTCCGTCACCCGCCACGGGGACACGGACGTGTTTTTATTGGAGCAGGACGAGGAGCAGGAAAATCTGCGGGCCATGGCCCTGGCGGCCCAGGAGTTGCGGGAGCCCCTGTCCGTGATCATGACCGTCACTGACGCGCTGTTCCCGATCTTAACTTCCCAGGAAAAGGGCATGGACGCCCAAACCGCCCGGATCAACCGGGGGCTTTTCCAGATGCTCCGGGTGGTGAGCAATATGTCCGACGCCGCCCGGTTCTCCGGGGAGACCGCCGGCCACATGGAGACACGGGACATCTCCCAGATCTTCGACGAGCTGTTTGAACGGGCCGAGGGACTGATGGCCCACACCGGTCTGACGCTTCACTACACCGGCCTGCGGCAGCGGGTCTTCTGCCTGGTGGACGGGGAGCGGCTGGAGCGGGCGGTGTACAACCTCCTGTCCAACGCTATGAAGTTCACCCCCAAGGGCGGCGCCGTGGAAGCCAAGGTCCAACGGAAGGGAGAGAAGCTCTATCTATCCATTCAGGACAACGGCTGCGGCGTGCCGGAAGCGATCCAGTCCACGATCTACTCCCGCTATCTGCGGCAGCCGGGGGTGGAGGACGGGCGGTACGGCATCGGCCTGGGCATGCTGCTGGTGCGCTCCGCCGCCGCCTGCCATGGCGGAACCGTGCTGATGGAGCAGGTCCCCGGCGGCGGGGTGCGGTTTACCATGACCGTGGCCATCCGCCAGAACGTCCGGCCCGCTCTGCGCAGCCCCATGTTACAGGTGGACTACGCTGGGGAGCGGGATCACGCCCTGACGGAGCTCTCCGACTCCCTGCCCAGCCTTTTATACAACAATATCAACTGACGCGCTCCCCGGTTCGCCGGGGAGTTTTTTCAGCCCTCCAGGCACCGGCGGAGATACTTGCCGGTATAGCTGGCCGGACACTGGGCCACCTCCTCGGGGGTGCCCTCCGCCACCAGATAGCCGCCCTCGTCGCCCCCCTCGGGCCCCAGGTCGAGAATATAATCCGCCGTCTTGATCACGTCCAGATTGTGTTCGATCACCACCACGGTGTTGCCCATATCCACCAGGGCCTGGAGCACTTGGATCAGCTTTGCCACGTCCGCCGCGTGAAGGCCGGTGGTGGGCTCGTCGAGAATATAGACGGTCTTTCCCGTGGAGGCACGGGCAAGCTCCGTAGCCAATTTTACCCGCTGGGCCTCGCCGCCGGAAAGCGTGGTGCTGGATTGACCCAGCTTTACATAACCCAGCCCAACCTCCACCATGGTCTGGGCCTTTCGACGGATCTTGGGCAGATTTTCAAAGAAATCCACCGCCTCCTCCGCCGTCATGTCCAGCACCTGGGCGATGTTTTTGCCCTTATAGAGCACCTCCAGGGTCTCCCGGTTGTACCGCTGCCCGTGGCAGACCTGACAGGGAACGTACACGTCCGCCAGGAAGTGCATCTCGATTTTCACCAGGCCGTCGCCGCAGCAGGCCTCGCAGCGGCCGCCCTTGACGTTGAAGGAGAACCGGCCCGGGCCGTAGCCCCGCATTTTCGCGTCGGCAGTGGAGGCGAACAGGTCCCGGATATCGTTGAACAGCCCCGTATAGGTGGCCGGATTGGAACGGGGGGTGCGGCCGATGGGGCTCTGGTCGATGTCGATGACCTTGTCTAAGTTTTCCAGCCCCGTGATCCCCCGGCAGGCCCCCGGGCGGGTCCGGGCATGGTTCAGCTTGCTTAAGAGGGTCTTGTTCAGCACCTCCCCCACCAGGCTGGACTTGCCGGAGCCGGAAACGCCGGTGACACAGGTGAAGGCCCCCAGGGGGATCCGCACGTCGATATCCTTCAGGTTGTTCTCCGCCGCTCCCAGAATTTGCAGATACTGCCCGTTTCCCGGACGGCGGCGGGCAGGCACCGGGATGCGTTTGGCCCCGGACAGGTACTGCCCGGTGACGGACCGGGGCTCCGCCATAATGTCCGTCAGGGTGCCGGCGGCCACGATCTCGCCGCCGTGACTTCCCGCGCCGGGGCCCACGTCCACAATAAAATCGGCGGCGCGCATGGTGTCCTCGTCATGCTCCACCACGATCAGGGTGTTCCCCAAGTCCCGAAGGCGCTTCAAGGTAGCCAGCAGCTTATCGTTGTCCCGCTGGTGCAGTCCAATGGAGGGCTCGTCCAGGATATACAGCACCCCCGTCAAAGAGGAGCCGATCTGGGTAGCTAGGCGAATCCGCTGGCTCTCCCCACCGGAAAGGGTGGCAGAGGCGCGGGACAGCGTCAAATATTGGAGCCCCACGTCCTTCAAAAACTGGAGCCGGGAACGGATCTCCCGCAGAATCTGCTGGGCGATCACCGCCATGTTCCCCTCCAAATGGAGGCCGTCCACAAATTCCAGGGCCTTGCCCACGCTCAT
>CANQQI010000041.1 GCA_947625945.1 uncultured Oscillospiraceae bacterium
GCGGCGGGCCTTGGACACTTTACACTTGGGAACAGCCATGATCGACACCTCCTTGGTCAAACTGCTTTCACAGCATCCGTTTATTACTTCTTGAGCAGCCGCGCCAGGGCGGCCATCCGGGGATCGGGCTCCGGCGTACAGTCGCAGGGGCCCAGGTTGAGATTCTTCCCGCACCGGAAGCACAGACCCTTGCAGTCTGGCCGGCACAGGAGCTGCTGATCCATGTTCAGCACCACGGTCGTGCGGACAATGTCCTCCAGGTCGGCGCGGCCCCCCTCCAGAGGGAAGACGTTCTCATCGTCCTCGTCGGAGGCGTCGGCGGACAGCACCGCGTCCAGGGGAAAATCCACCTGCCGGGAAAAATCCGCGGCGCAGCGGTCGCAAACCCCGGTGATCTCCACCCGGGCCGTGCCTTTCAGCACCAGCACCCCGGCGGTGTTGCGCACAGCGCCCTGGGCGGTGACCCGGGAAAGGGGCTTTTGGGTCCCGTAGACCAGATCCGTCAGATCCACGTCTGTGGAAAAGGGCACCGACGCCCCGGGCCGATCCAGAATTTCGGTCAGCTCCAGCATCATGGCGATCCCCTCCCATAAGTCATGCCTAGCTATTATACTGTCTTTTTTGCCATTTGTCAAACCTTTTTTCAAGTTTTTCCGGGGGAAGGCCGGGAAAAATTCCTCTTGACAAGGCAGCCTCTATTTGATATCATATTGATATCAAATAGGAAATGCCAGGAAAGGAAGGGAACCAACATGCTCCGCATCGAACACTTCACCAAGACCTACGGCTCCAAAACCGCCGTGGACGATTTGACCCTGCGCATCGCTCCGGGGGAGATCTACGGCTTTATCGGCCACAACGGGGCGGGGAAGACCACCACGCTGAAGGCCGCCTGCGGCGTCCTGCCCTTTGACAAGGGGGAGATCTATGTGGACGGCCACTCCATCAAATCCGATCCCATTGCCTGCAAGCGGGTCCTGGCCTATGTGCCGGACAACCCGGATCTTTACGAATTCCTCACGGGCATTCAGTATCTGTCCTTCGTGGCGGACGTCTACGGGGTCTCCAAGGCGGACCGGCAGCGGCGGATCCAGGAGTACGGGGAAATACTGGGCATGACCGACGATCTGACGCTGCCCATCTCCGACTGCTCCCACGGCATGAAGCAGAAGGTGGCTCTGATCGCGGCCCTGATCCACGCACCCCGGTTGATTTTGATGGACGAGCCCTTCGTGGGGCTGGATCCGGTGGCGTCCCACCAGCTAAAAAACGTGATGCACCGGCACTGTGAACAGGGCGGGGCCATCTTCTTCTCCACCCATGTGCTGGAGGTGGCGGAAAAGCTGTGCCACAAGGTGGCGATCATTAAAAACGGTCGCCTGGTTGCCAGCGGGGAGATGGAGGCCGTCCGGGGCCAGGCGTCTCTGGAGCAGGTGTTTCTGGAGCTGGAGGGGCAGTCATGATCCGGGCGTTGATGTACGTCCGGTTCCGGGCGCTGATGGCGGCCATGTTCCGCCAGAACCGGACGACGAAAAAGCGCTCCGGCGGCATGACGGTCCTGCTGATTTTCTGCTATATTTATCTGGGGGCCGCTGTGGTGGGGGCCACGGTGCTGCTGTTTTCCTTCCTGGCGGAGCCCTACCACGCCCTGGGGCTGGACTGGCTGTATTTCGCCCTGGCCGGACTGATGGCCCTGGCCCTCGCCCTGATCGGCAGCGTCTTTTCCACCCAGAGCCAGCTCTACGACGCCAAGGATAATGAGCGGCTGTTGGCCATGCCCATCCCGCCCCGGGCGATCCTCTTCTCCCGGATGGCGCCGCTGCTGGTGATGAACCTGGTCTTCGCGGGGATCGTTTTGATTCCGGCTATGGCGGTCTACGCCGCCCTGGTTCATTTCAGCCCCTGGGCGCTGATCTGCCAAATTTTGATCCTGTTGGGCGTCACGGCGCTGGCCCAGGCGGCGGCCTGCCTGCTGGGGTGGCTGCTGCACCTGCTTTTGGCGAAGATCAACAAATCCGTTGCCTCGCTTTTGTTCGTGGTGCTGTTCCTGGTGGTCTATTATTACACCTTTTCCCAGAGCGAGCGGGTGCTGGACGCCCTGTCCACCGGCGGGGAGGCCCTGGCCGGGACCTTGAGAACCTGGGCCTGGCCCCTTTATGCCATGGGCCGAGGCAGCCTGGGGGAAGCCGGATATCTGCTGGGGTCCCTGGCGGCGTGCGCCGCTCTTTTTGGGCTGGCCTGGTGGTTTTTGTCCGCCACCTTCCTGGGCACCGTTACCATGGGCCCCGCCGTCCGGCGGCGGAAGCGGCTGGAGCTCAGCAAGCTGACCGTCCATGCCCCCCGCCGCGCCATCGCCTCCAAGGAGCTGCGCCGGTTTTTGGGAACGCCGGTATATTTCGCCAATATGGGCTTGGGTATTGTGCTGATGGTGGTGATGACCGGGGCGGCGGCGCTGTTTCAGGGCCGAATTTGGCAGCTGCTGGGCGAACTGGGGGAGCTGGCGGATATGGTCCGGCCCTACTTTGGCCTGACCATCGCGGCGGTGCTGGCCTTCTGGATCAGCACCATGTGCGTCTCCGTGCCCTCGGTGTCTCTGGAGGGGAAGAGCCTGTGGATCTTAAAATCCATGCCCGTCTCCTCCTGGCAGGTGCTGCTGGGGAAGCTGGAAAACCATGTGCTGCTCACGGCGCCGCTGTCCGCCGTCTGCGGCCTGATCCTCGGTGTCGTCTTCCGGTGCCCGGCGGCGGATTGCCTGCTGGCCGCCCTGTCCGCCGGACTGGGGGCTGTTCTCTGCGGCCTGCTGGGCATGGTCGCGGGGCTCCACTGGGCGCGGTTCGATTATCTCAGCGAAGCCTATCCCTGCAAGCAGTCCGTGGCAGTGCTGGTGAATATGTTTGGGATGATGGGCCTACCCTTGGCGCTGGGGCTGATCTACGGCCTTTGGCTGTCCTTTTTGAACCCCACGGTCTACCTGGCGCTGTGCTGCGGCGTCTACGCCCTGCTGAGTATGTTCTTTTACCGGCTGCTGGTGACCTGGGGCGTGAAAAAGTGGGAAAGCCTCTGACGGAAGGAATGTTTGCCCTGCCTGGGACATACCATTGGGTAGACCGTGGCAGGAGCGGGCCTCCTGCCGGATTAAGGAGGCTGGCTATGGAAAACATTTACCAGGATATTGCCGCCCGCACCGGCGGCAATATCTATATCGGCGTGGTGGGCCCGGTGCGTACCGGCAAGTCCACCTTCATCAAGCGGGTCATGGAGGAGCTGGTGATCCCCAACATCGACGACCCCTACCGGAAGGAGCGGGCCCGGGATGAGCTGCCCCAGAGCGGCTCCGGCAAGACCATCATGACCTCCGAGCCCAAATTCGTGCCGGAGGAGGCGGTGGAGATCTGCCCCGACGGCACCGCCCGGCTGTCCGTTCGGATGATCGACTCCGTGGGCTACATGGTGTCCGGCGCGGTGGGGGCCGAGGAAAACGGCGTGCCCCGGATGGTCACCACCCCATGGTTCGACCAGGAGATCCCCATGACCCAGGCGGCGGAGCTGGGCACCAAAAAGGTGATGGAGGACCACTGCTCCGTGGGCATTCTGGTGACCACCGACGGCTCCATCACGGACATTCCCCGGGAGGACTATCTGGAGGCGGAGACCAGGGCCATCCGGGACATGACCGCTACGGGAAAGCCCTTCCTGGTGGTGGTCAATTCCCGGGCGCCCCAGTCTGACGCCGCCCAGCAGGTGCGCCGCTCCCTGGAGGAGACCTGGGGCGTGCCGGTGATGACGGCGGACTGCCAGGCCATGGATGTGGGGGTCATTAACCAGCTGCTGCGGGCGCTGCTCTATGCCTTCCCCATGGGGGAGCTGCGGGTGTACCTGCCCCGGTGGATGGATGTTTTGGAGCCGGAGCACCCGGTGAAGGCCGCGCTGTACGAGGCCCTGCTCCAGCGGGCGGGGGAGATCGCCACGCTGGGCCAGGCGGAGGCGAGCCTCCAAAAGCTCAAGGAGATGGAGCAGGTTCTGGACTTCTCCATCCGGGAGGTGGATCTGGCCACCGGCACCGTGTCCTGCGCCCTGGGGTTCCCGGAAAAGCTGTTCTACGACATTTTGACTGCCAAGGCCGGGGTCCCCGTCCAGAACGACGGGCAGCTGATCTCCCTGCTGGCGGAGCTGTCGGCAGTGAAACGGGAGTACGACAAGATCTCCGACGCTCTGGCGGCGGTGAAGGCCACGGGCTATGGGATCGTCATGCCCACCGCCGAGGAGATGACCCTGGAGACCCCGGAGATCGTCCGGAAGGGCGGCGCCTTCGGCGTCAAGCTGAAGGCCGGCGCCCCCTCCATCCACATGCTCCGGGTGGATATCGACACGGAGATCAGCCCCATGGTGGGGGACGAAAAGCAGTCCAAGGACCTGATCGCCTTCCTCTCCGGGGAGGACCCGGAAAAGCTGTGGCAGAGCAACATTTTCGGGAAATCCGTCTATGAGCTGATCCAGGAGGGGCTGAACACCAAGCTGGTGCGGACCCCGGAGGATGTCCGGGCCAAGTTCCGGGGGAGTCTGACCCGGATCGTCAACGAGGGAGCCACGGGCCTGATCTGCCTGATTTTGTAACATGAAAACCGCGGCGCTCCGCTCTCGGAGCGCCGCGCCGGTTTAATCTTGACATTTCGGGCGGCGCGTTGTAATATATATACATTAAATATATAGAAGGAGGCTGCCGTCATGGAGCAAACCTATCTGTGGTCGGACCGGAAGCGTTTTATGGGAATGCCCCTGAGCTTTACCCGCTACGCCCTGTCGGAGGATCGGTTGTTTATGAGCCAGGGGTTCCTGAATCTGAAGGATGAGGAAGTCCTGCTCTACCGGGTCCGGGACGTTACCACCAGCCGCAGCCTTTGGCAGCGGATGTTCGGCGTGGGCACCGTCACGGTGATGTCCTCGGACAAAACCCAGCCCACCCTGGTGCTGAAAAACGTCAAGGATCCCATTGCTTTTAAGGAGCTGCTTCACAAGCAGGTGGAGCTCATGAAGGACAAGCGCCGGGCCCGTCTGGCGGGAATGATCACCCCCGTGGATGCCCTGGAATCCATGGACGATCGGGAAGGGCAGGAGGACTGATTTTTCGCGCCGTCCGGCAGGGCGGCGCGTTTTTTAGGAGGCGGGATCATGGCCGATATACTGGAATATCTCCGCTGGCGGGGGGACGTTCCCTTTTCCAAAATGGGTGTCAACCCGGTGGATGCGCTGATCTTTTCCACACTGAGTTATGTTAACTTCACAGATTTTTTGCCCCAAGAACCGGGGGAGGGGATTCCCCTGGGAGAGGCGGTTCCCCGGCTGCTGGAGACCCCCGATATCCAAGGGCGGATTCGGGTCAAGTCCGATATTCCGCTTCTGCGGGCGCTGGCGGAATCGCCTCGGTTTGCCGACGCGGAGCTGACCTTCTACCAGGATGTGCTGCTGCCCCGGGAGCAGACCCAGTTTGCCGCCCTCACCGCCATTTTGGGGGACGGCAGTGCTTTCGCGGCCTTTCGGGGGACGGATCACTCCCTGGTGGGCTGGAAGGAAGACTTCAATATGTGCTTCCAGGACGCGATACCGGCTCAGGAATTGGGGCTAAAGTATCTGCTGCGCCTGGCGGGGGCTTTTCCCGGCGTTCTCCGGCTGACGGGCCACTCTAAGGGCGGCAACGTGGCGGTGTACGCCGCTTCCCTCTGTACGGAGGCGGTCCAGGACCGGATCGTCGGGGTCTACAATCAGGACGGCCCCGGTTTTACGGAAAAAATGATGAAAAACCCCGGCTACCGCCGGATGGTGCCCAAGATCCACACCTATATTCCCCAGTCCTCTCTGATCGGCATGCTTTTGGAGCACGACGAGCCCTTCACCGTGATCCGCAGCCGGCAGATCGGCGGGGTGATGCAGCACGATCCCTACACCTGGGAGGTGCTGGGGCCGGATTTGGTTCGCGCGGAGCAGACCACCGCCGATTCCCAGTTTATCGACAAGACCATCAAAACTTGGCTGGCCGGGATGACCCAGGAGCAGCGCAACGCCTTTTTTGACGGCCTCTATGCCCTAATCACCGAGGCCGGCGCGGATTATACCAACCAGCTGGCCCAGCCCAAGCGGCTGCTGGCCTATGTCCGCACCCTGAGCGCCGACGAGGAAATGCGCTCGTTGCTCTTTGATCAGCTCACAAAGCTGTACCGCGCGGCCCGGCAGACCCAGCAGGGGAACTGACCTGCCGCCCTCTTGTGCGACTGTTTGACAAATCGACACTTGAAAAGGAGAGAACAAATGGAATATATTCGTATAACGAACGACAATATGGACGGACTGAAAGCGCTTCACATCGGTTA
This sequence comes from uncultured Oscillospiraceae bacterium, assembly GCA_947625945.1. GTDB lineage: Bacteria > Bacillota > Clostridia > Oscillospirales > Oscillospiraceae > Faecousia. The sequence continues at coordinate 6,366 of CANQQI010000041.1, forward strand.
CAAGCAGGAGATTGGAGAAGAACCTCCTACGGATGAGAACTTTGACAGCCTCTCTGAGGCAATTAAAAAGGGACAGATTCTCTTTTACGGGTGCGCGGATGCGGGCAGGTTGATTGCATGCTGCTCCATCACACCAACCTATTCCACATTTAACTACCAAACAGGAGGCGTGTTTGAGGATTTCTACATTGCTCCCGAATATCGGCACAAGGGAATCGCCAGGCAGTTAGTCAGATTTGCTTATCAAGAAAGCGGCGTGGGTTCTCTAACAGTTGGATGCGCGGATTGTGATATCAACATGTATCAGGCATTAGGCTTTACGATTCCCCTTGGAAATCTGTTGGCGTTTGAAGGTTAAACCAGCGTTTTCTGAAAGGAACAGCATAAAATGCCAAATGATTTACAGTTCTATATCCCCCGTCTGGCGGATGGCTGGTTTTATGTGAAAATGATGCGTGATCCGGCAACGATGGCCTACAACGCGCCCTGGTTCCCGCCGGACGGGTGCATTCCCGCGCCGGAGGATGAGTGGCGGAGATTGTGGGCGTCCTGGATCGGGAAAACGCCGGAGCGGTTCTACGCGTTTCTGCAACGGAAAGGTGACGGCGCTTTTGTTGGAGATGTGAATTATCACTATAACCCGAAGCGGGACTGGTATGACATGGGGATCGTGATCTACGCCCCAGAGCGGGGAAAGGGATACGGCAAGCAAGGACTTCACTTGCTGCTGGACCGTGCGTTCCAAGTGGATGGCATTTCCCTGCTGCACAACGATTTTGAGCCGACCCGCGAGGCTGCCTATCACATCCACAAAGCGGCCGGTTTTCGGGAAAAGGGTATGGTTGACGGAATCCTTCAGCTGGAATTGACACGGGAGGACTATTTGGAAGACCGCTCTGCTCATTGTGAAGGCTGAAAGATGTATAGAGGTATATGAACCCCCAGCCGATCTGGCTGGGGGTTGTGCCGCACGGGATACCGGAGCGGTATTTTTTTCAGGAATATCTTTACTGTTGCGGCAAACTGTGGTACAATACTATATTATTGCGGACCGGAGGAACGGTTTATGAAGCTGCCACGACTGGATCGTGTAAAGAAAATCAAATGGAATTACTTGGCCTTGGCGTTCTGCATTCCCTTGGTGGGTATGCTGGGCGTGATGATTTTCAGTCAATATGTGCCCTTTGGCCGGTATTCCATGCTCTATTCCGACATGTACCACCAGTACTATCCCTTCTTTGTCACCTTCCGCGACGCGCTGCGCTCCGGCAAGGGGCTGTTCTACACCTGGAGCGTGGGCATGGGGATGGATTACTTGGGGCTGATCTCCTACTATCTGGCGTCGCCTCTGAATTTACTTTCCGTGCTGGTCCCGGAGAATCTGCTGCTGCCCTATTTCGCCATGCTGATGCCCATCAAGCTGGGCCTGGCGGGGCTGGCCTTCGCCTGGTTTTTGAAGAAGACCTTCCGGCGGGAGGATCTGTCCATCTCCCTGTTTGGCGGGCTCTACGCCCTGTGCGCCTGGGCCCTGGGCTACCAGTGGAACGTGATGTGGCTGGACACCTTTGCCCTGCTGCCGGTGGTGGCGGTGGGCACCGTGGCCCTGCTGCGGGACAAAAAGTTCGTCCTTTATACCGTTTCCCTGTTTCTCTCTATCTTCACTAACTATTATATCGGCCTGTTCACCTGCATTTTTGTCTTTCTTCTGTTCTTTTGTTATGAGATCTGCCGTTTTCCGGGGATCAAGCGGTTCTTTGCCGACCTGGTCCGGATTGCCTGCTTCTCCGTTCTGGCCATCGGCATGACCGCTATTCTGGAGCTTCCGGCCCTGGCGGCGCTGCAAAACACCTATTCGGCGGTAAACAATTTTCCCGAGGGATTTCGGCTGAACATCGCCAGCGAGGCCACTTGGAAGGGGCTGCTGGACGCTATGCGCCAGGTGGCGGGGAATATGGCCGGCGGTTTGGAGCCAACCTTTAAAGAGGGCCTGCCCAATTTGTACTGCGGCGTGGGATCCATCTTTTTCGGATTCCTGTTTCTCACGGCCAAGCGGGTCAAGCTGCGGGACAAGCTCTGCGCCCTGGCCCTGCTGATTTTCTTCATGCTCAGCTTCATCATCCGGCAGCTGGACTATATCTGGCACGGCTTCCACTTCACCAATATGATCCCTTACCGGTTCAGCTTTCTGTTCAGCTTTGTATTGCTGTACATGGCTTACCGGGCTTACCTGATGCGGCGGGTGTTTCAGCTCTGGCAGTATTTCCTGGGGCTGTCCCTGACGCTGGCGGTGCTGGCCTGCTCCAACCAGCGCAGCGATCCGGTTTTCCTGATCTACAACCTGGCGTTTCTGTTTTTGTATGTGGCTGCCGTTGTCTACGGAAATCACAACAGTCCCATCCGCCGGGACGCCGAGCCGGCGGAACGCCAGGCTCATCTGGCGGACCGGATCCGCCGCCGGGAGCTGTCTGGGCAGCTGCTGCTGGGCCTGTTCGCTCTGGAGCTGGTGGCCAATCTGGTGAATTTTGGGGTTTACTTTCCGGGTGTCGGCGTTTCCAACTATCCCAGCGGGAAGGAGAACGCCGCCTCCATGATCCGCTATATGAAGGAGCGGGAGGAGGACAACCTCTTTTACCGGGCGGAGGTTACCCACTCCCAGACCCTGAACGACGGGGCCCTCAACGGGTACAACGGCGTTTCCACCTTCACCAGCTCCGCCAACGTCAAGGTGACCCTGTTTATGCAGGCCCTGGGCTACGGGGCAAGGAACACCTATAACCGGTACTGCTTTGAGGAGTCCTCTCCGGTGGCGAACCTGTTTTTGGGACTCAAGTATATGCTGGAGCGGGACGGCAGGGTGGAGGAGAACAACTATTTTGACGAGATCCACCACTACGGCAACGTCTATCTGCTGGAAAACAACGCCTATCTGCCCCTGGGCTTCCTGGCGGATACGCAGCTGTCCAACGTCCAGTTCTCCACCCAGGAGGACCGGTTCGTCCTGCAAAACGAGCTGCTGCGAGCTGCCTCCGGCATCACGGGGGACGTGTGGGACCGGCCAGGCACCAACACCCAGCTGTTTTTCTCGGACACCGCTACCATCACCAACCAGACCGGCAATTACTGCTCCTACGAAACGGGGGAAACTTCCGAAACCGTTACCTATGAGTATCAGGTGGATCGGGACGGGCTGCTCTGCGTCTATTTGGACCTTTCTAAGAGTAAAAGCTTCTCCTTCTGGCTGAACGGAACGGAGCTGTACAGCGAATCCTACAGCCTTCCTCAGATGCTGGCGGTCAGCCAGGTATCTCCTGGGGACACGGTCCAGGTACGTTTCAACTGCGGAGCCCAGGAGGATGGCATTATTAATATTCGCGCGGGGATTCTGAATGAGGAGATGTTCCGGCAGGCTTACCAGGTGCTCTCCGCCTGCCCCCTGGAACTCACCTCCTTCCAGACCACCCGGTTGGCCGGCTCCATCCACTGTGACCGGGACGGGCTGCTCTACACCTCGATCCCGCAGGACGGGAACTGGCATGTGACTGTGGACGGCGCGGAGGTCTCCACGGTGCTGGTGGGCGGCGCCATGTGCGGCGTGCCCATCACGGAGGGTGATCACACGGTGGTTTTCACCTATCGCAACGAAGCTTTTTCCTTGGGCTGGAAGATCAGCGCTCTGTGCGCCGCGATTTTCCTGGGAGCGGTGTTTTTGCGATACCGTCCCAAGTCCTTCAAGGGACGATACGAACACGCTGAATAAATAGGAGGATCTTCATGGCAAAACCTTTGGTCGCCATTGTCGGCCGGCCCAATGTGGGAAAATCCATGCTGTTCAACAAGCTCACCGGCCGCAGGGTGTCCATTGTGGAGGATACCCCGGGCGTCACTCGGGATCGGATCTACGCCGATTGTGAGTGGTGCGGAAAGACCTTCGCTCTGGTGGACACTGGAGGCATCGAGCCGGGGACGGACAGTGATATGCTGAAATTTATGCGCCGCCAGGCGGAGATCGGCATTGAGCTGGCGGACTGCGTGGTGCTGGTCACGGATGTGCGGGCGGGGGTCACTGCCGCCGACCGGGACGTGGCGGCGCTGCTCCGCCGCTCTGGAAAGCCGGTGGCGGTGGCGGTGAACAAATGCGACGCCGTTGGCCCCACGGACCCGGCGGTGTATGAGTTCTACGACCTGGGATTTGGGGATCTGTTTGAGATCTCCGCTCTCCACGGCCACGGGACCGGCGATCTGCTGGACTGGTGCCTGGAGCAATTTCCCCGGGAGGAGGAACCGGAGGAGACTTCCCCAGTGATCCAGGTGGCAATCGTAGGAAAGCCAAACGTGGGCAAGTCCAGCCTTCTGAACCGGATCCTGGGGGAGGAGCGGGCCATCGTTTCCAACGTGGCGGGTACCACCCGGGACGCCATCGACAGCGAGTTTGAAAATGAAACGGGCCGCTATCGCTTTATTGACACGGCCGGCATGCGCCGGAAGAGCAAGATCGACGACGCCATTGAGCGCTACTCCAATATGCGGGCCATCAGCGCCATCGACCGGGCGGACGTGTGCCTGATCCTTATCGACGCCGGGGACGGCGTCACGGAGCAGGACACCAAAATCGCCGGTCTGGTCCACGAGGCGGGGAAGGCCGCCATCATCGTGGTCAACAAGTGGGACGCGGTGGAGGACAAGCAGACCAACACCATGCGGGATCAAGAGGCGGCGGTGCGCCAGGGCCTGAGTTATATGACCTATGCCCCAGTGCTGTTTCTCTCTGCCCTGACGGGCCAGCGGGTGGAAAAGCTGTTCCCCCTGATCCAGTCTGTGTATGCCCAGAATAACAGTCGGGTCACCACCGGCGCTCTGAACACCGTGCTGGCGGAGGCCACCGCCCGGGTGCAGCCGCCCACCGACAAGGGTCGCCGCCTGAAGATCTACTATATGACCCAGGCGGGTACCAAGCCCCCTCATTTCGTCATTTTCTGCAACGATGCCCGGCTGTTCCACTTTTCCTACCAGCGGTATCTGGAGAATCAGATCCGCTCCGTTTTCGGGCTGGAGGGAACCCCCATCCGCATCACCATCCGCCAAAAGGGCGACAAGGAGGAATAGTCCATGTGGTATCCGATCCTGATTGGGGCGCTGTGCGCCTATTTTCTGGGGAATCTCAACGGCGCGGTGAATATTTCCCATCTGATGGCCCACGAGGATGTCCGCGCCCACGGCAGCGGCAACGCCGGCCTGACCAACTTCGCCCGGAACTACGGCGGCTGGGGCACGGCCCTGGTGCTGGTGGTGGACGGGGGCAAGGCGGTTCTGGCCTGCCTGCTGGGAGGACTGCTGCTGGCGCCCTACGGCCTGGAGCTGGAGGGCAGGATGCTGGGGGCGGTTGCGGTGTCCCTAGGCCATGATTTTCCGGCCCTGCTGGGCTTTAAAGGCGGCAAGGGCATCGTCTGCGGCTTTGCCGCCGCAATGATTACCGACTGGCGGATCGGGCTCATGCTGCTGGCGCTGTTCGCCCTGCTCTATTTCACCACCGGGCTGGTTTCTCTGAGTTCGGTAGCGGGGGCGGTGGGGTTCATTGCCGGTTTTATCTGGCTGCACCACGACCGGCCCTGGGTCCTGGCCGGAGGCATTTTCATGGGTCTTCTGGCCCTGTTCATGCACCGGGGGAACCTGAAGCGGCTTGTGAAGGGGGAGGAGAAAAAAACCTCCCTGTTCCATAAGGAGGGCAAGTCATGAGAGCTGCCGTGGTAGGCAGCGGCGGCTGGGGTACGGCCCTGGCCCTGCGGCTGCTGAATAACGGACACGACACCCTGCTCTGGTCCCACGATCCTAAAAAGGCGGAGCGGATGACCGTGAGCCGGGAGAATAACCGCCTGTCCGGCGTCTACCTTCCGCCGGAGCTGGAGATCACCGCCCGGGAGGAACAGCTTTCCGACCGGGAGCTGGTGATCATCGCCAGTCCCTCCTTTCCGCTGCGACAGATCTGCGCCCGGATCGCGCCATACTTGAGCGAAGACGCGGTGCTGATCTCCGTGACCAAGGGCATCGAGCCGGGGACCCTGCTGCGGATGAGCCAGGTGGTGGAGCAGGAGACCCATCGCCCGGTAACGGCCCTCACCGGTCCCAGCCACGCCGAGGAGGTAGCCCGGGGCATTCCCACAGGCTGCCTGGCGGCCAGCGCACACCGGGAGCTGGCGGAATTTGCCCAGGACGCCCTGATGTCCGACGCCTTTCGGATCTACACCAGCCCGGACATTGTGGGCGCGGAGCTGGGAGGCGCGCTGAAAAACGTGATCGCCCTGTGCGCCGGGGTCTCCGATGGCCTGGGCTATGGGGACAATACCAAGGCCATGCTGATGACCCGGGGCCTGACGGAGATCGCCCGCCTGGGGGTGAGCATGGGCGCTTGCCGGGAGACCTTCGCCGGCCTGGCCGGGGTGGGGGACCTGATCGTCACCTGTACCTCCATGCACTCTCGGAACCGCCGGGCGGGGATCCTGATCGGCCAGGGGAAGACCCCCAAACAGGCCGTAGAGGAGGTCGGCGCGGTGGTGGAGGGCTACTATGCCGCCCGCTCCGCCTGGGAGCTGAGCCGCCGCCAGGGCGTGGCCATGCCCATCTGCCAGGCGGCCTACGCGGTGCTGTATGAGGACGCGGATCCCCGGGAGGCCGTGGCGTCCCTGCTCCGCCGGCAACGCCGGGCGGAGACCGAGGACGCCGGATGGCTGTAGGAGGAACGGCGTGAAGAAAACCGCTTTTTTGGAAAAAACAAGGACCATCCTTTCTGATTTCGGATGCCGGGCGGGGGACTCCCTCCGGAAGCTGGGCAAGCTGATCAAGGTCAAGGAGCTGAAGAAGTTCCGCTGGCGGAATCTGCTGATCCTGACTTTGGCGGGGGCTATCAACGCCGTGGGCGTGGTGATGTTTCTGGCGCCGGTGAACCTCTACGACTCCGGCATTTCCGGCACCTCGATGCTGCTCTGGCAGCTGACCCCGCCGGAATACACCTTGTCGCTGTTTTTGCTGCTGCTGAACATTCCGCTGTTCATTTTCGGCATGAAAAAGCAGGGGCTGCTTTTCACGCTTTACTCTCTTTGGGCGGTGGGGGTGTACTCCCTGGCGTCCTACCTCATCACCAATGTGCTGCCGATGGATGTTTCTACCGCCTCCCCCTTCGCCGGGCAGGATCTGCTGCTGTGCGCCATCTTCGGCGGCCTGATCTCCGGGGCGGGCAGCGGCCTTACCATCCGGTTCGGCGGGGCCATTGACGGCATGGAGGTGCTGGCGGTGATCTTCGCCAAGGGCCTGGGGCTTACCGTGGGGACCTTCGTGATGATCTACAACGTATTCCTCTATTTGACCATCGGCGTGGTGTTTTCCAGCTGGATTCTGCCATTGTACTCCATCATCACCTACACGGTGGGGAACAAGACGGTGGACTTTATCGTGGAAGGCTGGGACAAGGCCAAATCGGTGATGATCGTCACCACCTGCCAGGAGGAGATCTGCAAGGCCATTTCAGAGGAGTTCGGCCGAGGCATTACCCAGATCAACGCCCGTGGGTACTACTCCCGGGAGGACAAGTGCGTGATCTACTTTGTGGTGAACCGGTTCCAGATCCCCAAGCTCAAGAGCCTGGTGATGGAGATCGACCGGCGGGCGTTTATCACGGTTTCGGAGATCTCCGACGTGATGGGCACCAGCGTCAAACAGCGATAAGAAACGGGAGGCAGGGAGCCTCCCGTTTTTGCTGGCACATATCCCTGACCGGGCGCATAGGATAGGAGCAGAATGTGAAGAGGAGGCGTTCCGATGAAAGACGGGAACCAAGGGCCGACTCTGGAGGATGCCAAAAGGCTTGCCCGGAGCGGCGAGGCGCAGAAGCTCTTGGCGCTGCTCCAGCAGGGGGATCCGGAGGGCTTGCGCCAGGTCATGGAGCAGGCGGAACGGGGCAATTTCCAGCAGGCCGGTCAGATCCTATCCGGGCTGATGGCATCCCCGGAGGCGAAGGCGCTGGCGGAAAAGCTGCGGAGGGGATCCAATGGATGATTTGGAAAAGCAGTTGGGCGCGGTCCTGAAGGATCCACAGATGATGGGGCAGCTGATGGCCATGGCCCAGAGCCTGCAATCCCAGATGGGGGAGGGAAGCACCCAGCCCCAACCGTCGTCCCAGCCCGCCAAGAGTTCGCCCCCGTCCCAGCAGCCGGCTCCCGACCTTCCGGATCTGGGCATGCTGCAAAAAATGGCGGGCCTGTTCCGAGGCGGGAGTATCGATCAGGAGCAGCAGGCGCTATTAAAGGCGCTGCGCCCCTTCCTGAGCCAGGGGCGCCTGGAAAAGCTGGAGCGGGCCATGCGTGCGGCGAAAATGGCGCAGATGGCCTCTGCCGGCGGTCAGGGACTGCTGCCCAGAGGGAGGTGAGGAGCATGTACAACCGCTATCTACCCCAGCCCGATGGCTCCTACCGCCGGCAGCGGGTCCAGGAGCCGGTGATCCCCGCTCCCCAGCCGCCTCAGCAGTCTGCCCGGGAAAGGGACGCGCCCGCGCCCCAGCCGGACCGGGAGGCTCATGACCGGCGGGAAACCGCCGTCCCTTCCCAGGAGCGGCCCATAACCCGGAGTCAGCCGCCTCAGCGGGAACAGCAGAACCAGTCTCCCCACCGTCCGGCTTCTCAGAGCGTAGACGGCTTTCTTCGCCAGCTTTTGCCGGCGGATTTCGACACGGGAGATTTAATGGTGGTCCTGCTTCTGCTGCTCATTGCCGGAGACAACCCGGACCAGCGGGGAAACGC
>CANQQI010000042.1 GCA_947625945.1 uncultured Oscillospiraceae bacterium
ATGCTGCAAATGCGGGCGGGCGAGGAGAAGACCGTCCGCATCCGCGCCAAGGAGGGCTACCAGATCGAGTCCATCCGCGTGGCGGATAAGATCTACACCGTCGATCCGGAAAACGCCAGCGCCTACGACTTCACCATCACCCCCGATATGATCGACGATCTGAAGACCAACAGCGCTTTCCATGTGGATTTCATCTCCAACAGCACTCTGGAACAGGAGGCCCTGCTTGGCCAGACCGAGGTAGTGCAGGAAAGCAGGGAGCTGCCCAAGGAGGATCTGCCCAAAGAGGGCCAGCCCAGCCCTGGAGAGCCCCATGTGGCCGCTTCCCCCTCCCAGCCCTCCGGTCAGGAGCCGGCCCAGGATCCCCCCACGGTTCCTCCCGTGCGGCCCCAGGCTTCCCCCAATGACACGCCCAAGACCGGCGACGAAACCAATTTCGTGGTCCTGTTTGTTCTGCTTGGCGCCTCCGCCGTGGGCGTGGGCATCAGCGTCTATCTGCTGCGGAAAAAGCCCAAGGAGAAAAAGCCCAAGGACCGCAAGCGCTCCAAGTAAACCCCCGGCTCCCGCCGGGCAGCCGCAAAGCCGCGAGCGGGCGGTATGGCTTAGCCATGCCGCCTGCTTTTTTTGAAAAAATCCAAAAAATTATTGACAAACGATAATTCCGTGCTATAATGATTATTGTAAAACAATAATTTTAGGAGATGATCCCATGAAAAGAGGAAAATTGCTCCTCGCGTGCGTCTGCACGGCGGTATTGGTCGCTGGGCTTGCGGTCCTGACCGCCCGTTTTCCCGGTCTTTTTTCTTCCATGCTGGCGTTCCCCTTGGAGCAGATCGGCTGGGGGCTGGCAGCCCTGTCCAAATTGGGGCCCGTGGGGAACGGGGCGGCGGTGGCCGCCTGGGTCGGCCTCTCCGGGGTCCCGGCCCTGTGCGCCCTGCGGTACGGCCACGGGAAGGAGACCCGGTGGGAGCGGGCGGCATTATACCTGCTCTCCGCCGTCCTCCTCTTGGCGCTCTATGGCATGGTCAGTCCCAGCCTCTTCCTCCCGCCCCTGGCCCAAGGCTTTCCCGAATATACCAAGATGATCAAGTCGGTTTTCGGCGTCTGCGTCTGGGCAGTGGTGGTTCTGTATCTGGTCCTGCGGCTCATTCGGCTGTTTCGGCTGGGGGACAGGAATCAGCTCCTGGCGTATATGCAAACGATTTTGAAGGTCCTGTGCGTCCTCTTTACCGGGGCCGGAGCCCTCTCTATCTCAACCGGAGCCCTGGCCCTTCAGGACGGGGCCCGGCTCGACGCGGACACCTGCTTCGGCGTTTTTCGTCTGCTTGCGGAGCTGATTCCCTACGGATTTGATATCCTCATCGTCACCCTTGCGGCGGACCTGCTGACCGTCGTCCGCAGCGAGGAGCAGGACGGCATCGTGGAATCCGCTGGGCGCTTGAGCAATGTCTGCTGCCTGGCCCTGGGAGTCACTACGGCCCTGACCGCGGCCTCCAATATTCTTCAGATCTGCCTGACGCGTCGGCTTACCGACGTCTCAGTCACGGTGAACATCCCGATTCTCAGCATTGGCCTGACCGTCCTGATCCTACTGTTCGCCCGGCTCTTGATCGAAAACAAGCGCCTCCGGGACGACAACAACCTGTTTATCTAAGCGGGGTGGCCTATGGCAATCAAGGTGCGTTTGGAGCAGATTTTAAAGGAGCGCGACATGACTTCCAAGGAGCTGTGCGGACTCATTGGCATTACGGAGGCGAACCTTTCCATTCTGCGCAGCGGGAAGGCCAAGGGCATCCGATTCGGTACGATCAATAAGATCTGCTATTACCTGCAATGCGACGTGGGGGATATTCTCAAATTTGACGGAAATTTGGAGGAAAGCGATGAAAACGAATAAGATTATCATCATCGGTTGCTGCTTGCTTTTAACCGCCTTTTTGCTGGGCGCGGCGGGCGTGATCCGGCTGGCGGACGCCGCCGCGCCGGAAAGCACGGATGCCGACCGTCTGATCGGCGTTTTGATCACGAATGAATATCTGGACCTGCTGGACGAGGAGCAGTTCCTCAACGATCACATGGGGCTGCTGGTTGAAGGCGGCCAGATCAGCGAAGCGGAGACCGCAAAATATCAGGGGCGGCTCTATGCCACCCTTACGGAAATCCTTCATACCGACGAGGAGACCGGCGAGTTCTTTGTAGGCAAGGAATATGTCTTTGACGGTGTGGACGGCATTCGCTTGATCGCCCCGCAAATCACGGACGAGGACGGTTCCTACAGCGGCACCACGGTGGACGAGGGAATCTCCGACGCCGGCGTCTCGTTCCTGTCCACAGACCAGGGGGAACACATCTCGCTGAAGGGGACGATTTACGTTGCCTCCGGCAACGGCCTGGACCGCCTCTATTTTAATCCCGTCTACCAGTCGCCCGATGGCCGGGTCTATGTCGTCAGCGGCCACGGCGTATTCTGGGACAGCCAGGAGATCCCCGGCGCATCCTGGACCACCAAGCTCTCGGAAAACCGGGAAGCCTCCACAGACGACGGCGCCGGTTTCTCCTCCGGCACGGAGGTGGAGGTGACGGTCCAGCTGATTGACAGGCCGGAACGTACCGCCCTCCTCCAATTCGGCGGCGGCCATACGCTGCTGGACGAGTCGGATTACCAGCCCGGCGCCCTGCCGGAGTGTCTCGACGTCCTTCCGGACACCCAATATATCCTCCTGGAGACGGCCTCTGCCGCAGGCGTCAGCCGGACCCTGTTCCAGCGGGAGGACGCCTATGCCTACGCCTTCTACTGCCGTGACGACGGCATCTGTATCAAGCAATCCTGCCAGATCGGCTGGGACGATCCCCAGTAAAAGCCCCGTTATTCTCGGTCCAATTCAAAAAGCGCCCCCATGCTTCGGCCCTTCGGGCAAAAGCATGGGGGCGTCTTTTGAATCTTCATCCCCCTATTATTCCCCCTCCCGGCCTTCCGGGAGGAGCTCATAACGCCAGGCCCCGGTCCATTCCAGCCGGTAGCCCAGGCCCGGAGGCCGCTGCCACTGGTAGCGGTTTTTCCCCTCCCCGGGGAAAAGGTCCGCCATCACCGCCGCCAGTACCCCGCCGTGGGTCACGATCACCGCGTTTTCCCCTTTTTCCGCGATTGTTCGGAAGGCCGCCAGGGCCCGGCAGGTCATTCCTTCGCCGCTCTCGCCGCCGGGGGCGGGATTTTTTTCGTTGTCCCCGGTCAGCCACGCCTGGTAAGCAGGGTTTCCTTTCAGCTCCTCGTAACTCTTCATTTCAAAGGCCCCGAAGTTCATCTCCGCCAGCGCCGGTACCGTTTGGGCCGCCACCGGGCCAAAGAGCAGCGCCAGGGTCTGGCGGCAGCGGAGAAGCCCGCTGGTGTAATACACGGCCTCCGGCAGGGGCGGATAGGAAAGAGCCGCAAGCGCCGCCCTCCCTCGGGGAGAGAGGGGCAGGTCGGTGGCGCCGCAGTAAAGATGGGCCTCGTTGGCCGCCGTGGCCCCATGGCGGATGAGATAGATGGTCATTTGAGCCGCTGCTCCAATCCGCAGAAGATGCGGCTCACCCGGTCCGCCTTCCCCGCCAGGTACTGCATGACCCGGCCGGTGGCTTCCCGCCAGGCCCGCTCCTCTTTCGACAAAGGCACCACCCCGCAAAAAATGTCCCGGAAAATGAAGATTTTGTCCTCAAAAAGCGCCGAGTTGCATCGAAAATAATTCATTTCGTCCACGCCTCGGTTTAGACAGTACCAGACAAAATTCTCCGCGTTTGCCAGGCACTTTTTTGTAAAATCCGGGGCGTTTTCCGGCGAACAGACGCAGATATCGTCCTTTTTTAGCCCAAATTGAGCCAGGACGAAGTCCTTTTTTCCCTGGTACGCCCCGCCAAAAATCAGCACCATCCGACCGCCTCCCAACACACCGCGAAGGCCAGCGCCGTCAGCTCCGAGACGGTCAGGGCGTAGCCCGCCACGTCGCCGTTCATGCCGTCCAGGCCCCGGTAGGCCCACGCCGCCGCCAGAAAATACCCCGCGATCCCGCCCAAATAGGCAGGAACCGACCCAAAAAACCATGCCGCGATCCCAGACGCCGCCAAGGCAGCCAGAAGGACTCCTTTCTGCCACGCCGGGGGCCGGGCCCCGGCGTACTGGCTGCCGGACATGGGCCGCAGGCCCGTCACCGCCAGGGCCGAGCCGCACCTGCTCACCACCGGGATCAGCCAGAGGCTCCCCCGTCCCCCCTGGCTCAGCAGGGCGAAGCCGGACAGCAGCGCCATTCCCAATGCCAGGGCCGCAAAGGAGCCGATGTGGGGGTCCTTCAAAATGGCCCGGCGCTTTTCCAGGTCCCGGCAGGAGCCCATAGCGTCGGCCACGTCCATAAAGCCGTCCAGATGGATGCCCCCGGTGATCAGGTAGGGAAACAGGCACAGGAAAAGCCCGGTCAAAAGCACCGGCAGCCCCAAAACGCCGCAGAGCCACGCCAGGCCCTGCCACAACAGCCCAATCTCCAGCCCCACCAGGGGCAAAAACAGGAGCATCAGGGGCCGGGCCTCCTCGTCCCAGAAATTCCCCGGCACCGGCAGGGCGCAGAACATGCTCTGGCACATGGCAAGGGCCTTTAAAAGCCGTTTCATTTTGGAAGCGCCCCCTTGTGGATGAAAATTCGGCCCGCCGACGCCTCCAAAACCGTGTCGCAGAGGGCCGCCAGCCGCCGCCCCGCCGCGCCCAGCAGGCGGCGGAAGTGCTCCGTCTCGGCTGGATACCGGCAGGAATCGGAAAAAATAAGGTCCATCACGAATACCCCGTCCTCCGTCTGCCGGGCGAAGGCCAACAGCTCCGACAGGCACCGCTCCCCCTCCTTAGGACTAAAGCGGTAGTCCTTTTCCTGAGGAAACAGGGCGTTGGTCAGCAGGGCAGTGACGCTGTCAATCAGGTACGCCCCCGGCCCATTTTCCAGGCACCGGAGCAAATGCCGGGGCTCCTCCACCGTCTCGAAGCCCAGCCCTGCCCGGCGGGCTCGGTGGGAAGCGATCCGGGCCTGGTCCTCGGCGTCGAAGGGGATCATGGTGGCCACATAAAACCGCCGCCCCGGCCCCGCTAGGGTCAACGCCAGGGTCTGGGCATAGTCGGACTTGCCGCTTTTGGAACCCCCGGCAATCAGAATCTTCATGGCTTTTCCTCCACGGTAAAGGAATCCCCCCGGCGGATGTCGGACAGATACCCATCGTCGATCCCCGCCTGGGAAAAGGTGGCCATGTCGTTGAGAATGGCACAGGCGGCGCTCAAAATTTCAAAGGCCAGGGGGCAGCCGCTGCCCTCCCCCAGCCGCATCTCCAGCAGGAGCATGGGCTTTAGGCCCATGGCCTCCATAGCCAGGCGGTAGCCGATCTCAAAGGAGGCATGGGAGGGGATCAGATACCCCCGAACCAAGGGGCACAGCCGCCAGGCGCACAACGCCGCCACGGCGGAAATGAACCCGTCGATCACCACCGGCCGCCGGGTGGCCGCCGCTCCCAAAAAGGCCCCGCACATGGCGGCGATATCCAGCCCGCCCACCTTAGAAAGGACCTCCACCGGGTCGGCAGGGTCCGGCCGGTTCACCGCCAGGGCCTGGGCGATCACCGCCTTTTTCTTCTCAAAGGCCGCCTCCGTCAAGCCCCCGCCCTTCCCCGCCACGGCCTCCACCGGCACGGACAGCAGGCAGGCCAGCACGGCGGCGGAGGTGGTGGTGTTGCCAATGCCCATCTCTCCCACCCCCAGCACGTCGGCGGGGGTCTCGGCGGCGGTCTGGGCCCCGATCAGGATAGCCTGGACCGCCTCTTGCCGGGTCATGGCGGGGCCGACAGCGATATTGCCGGTGGAATGGCGAACCTTCCGGTTCATGACCTTGGGCTCCGGCACCGGGCCCAGGACGCCCACATCCGTCACCGTGACGCCGCAGCCAAAGTGGCGGCACAGCACCGAGGCCCCGGTCTTGGCCCGGGTCAAATTCACGGTCTGTTGAAGCGTGACGCTCTGGGGGGCGCTGGAGACGCCCTCGGCGGCCACGCCGTTGTCGGCGGCAAAGACCAGAAGATGCTTTTTTTCGATCCGGTTCCGGACCCGGCCGGTGACGCCCGCAAGCTGAACGGACAGCTCCTCCAGCCGCCCCAGGCTGCCGGGGGGCTTGGCCAGCTCCGCCTGCCGCCGCCGGGCGTCGTTCATGGCCCCTTCGTCCAGGGGGGAGATGGCGGCCAGCAGCCGCCGCAGTTGATGCTCCATGTCCGTTCCCCTTGCTTTTCCTGATTTCCGGCAGGCGGTAAAATACGCCTGCCGCCTTATCTTTTCGCCATTGTACCACATCGCCGCGGCCTTTGCAAGCCGCCGCTTGACAAACGCCCCGCCCGGAAATAAAATAAAGAAAACCGCCGGAAAGGAGCCGCCCATGCGATACAGTCTGTACGCCCTGCTGCTGGGCTTTGCCGTGGATCTGGTGCTGGGGGACCCCCACAGCATTCCCCACCCCGTGGCGGGGATGGGGAGGACCATTTCCCTGCTGGAAAAGGGCCTGCGCCGCCTGCTGCCCAAAACCCTCGCCGGGGAGCGGCTGGCCGGGGGATTTTTGTGGATTGTCACGGCGGGGCTGAGCTTTCTTCTTCCCTTTTTTCTGCTGTTTTTCGCCTACCGGTGGAACGTCTGGCTGGGCCTGGGGCTGGAGAGCCTCATGTGCTGGCAGATCCTGGCCACCCGCTCCCTGCGGGACGAGAGCATGAAGGTCTACTACGCTCTGAAAAACGGCACGCTGGCGGACGCCCGCCAGGCGGTGCGCATGATCGTGGGCCGGGACACGGAGCGGCTGGACGAGAAGGGCGTGGCCCGGGCCGCCGTGGAGACCGTGGCGGAGAACGCCTCCGACGGGGTGGTGGCGCCGCTATTATACCTGCTGCTGGGGGGCGCGCCACTGGGCTTTTTCTACAAGGCGGTGAACACCATGGACTCCATGCTGGGCTACACCGACCCGCCCTACACCCATATCGGCCTGGTCCCGGCGAAGATGGACGACCTATTTAACTTCGTTCCCGCCCGGCTCACCGCCCTTACCATGCTCCTGGCCGGGGCCCTGGACCATCTGAACGTGAAAAACGGCTGGCGGATTTTCCGCCGGGACCGGTTGAACCACGCCAGCCCCAACTCCGCCCAGACCGAGTCCGTCTGCGCCGGGCTGCTGGGCCTGCGGCTGGCGGGGGACGCCTGGTACCACGGGGTGCTTCACAAAAAGCCCTTCATTGGCGACCCCCTCCGGGAGATCACCCCGGAGGACATTCCCGCCGCCTGCCGTCTGCTGTTTACCACCGCCTTTTTGGCCCTGGCCCTGGGGGCGGGGTGCAAGCTGCTGGTCATTTTATTTCTGATCTGAACCTGCCCCGGCGCGCCGGGGCAAAAAAATTTTTTGGGAAGGCGCAACCCGGCCTGTTTTTTGACGAGTAGAGGAGTGAAAAGCGCTTTTCCCCGGAAGGGAGGAACCACATGGAGGATCAAGTCATCGTATCGCTGTATTTCGCCCGGAGCGAGGAGGCCGTCGCCCGGACCCAGGAAAAATACGGCCGCTACCTGGAATCCATCGCCCGGAATATCCTTCCTAACCGGGAGGACTGCCGGGAGAGCGTCAACGACGCCTACCTGGCCGCCTGGAACTCCATCCCGCCCCAGCGCCCGGAAAAGCTGGGGACCTACCTGGGCAAGCTGACCCGCCGGATCGCCATCGACCGGTTCCGCCGAAATAGCCGGGCAAAGCGGCAACCGTCGGAATACGCCCTGTCCCTGGAAGAGCTGGCCAAAATTCTCCCCGGCGGTGGGGACCCGGCCCGGACGTTGGAGCGGAAGGAGCTAACGCGGGCGTTGGAGGATTTTTTGCGGGGGCTGCCGGAGCGGACCCGGCGGGTATTTTTGTGCCGGTATTTCTATTTTGACCCCCTGGAGCGGGTGGCCGTCAAGAACGGCATGACCGTGCCGGCGGTGAAAAGCCTGCTCTGGCGCACCCGGGCGGCCCTGAAAACCCATCTGCAAAAGGAGGGATTCGACCTATGAACCCTGACGAACTCCTAGACGCCCTGGGCGAAATCGACCCGGCGCTGCTATCTGGGGCGGAACAGGCCCGGAAAAGGCGGAAGCAGCCTCTGTTGCTGCCCCTGGCGGCCTGCCTGGCGCTGGCGGTGACGATCTTTGCCTTCCGGGTGTGGCAACCCGGGCCGGACCAGGTTGCCGGCGGCCCCCAGTCTACCGGGCTCCCGGCCGGCGGGCCGATAACTGCCACATCCCAGAGCACCTCCGCCCCGGCGGCCCAGACCGCCGCCCCCGCCGGGACCCTGCCGCCGGCCCCCGCTGATGGAGAGGACCATGCCGCCGGGTCCGACCCCAGTGCCGACGGCCTGCCGGGTGATTTTATTGTTACAGACGAGGCGCTGAAATTGACCGTGACCATCACGGAGGCGGCGGAGGGCGGCTTTTGGGTCCGGGTGGAGGACGCCGGCCCGTATGGGTCCCAGCTGGTGGGGGAAACCGTTCTGGTCCGTCTGGCGGAGGGGCTTATTCCCGACCGGCCCTGGTCCCCGGGGGACACCGTCACGCTGTTGTGCCAGCCCCCAGATCCGGACGGAAGCTATCTCGTCTTTGAAATTCAAGGAGGAGAAACATGAAAAAGTTTGCATTGCTTCTGGCCCTGGCCCTGCTGCTCACCGGCTGCGCCCAGGCGATCCCCAACGGGACCCAAGCGCCTACCAGCTCCCAGCAGCCCACCGACTCCCAAGCGCCCACAGCTTCCCAGGCACCGTCCACCCAGCCGCCCGCCACCCATCCGGACCCCGGGACCCTGCCGCCCCTGGTCCCGGCGGCCGTCTCCCGGGAGGACCGGGTCCAGGCGGCGGATTTTGCCCTGCGTCTGACCAGCGCGGCGGCGAAAAAGGGTGAAAATACCCTGGTGTCCCCCATGAGCGTGCTGTTCGCCCTGGCCGTGACCGCCAACGGCGCCGCCGGGGAGACCCGGCAGCAGATGGAATCAGTGCTGGGCGCCCCGGTAGACCGGCTCAACGGCTACCTCTCCGGCCTGCGGCAGGCGGCGCTGGAGAGCGGGGCGCTGAACATTGCCAACGCCGTCTGGTGTGAGACGGAGGAGCTGGTACCCATCCGGCCGGATTTCGAGACGGCCCTCCGGGACTGGTACGGCGCGGAGCTGTTCCGCCAGCCCTTCACCAGAGCCACCCTGGAGCAGATCAACCAGTGGGTCAAAAAGCAGACCGACGGGCAAATTGAAGAAATCCTGTCGGACCTGCCCCAGGAGACGGTGATGTGCCTGGTCAACGCCCTTTCCTTTGACTCGGAATGGGTCGAGCCCTTCCGGGAGGACCAGATCGGCCCCGCCGACTTCACCCAGGCGGACGGGACCGTGAAGGAGACGGATTTCCTGTACGGGACAGAGTCGGTCTACCTGGAAAACCAGCTGGCCACCGGCTTCCGGAAGGACTATGCCGGCGGAGACTTTGCCTTCGTGGCCCTGCTGCCCAAGGAGGGCGTCACCCCAGAGGAGGTGCTTGCCGGCCTGGACGGGGAATCGCTCCAGGCCCTGCTGGAGGGCGCGGAGGCGGCGGACGTGCATCTGAGCATGCCCATGTTCCAGGTGGAGGGAGACTACGCCCTGAAGGAGATTCTGACGGCCATGGGGATGCCCGACGCCTTCGAGGCGGACACGGCGGACTTTTCCCACATGAGCCCCATGCCCCTCTACATCGGCCAAGTGGTTCACAAGACCAGCCTGACCCTCACCGCCATGGGCACCCGGGCTGGGGCCGCCACGGCGGTGATGATGGACGCCGCCGGCGCCCTGGATCCGAACGGCTACAAATCCGTCCAGCTAGACCGGCCCTTTGTCTACATGATCATCCACAGCGAAACCAACCTGCCGGTGTTCATCGGCATCCTGAACGCCGTCTGACCAAAAACGCCAAAAATCGCCGCCGGAAATTCCGGCGGCAATTTTTATTCCGCTGCCTCCAGCAGCTTTTTGGTGAAGGGATGCTTGGGCGCAGAAAAGAGGGCGTCGGTGTCGTTTTCCTCCACGATTTTGCCCCCCTCCATCACCAGCACCCGGTCGCAAATCTGATAGATCACGCCCAGGTCGTGGCTGATGAACAGGCAGCTGAAGCCGTACTCCCGTTTGAGATCCATCAGCAGCTCCAAGATCTGCCGCTGCACCGTCACATCCAGGGCGCTCACCGGCTCGTCGGCCACCACCAGACCGGGGCGGGCGATCACCGCAGCGGCAATGGCCACCCGCTGGCGCTGGCCCCCGGAGAGCTCCTGGGGATAGCGGTGGGCCAGCTCCGGCGCCAGGCCCACCCGATCCAGCAGCGCCATGGCCCGTTCCTGCCGCTGTACAGGGGGAACGCCGGCGGCCCGAAGGGGTTCAGTCAGGGTCCAGAGCAGGGTGTGGGCCGGGTTCAGGCTGCGGTAGGGGTCCTGAAAGATCATCTGGGGGCGGGGGGTATAGTGCCGCACCCGGCCCTCCCAGTCCCGGTGCAGGCCCAAAATCGATCGGGCCAGGGTGGATTTTCCGCTGCCGCTCTCCCCCACCAGGCCCAGAACCTCCCCCCGGTCCAGGTGGAAGGTCACGTCTTGCAGCACCGGCTGCCGGGTCCTTCCCTGGGTATACCAGGCCGAAAGGCACTCCACTTCCAATACGCGCATGGCTCCTCCTTATCGCAGCTTGCTCTCCCGGGTGGGAATGGCGTCCAAAAGCCGCCGGGTATACGCTTCCCGGGGGGCATGGAACAGCTCCTCCACGGTGCCGGTCTCCACGATCCTGCCGCCGCGCATCACCAGGGCCCGGTGGCAGAGCTTTTTCACCAGGCGCAGATCGTGACTGATGAACAGCACCCCCATATTCCGCTCCCGGGCAATTCGGGCCAGCAAGTCCAAGATCTGGACCTGCACCGTTACGTCCAGGGCGGTGGTAATCTCGTCGCACAGCAAATATTTGGGTTCCGACACCAGGGCGGCGGCGATCATCGCCCGCTGGAGCTGGCCTCCGGAGAGCTGGTGGGGATAGCGGCGGCCCAGGGCCGCCGGGTCCGGCAGCTCGGCCTCCGCCATGGCTGCCAGGGCTCTGTCCCGGCGCTGGCGCGCGTTCAGGCGGGTGTGGATCCGAAGAGCCTCCTCCACCTGCCGCTCCACCGGCAGCACCGGGTTCAGGCTGGTCATGGGCTCCTGGAACACCATGGCCACCTCTTTCCCCCGAATGGCCCGAAGCTGGGCGGGGGACGCTCCGGTCAGCTCCTGCCCCTCCAGATGAATAGAGCCGGTGACCTCCGCGTCGGGGAGCAGCAGCCCCGCCAGACACTGGGCGGTGACGGATTTTCCGCTGCCGCTCTCCCCCACCAGGCCCAAAATTTCCCCCCGGTTTAGATGAAAGCTCACATCCTCCACCGCGGGGGCCGCCCCGCCAGGGAATCGGACCGAAAGATGCTCAACTTGCAGCATACGCTCCCTCCTTACGCCCGGCGGCGGCGCTGAAGCCCCTCTCCCAGCAGACTGAACCCCAAAATCAGCAGGGCAATGGCCGCCCCGGCGCTGAACGCGTACCAGGGGGCCCGCTGCAAATAGGTCTGGCTGTCGGAGAGCATGGAGCCCAGACTGGGAAAGGGGGGCTGCACCCCCAGGCCCAGAAAGCTCATGCTGGCCTCGCTTAAAATGGCGTTGTTGAAACCGATGACGATGGCCGGCACCAGCACTCCCCGCAGGTTGGGCAGGATGTGGGCCAGCAGGATCCGGCCATGGGAGACGCCCATGAGCCGGGCGCTCTGAATGTAGCTGGCGTCCCGGCAGCGGGCCGCCTCCCCCCGGACCAGCCGGGCAAAGCTGGGGATGAACAGCACCCCCAGGGCCAGGACGATCTGGACCGTCCCCCGGCCCGCCAGGCTGACCACCACCAGCGCCAGCAGCACCGAGGGAAAGGCGGTGACCACGTCGCACAGCCGGGTGAGCAGGAAATCCGCCGGGCCGCCGAAATAGCCGCACAGGCACCCAATGGCGGTGCCCAGCAGGCAGCCGATGGCCACCACGCAGGCGGCGATGAGCAGGCTGGCCCCCATGCCCTGGAGAACCCGGCTGAACACGTCCCGGCCGAAATTATCGGTCCCCAGCAGGTGGACAAGGGAGGGCGGGCAGAATTTCTCCGCGGCGCTCACCGCCGTGGGGTTATAGGGCGTCCAAAACGCCCCCAGAAGGGCGGCGCTCACCGTCAGCAGGCTGACGACGCCGCCGAACAGGAGCATGGGGTTTCCTCTTTGCTTCATGCCTGCCCCCCTATCCCAGCCGGACCCGGGGATCGGCCAACCGGGTCAGCAGATCCGCCAGGAAGTGGATGGTAACGATCCAGGCGGCCAGGAGCATGACGATGGCCAGCACCACCGGATAGTCCCGGTTGGACACGCTGGACAGCAGCAGCTGCCCCACCCCGGGGATGCTGAAAACCTGCTCGATGAGGATGCTCATGGTCATGATCTCCGCCAGAGACACCGCCAAAAAGGTGATCACCGGCAGCAGGGCGTTGCGCAGCACCTGCCGGAGCAAAATGGAGGTCTCGGAGGCCCCCCGGCTCCGGGCGGTGCGGATGTAGTCCTGCCCCAGCTGGTCCCGGATAGAGCTGCGGAGCAGCTTCACCGCCATGGCGGACCGGGGAATGGCAATGGACAGCGCCGGGAAGATCAGATACCGGACGCAGCCCCAGAAGTCCTTCTCCGGGGACACATAGGCTCCGGGGGTGAACCATTTCAGGACGATGCCCAGCCCATAGCAGGCCAGGATCCCCAGGAAAAAGGGGGGCACGCTCATCACCAGCTGATTAAGCCCCACGGCGGCGGCGTCTAAGTACCGGTTCCGCACACTTCCCGCCAGCACCCCCAGGGGGATGGACAGCGCCACGGTCAAAAGAAAGGACAGCGTCGTTAGCAGGGCCGACACCGCGATCTTGCCGGAGAGCATCTGCCCCACATCCATGCGGTAGAGGTAGCTCTCCCCCAAATTGCCCCGGAGGAAGCCTGCCAGCCATTCGAAATACCGTACCGGCAGGGGCCGGTCCAGGCCCAGCTGGGAGCGCAGCGCCGCCACCGCCTCCGGAGTCGCCTCGGAGCCCAGCATGGTGGTGGCGGGGTCGGCGGGGATCAGGGCAAAGGCAAAGAAGGCCAGGGCGGAGACCAGGAACAATGTAATAATGAGAGCCGCGAATTTGGAAAACAGGGTCTTCACGCCGAAGCCTCCTTTCTATTGCCTACTGAAAAGACAGGGTGGACATATCCATGACATACAGGGGATAGAAGGCGTAGCCCGTCAGCGCCGGATTGATGGCCACAAAATCCGCCAGGTCCTGCAGGTACACGTTGGCGGCGGTGTCGCTCAAGATCTCCAGGCACTGCCGGTAATAGGCGGTCTGCTCCTCCTCGGTGTGGGCCGGGTCCCGGGCGGCGGCGTAGGCATCGTCGTAGTCCGGGTTGGAATAGCCGATCATGTTCTTCCCGTCGCCGGTGACCCACCGGGCCAGCATGGCCGAGGCCGTGAGGGTGCTGGCGTCAAAGCCCACCAGGGTTGCCTCGAAATTCCGGCCGGCGTAGACCTCGGAGAGCCAGGTCTCCCACTCCACCAGCTCCAGCTTGGCCTCCACGCCCACTTCCTTCAGCTGCTCCACGATCACCGTGGCCGTGTCCACATGGGGGGCGTAGTTGCTGGGCACCGTGAGGGTGAAGGAAAAGCCGTCGGGATAGCCGGCCTGGGCCAGGAGGGCCTTGGCCTTCTCCACATCGTGGGGATAGCGGTCCGCCAGCGCGGGGTCAAAGTACTTGCCGAAGGCCGGGTACATGGAGGAGCCCACCTTGGCGCCGTGGCCGTCGGCGGTGAGGGCCAGCATGGCGTCCACATCCACCGCGTAGCACAGGGCCTGGCGGACCAGCTCATTGTCGAAGGGTTCCTTGGCGTGGTTTAGGTACATGGCCTGGACCAGATTCATGGTCCCCTCCAAAATCTGGTAGCCGTTGGTCAGGCTCGCCACCTGGTCCACGGTCAGATGGGCCACCAGGTCCAGGGCCCCGCTGTTCAGGGCGGTGAACAGGGCGTTGCCGTCGGAGAAAATCCGGTAGGTCACCCGCTCCAGGGCGGGTTTCGCGCCATAGTACCCGTCAAACCGCTCCAGGATCACGTTCTCCTGGATGCTCCGGGAGACGAACCGGAAGGGGCCGGTGCCCACCGGGGCGGTGGCCTGGCCGTCGTAGTCCTTGGGCACGATGTAGACGCTGGCGGCCATGCTGAGGAAGTCCGGGTCCGGCGCCGTCAGGGTGATCACCGCGCCGCCGTTCTCCTCCCGGATGTCCGCCACATTGGAAAGCGCCGCTGCCACGGAAGAATTGACCGTGACGGCGGCGCAGGTTTGGAAGGAATAGAGCACGTCTTCAAAGGTACATTCCTTCCCATTGTGGAAGGTCACCCCCTCCCGCAGGGGGAAAGTGTAGGTGCAGCCATCGGTGGAAACGGTGTAAGACGCCGCCACCGCCGGGACAAAATTCCCCTGGCTGTCGGGCTTTACCAGCCCTTCAAAGACGTTGAACATGACCTCTCTAGTTCCTGCGGCCGTCATCTGATACGGGTCAAGACTATCATCCAGGTCCTGGGCGATCCCCACGGCGATCTCCGCCTTTTGGGGCGCCTGGGAAGAAGGGGCATTTGTGCTGCTGGCTGTGGAGTTCTGAGGCGTGGCTTCCCGGCAACCGCCGAGTAAGCCCGCGAGGACGCCCACCGCCAGGAAAAGGGCAAGGATTTGCTTCTTCATTGCGATTCTCCTTCCGCCGCGTTTCGCGGCGTTACAACATCATTACTTCTTCTCCCATTATTAAATTGTCCAGGGGTGATTATACAGCAGCTTTCACAAAA
>CANQQI010000043.1 GCA_947625945.1 uncultured Oscillospiraceae bacterium
GATGACTGACCGTTTTCCCCAGTATACAACCGATTACATCAGCGGCGTCATGTCGCTGCGCAAGCCGCAGACCGCCTCCCTCAAAATTCTGGAAGATATCCTGAACAGCGTCACCCTGCGGAAAGGGATGAATCTGCGGGGTGCACTCGGAGCTGTCCATGCCATGTACCCGATCTGCACGGATTTTGAGCGGGAGTTTATGTCGCTGACCTTCGCTCTTGCCACTGGCGTGGGCAAGACCCGGCTGATGGGCGCCTTTATCGCCTATCTGTATACCCAGCACAACATCAAAAATTACTTCGTCGTAGCGCCCAATACCACGATCTATGACAAGCTGAAACGGGACCTGTCGGATTTCAACAGCCCAAAATATGTTTTTCGCGGCCTCGGCTGCTTCAGCATAGCGCCGCAGATCATCACAGACGATGATTACAAGACGAAGCAAATTTCGTTTTTTGAATCTGACATTCGCATTTTCGTTTATAACATCGATAAATTCAACAAAGAAGACGCCAATATGAGAAAGGTCAACGAGATTATCGGAGACTCCTTCTATGCGTATCTTACCTCGCTCCCCGATCTCGTTCTCATCATGGATGAATCCCATCATTACCGGGCGGAGCGCGGCGCCGCTGCCCTGAATGAATTGCATCCGCTGCTGGGCCTGGAGCTTACCGCAACCCCGCTTGTCACGAAGGGCAATAAACAGGTTCCGTTCAAAAATGTTGTCTATGAATACCCGCTCTCCAAGGCCATTGAGGACGGATATACCAGGACGCCCTTTGCCGTCACCCGCTCCGATATTGATTTTTATAACTTTGGGGACGTGCAGCTGGATAAGATGATGCTTCTGGACGGGATTACCTGCCACGAAAATGCCAAACGCAAGCTGGAAGTCTATGCCGTCAATCACGAGAAACCAATCGTGAAGCCATTTATGCTTGTGGTCTGCAAAGATACGGATCATGCGGCGTGGGTGGAGAAGTATATCCGTTCCGATGAATTCCGGGACGGCGTATACCGAAACAAAACGATCGTCATCCATTCCAAGCAAAAAGGAGCAGAGACGGAGGCCAATACCCGTCTGCTGCTCGATGTAGAAAACCCCAAAAATCCCGTTGAGATCGTGATCCACGTCAATATGCTCAAAGAGGGATGGGACGTCAACAATCTATACACCATCGTGCCCCTCCGCACAGCCGCTTCCAAGATCCTTCGGGAGCAAATGGTTGGGCGAGGACTCCGTCTGCCCTATGGCGAGCGCACCGGGGATCGGGATGTGGACGCCGTGATGCTGACTGCCCATGACAAATTTCAGGATATTCTGGAAGAGGCCCAGCGCGGCGACTCCATCTTCAAAGCCGGAAATGTGATCAAGGTTGAGGAGATCCAGCCGGAAGAGGTGGTCTATCCGCAGCTGGCCATCAACCTTGAGCCAGACACCGAACTGGAAAAGGCTTATACCTATACCCGGCTTGAAAAGACAGAACAGACCGATGCGCTGATCAAAAAGGCCGCCGATTTGATTAAAAGAGAAGTGGTGGAGCACATCCAGCACACGCCGGAGCATACCGTCACACCGGAGCAGACGCGGCAAATTGCAGAAACCGTTGGGCAGAAGGTTGCTGAAGACAAAGATTTGGGCCAGACCTTCCGCGAGAATGAGATGCCCCTTGCCGCATGGCTCCTCTATCAAACTGAGGAAACACACCGCGCTGCTGTAAACGGATTCATTCCGATTCCACGCCTCAAAGTGACGGATGCCGGCGTGGAGGAATATGTGTTTACGGACTTCGACTTGGATTTGGCAGAATTTACCCACGTCCCCATTAAAAACGAGCTGCTTATTCAAAGTCTGGAGGATATGCAGGACCGGCAGCGTATCAAAGGCGATGCCATTGACTTTGAGGGTTACAATCCCAAAAAGGTCATTCTGGAACAGCTTCGCCAGAAGCCAGAGATTGATTATGAAAAATGCTCCACGCTACTTTTCAAGCTGATCACACAGGTCTGCGACCATTACGAGGCGCAATACGGCGTCAATGGAATGCAAAACATCATCATGATGTACAAGCGCGATATCGGAAACAAAATCTATAAGCAAATGCTCCAGCATTTCTATTGTGAAAACGGCTTTTTGCAGGAAGAAGTGGTGGGGACAAGGAACTACAATCTGCTGCCGTCCTATGGCTGTTCCGAGCGGGTGAATCTGTTCTCTGATAATTATATGAGCAATATCCAGTCCGTATTGTTTGAGGGGATCAAGCATGGCGTGTTCAGCGAAGCCAAGTTTGACAGCAGACCGGAGCTGGTGCTTGCCCGTGTCTTGGAGACAGACACCGACGTGCAGAACTGGCTCCGCCCTGCTCCCCAGGAATTTAATATTACTTATAACCACGGGCATCTCTATGAGCCAGATTTCGTAGTGGAGACAGAAGACGTAATTTACTTGGTGGAGGTCAAGGGCGAGGACAAGCTCAACGACCCGGACGTTATTGCCAAGAAAAAGCGTGGCGTCCAGTACTGCGAGGTGGCCTCCCGCTGGGGCAAGGCAAACGGCTATAAAGAATGGCGGTACCTGTTTATACCGTCAAAACAGGTGATGCCAAATTCCAGCTTTATGCAGTTGGCTGAGAGATTTGAGGGAAAGTAAGGTAGCAATATAGAAAAAGGAGACAGAACACCTATGAGCCATGAGGAACTACTCAAATA
The DNA here is from genome assembly GCA_947625945.1 of uncultured Oscillospiraceae bacterium. Classification (GTDB taxonomy): domain Bacteria; phylum Bacillota; class Clostridia; order Oscillospirales; family Oscillospiraceae; genus Faecousia. The sequence goes on from CANQQI010000043.1 coordinate 2,713, forward strand.
TATTGACCTTTTTAGGGAAAAGGCAGAGCAGGGGAAATTGGCCATTTTTGTCGGTGCCGGGGTATCTCAGAATGTGGCTGGAATGCCCAGCTGGAATACTCTGATTCAAAATATGGCAAAAGCAATTGACTACTCAAAATGTAATTATTGCAGGCATAATATAGAAGGCTGTAAAACCACATGTGTGTTGAAAACTGATTTTTCAACTGATGAGTTTCTAAAGATACCGCAACATGTGTTTAATAAGGATAAAGACCTATATAACCGTGTATTAATGAAGAGTATTCCTGCTGTAGCAGTAGACGCGCCATTATCATCTGCCATTTTTGATATAAATCCAGCGCATATTATTACCACAAATTATGACCAGCTACTCGAAACATCAAAAAATATATTTTGCGAGCAGTATCAAGTAATTATCCATGATAAGGATTTGCTGAATGCTGACAAAAGCAAGTACATCATCAAAATGCATGGAGATGTGTCCGACCCTACCAGTATAGTTCTTAAAGAGCAGGATTACTTAGATTACTCGCAAGAACATGTATTGATTGAACTTTTCATCAAATCATTGCTGACTGATCATATTGTGCTGTTTTTGGGATATTCGTTAAACGATTATAACATCAAGCTGATTCTTAGCTGGCTAAACTACATGCGTTCACAAAACGGAGCGTTAGATGAAAACAGAAAAGTTGGCTATCTTGTACAGGATCAGGAAAATGTCGATGATACCCAGTTATCTTATTTCAACAGCCATAATATTAAGGTAATCAATATCCATTCTATGCCGCTGATAAAAGGAATCCCAACTGATTTATCAAATGAAATCGGAAAACGACTTTATAGTTTCCTGAGAGTAATCGCTAATCCGGCTTTAGAGAAGGATCTTTTTTCAATAGGAAATACAGTAAATTTTATGTCTCAGTTTGGCTTTGTTAGTTATGAGCAAATACTAAAGCTACTACATGTTACAAGCTACGAGGTTATCGATTGGGAATTGCATCTATTCTCTGAAAGCGATTATACAAGGCTAACAGCATTTATGGAGTCTGATGATGAAGAAGCAAATTCTCTGAAGCAATTATTCCTGAATGCTGGTATAGTGTCAATATATTGTCTCCATAAGCGTAAAGAAATGCAGTTTCACATAGGGGAATTATCTAACAACGATTTACTTAAAAGTGAAATCTTTAAACTCTATATTCTTAACAAGTATGATGAGATTGAAAAGAAATTTAATGCTGAGTGCAAGGACTTAAGATCGAATGAAAGGCTTTTTTACGAGAGCATTGTCGATGGCTATAGTGGAATATTAAAAAGCCATGCGGAAATGGACAATTCTGAACTCCCAACAAATCAAAAAGTTGCTCACCTACATAACTCTGCTGTAATTGAGATGCTCAAAACATTTCCTTGTGGGTTCGACTCTACCAAGGTTAGGCAGTTTATTCAAAACTGTGCATCGATAAGGGAACGAGAAATGCTCTCTGAGTATCTTGATATTTACAACAGCAACTCCAAAAAAAGACTTTCAATGCATGAGGCGTTGCAAAAATTAAAAGGCGATGTGCATGATAGAAGCACGATCCACATCGGCAGCACATCATGTGCAAAGATTTATGAAATAAAACGGCTTGCTATAACACAGTACTTTTTCTACTATAATAACCATATTTTGTACCAAGGATTTCGAGACTTAAAAGATTTCTTTAGGCCATATATTGAAGCCATTATGTGCGCTAACAGCGATGCAGCCGAAAGACCAACTAATTTTTTTAATGTACAGTTTGAAAACAAAAAATATTCCGTGGAATATATTGACTTTGATATTATAACAAAATTTATTTCGACGAAAGAATTATGTGCGCTGGTAAAAACATATAACGTACATCAGTTGAATGCTGGTGCGCATGAAGTCGCATTCCTTACTGATTGCTTTAAGAATCTTTGCCATTCTATTGTGACTACAAAAACTTATGGGTTTTCATACTCATCTTTTTCCGCACTTTCCAATATAGTTTTGTTGCTTAACTTAGTAGCTTTGGGTGAGGATGAAAAAAAGCAAATTGCTTCGTCTGTAGAAGAGCTGTTAAACAATGAACCCGTCGCTTCGATTTTCTTTTCTATAGGATGCCCGGACTTCAGTCAAAGCTTGAGAGAGTTTGCAAAGCTTTGCAGTTCATTAACATTGTCCGCTGATTTTGAGGTTGTTCGTCAAATTGTAGGTGGCGAAAAATTCTTTGAGTATGCGGTAAATGTACATTTTAACAGCCTGCGTCATCTTATTGAGCTTTTTGTATCGAAGGATGAAGAAACTACAAACAAAATTCAAGATCTCATTGACGCCACAGAGGATTTCCACAAGAAAGTTATACTATTGCGGTTGTTTTATCAGCAAATCATGGGTGATACGATCCAGCAGAAATATAAATGCTTTTTGTCTGAAAACTTTGCACAGTTGCCGATAGAGGCAATCTATGACTTTGTTTTTCCGGGATGGTTGACTCCGAGTCAGAATTCAATTAAAGGATTTCTAAATGAAATACTGAAAATCAGTCGAGAACAAGTCACAGGTGTGCGCTCATATTCCAATCTGGTTGAAACCAGGCTGGAATGCACCTATCTTCTCTATATCACTGATATGATAACTGACATAAGCGATTTGAAGGAATTGTCTGAAGGAAGACCACATTTGCAGTTTTTGCTGAATCCAGATAGCTTCGACTATTCACAAGTAGATTTTTCAGATTACATGTGGGGAAACTTTGCTCGGTATGAAAAGTATATGAATTGCTTTATTGCCCACAAGGATGCTATCATACCCAAAATTCAAAGCCGGATTAAATCGGAGGAAGCAAGCGAGTTAGAAAAAAAGATCTTGTATGGATTTCTACTTGATGGTGCTGAGGTTTGGAAAACATAAACACTTCATCACAGCAACAAAGATGTACTGGAAAATAGCAACACAGCTTCTCGTCCTGTGCACCTTATAGGTAAGTTGTAAAACGCCTCATACAATGCAATCTTTTTGCCAGGTTCTCAATATTTTATATGACCCACCCATGTTATCATATCGCCGTTTTCAGTACCCTGTTGTTTAGCTATCTGTTCCGTCAGTCAGTTTAACATAATGGTCTCTTAATTGCTTCGATATTATACCTTTAAAGGCCAAAATATTCATTCTGGCGCAAATAGAAAACACATCTAAACAACACAGAAATTAATCTTTCATAAATTGAGATGGAGGCCCAGACCGGGTCTTTATGAAAATTATATTAAATCCTTATCTAATGGAGATAGAATATGAATACGATGGTAATCGTGATGTAAAATCAAGGGTGTAATCACAAAACTACTGGCCTTCTTTGAAAAACCAACGAGAGGATTATACTATGACTTCTTCTGCTTATCGAGAAATGATCTATTCTATTGTCATACCGGGAAATTTATCATATGAGGAAAGGAGCCAGCGATATCAACCATTAACCAATTTCCTCAAAAATGATGTACCTGAAAAGCTGTATCGTTTTCGCGAATGTAAAGACCGAGAAATAAGTGAGTTTGAGCAGAATATCCTGGGATTTGCACCGGCGTATAGGATGAATGACGACTTTGATGGTTTGCTCTATTTTGATAAAGACTATATTAGAAGAGAATTGAATCACAATATAGCTCCCGAAATAATCCGAGAATATTTTAATGCAGCCAAGCATGGCTCAGTTGTTCCTGGAGTGAAGAGCTTGATTCCTGAAGAGATTTTTAATCGATTTGTTGATTTAATGTTAAATTTACCATCTGAAGAAATGCGCAACATGATTTCTGAATTTCTTAACTTCGTGACTGATGAATTCGATAATCGTATGCTTTTCTTAAGTCAAGTTACACAAAATGCAAAGGTTGCCTGTTTAACGACAGAAATCGAATCCCCTGCTATGTGGGGATACTACGCAAAAGGAACAGGGTTTGCCGTGTCCTACGATTTTCGCGACAAGACTTTTGAAAAATACTGTCCTCTTCCTGTTATCTATAGTGATGATCGTCTAAACGCTACAGAATATGCAAATTGGTTATTTCAGCAGCAAACACTTCAGCGAGTTTTTAATTGCGCTAACGCACCCGAGTTGTATCAAATCCTCCAGCACAGCCTACCATGCCCGGATGAGTTTATGTGCGGTAAAATTTTAATACATAAGGCAACCGCTTGGAAACCTGAAAAAGAATGGAGGATAATTTACTTCAATATAGGAGGAGATTCTGAAGAATATCCACATGTTATAAAAAAGCCAAGTGCACTTTACCTTGGACGGCACATAAAGAAAGAGGACAAAGAAAGACTTTGTCAGATTGCTAACAAGCATAATATTCCGGTCTATCAAATGGCTATTTTTGAGGAAGATTCAAAATATAGGCTGCATCCTATAAAAATATGAAACAGCATTCCCTGTCAGCGATTCAGTACTGACAGGGAATGCCATCTTCTCTCAATCCTCCAACCTATGTTCTGCCGTTCCTTGAATGTACCCCTCCAGTTCTCTGCCCAAAACAAGCTGGGCGTATTCCAGCGGCTTATTATAGATCAGCCAGTCCAGATCGCCGCGCTGATAGGGGTTATCGGCTACCTCGTTTTCCACGCCAATGGTGTCGATGTCGATTCTGCTTCCATCGGAGAACCGCAGTTCCACGCAGGCCGTGTCCATGTTAAATTCGCACTTGATGAGCTTTTTCATCTCATTTCCCTCCTATACCGTAATACAAACTATGTACCTAACCTCCACCGCATGCCCTGGGGCGGTGCGGTCGTTTCGCCAAAAACTCGTCTTTCGCGTGGGCGTCACGTTCTTGACCATCTGGCCGCCCACGGAGCCGGCCTCCCGGCTGGTCAGGTCGCCGTTGTAGCCCTGCTTCAGGTTGACGCCAACCTCGGAAGCAGCCTGCATCTTGAACTTGTCCATGGCCTGCCGCGCTTCGGGAACATTGATCTGATTGCTGTTGCTCTTCATACCGTTTCTCTCCTTTGCGTTTGTTCGCGGTTTTTTCCGCAACCATAGCTTAGCCCAAAATAAAGGCAATATCCCTGTTCTTTTTCGGAAAAGAACACAGGTTTTGACATTTTTGGGCGGAAATTTTCAAGGGCCGGTCTCCCGGCCTTTTGCTTTTTTCGTTCCAAGGTCTTCATCTCCATTATGAGCCGCAGCGCGCTGTCCTCCTCCAGGGTGTTCTGGCAAACCGTGTGATCTCCTTTGTGATGACGAAATCGAATTTCCATTTTTCATTTCTCGGTATTGCTTTGCCGTTTTACACAGCGGAACACGGGGTTTTCTTGACCCCATACCAAAAGTTCTGCCCAATCAGCGCCGAATAGGCGCCATAGCGGGCGGTAATTTTCCAGCGGAGAACGTTCCTTTTTGTTCGTCGGACTACGATAAACTTCTGGGCAATTCGGCAAAAATTACTTGCTTTTTATATTGGGCTTCAAGTATAATGTAATCACAAGAATATTTTAATAGTGGCAATAAATTATGCAAGGGACGCATACCCTGGGCGGTGCTGATCGGTTGCGCATGGATTATCTATAATGACAAACCAAAATCGAAAGATGCGAGAATTAAGCGCGGGAAATATGTAAAATCACACAAGATTTGACGCGAGGGAATAATAAAAGAATGGAAATACATAAGAAGATAGATTGTATTCATTTCGTGATTTTGAAATGACGGAGGCATAGAAATGGCTAAGAAAGAAATAAAAACTGATCTTTGGGTCGCCCGGCAACTCGACGACTGCAAAATTAAATATGATGCACAAGGCAGCAATGTAAAAGAACTGAACGAGGCGTTGCAAAGCGCATCCAAACAGGGAACCGGGAAAGCCGGATATCCTGAATATGTTTTTGTAACTTGCGATTTCGTGGTTGTAATTGAAGACAAAGCGGATTTGTCGAAACATGAAAAGCTTACAGATAAGGGTGTTATTTCCGTTGAGCAAAAAGATATTGTAGACTTTGCGGTAAACGGTGCGTATTTCTACGCAAAACATATTGCGCAAAACAGCTCGTTCCGAAAGGTATTTGCTATTGGAGTATCAGGGGATGAAAAACATCACCGAATTACGCCATTATACGTTGATGATCGGGAAGGATATAAACGGCTTCCTGATATTGAGTCGTTCACATCTTTTACAAATGAAAATATCAACGAGTATTATACCCGTTATGTTCTGAATGAGAAAACGGATGTTGAAAAGACAACAGAGGAGATCCTGAAGGACGCTGCGGAATTACATGAGTATCTTCGTACATACGGTTCACTAAAAGATCAAGATAAGCCGCTGGTCGTTTCGGGAATATTGCTGGCGTTAGATGACAAGTTCTTCAAGGTTGCGGATTTATTGGGAGACGAAACCACAACGGATGGGCAGTTAATCTACGACGCAATCAGACGCCGCCTGAAAGCCTCCAATGTCGGACCGGATGCAAAACGTGACAAGCTGATGAGCGAGTTTTCCATTATTCGCACCAGCGCACGTCTGAATGAAGTGGATGGTAAGCTCGGGAAAACCCCACTAAAGTTTTACACGGAATTTTTGAAGAAAAACGTATTTGACAATATTAAGTATCACAGTTCCAGTGAAGATTTCATCGGTAGGTTTTACGGAGAGTTTATGAGTTATTCCGGCGGAGATGGGCAGTCTCTTGGAATCATTCTAACCCCTCGCCACATTTGTGATTTATTCTGTGATTTGCTTGATATTCAGGCGACGGATGTTGTACTCGATCCGTGCTGTGGAACGGCCGGATTCCTTGTTGCCGCCATGCACCACATGTTAAAAAAAGCCGGAGAAGACCAAACAAAACGTAAGAATATAAAGAAGCGGCAGCTGCATGGCTTTGAACTTCAGAGCAATATGTTTGCGATTGCCGCAACCAATATGATTCTCCGAGATGATGGAAATAGCAATATAAAAGATGGGGATTTTCTAAGGCAAAACCCGGCTGAAGTACAGCTAAAAGGCGCAACCGTCGGTATGATGAATCCACCCTACTCCCAGGGTACAAAAGCCGACCCCTCGCAATATGAGCTTTCCTTTGTTGAGCATTTACTAGATTCATTAGTGGAAGGGGCCAGGGCCGCTGTGATTGTCCCACAATCCTCCATGACCGGCAAAACAAAGGATGAGCAGGCTTATAAAGCAAGCATTATGAAACATCACACTTTAGAGGGCGTCATTACCTGCAATACAGACACATTCTATGGAGTAGGCGTAAATCCGGTCATTGCTGTTTTTACTGCCCATGAGCCACATCCGGCAGAGAAGCTCTGTAAGTTTATTGACTTCCGTGATGACGGGTACGAAGTCCATGCACATATAGGTCTTGTTGAAGGCGACTCGGCCAAGGACAAGCGGCAGCATTTGCTGGATGTTTGGAACGGACGAGTTGAAGCGCCGACAAAATTCTGCGTAGAATCTACGGTTACTGCGGAAGATGAATGGCTCCATTCGTTTTTCTATTTCAATGATGAAATCCCGACAGATGCGGATTTTGAAAAATCCATCGGAGACTATTTGACTTTTGAATTTTCCATGATCATGCAAAATCGTGAATACCTATTTAGAGGTGATAATAACGATGGAAAACCTCAACAATAAGAAGTGGATAAAAATAAAAGCCTTTGGGCTAGGGAATCCACTTCAAATTGCAACTACCAGTAGTAGCATTGATAGTATCCGTTTAATCAATGGGGCAGATAAAGAAATACCTTATGTTACCAGAACGGATACAAATAATGGTATTGCACAGTATGTTAGTTCCAAAAATTTAAATTTTGGATACGATTCTGCCGAGTGCATTACTGTTGGACTTGATACACAGACGGCGTTTTGGCAACCGCATGATTTTGTCACGGGACAAAATATACAAGTTGTTACTGGCAAGGTTCTTTCAGAGGAAATTGCACAATTCATCATTCCACTATTAAGGAGTCAGATGCAAGCAAAGTTTAACTGGGGTGGTAATGGGGCAACGCTCGGAAGAATGAAAGCCTTAGAACTAATGATTCCCACAACTGACTCTGGTGAACCTGACTACAATTATATGACCGCATATGTGCAGACTCAACGGAAGGCACTGTTAGAAAAATATAAGGCATATGTGAAGCAACGAATTGCAGAATTGGGGAATTTTGTAAATACCCTTTCGCTAAATGAAAAGGCTTGGCAATCCTTTCAAGTCAAAGATATTGCCGATGTTTATTCCGGTCATGATATCTATGCGCAGGAACGAATGGAGGGATCAACCCCATTAGTCACGGCAGTTGGCTCAAATAATGGTATTGGATATTTTGTAGGAAATGAAAATGATTCGAGAGACACAGGAGCAATCTCTGTTGTTCGTAACGGAGCAAGTGTTGGCAAAGCGTTCTATCACAAGTATTCAGCGTTATATGGAAACGATTGCCGAAGGATCAAACTAAAAAATACAGATTCTGAATTTGTTAATCTTTTTATTTCACAGATGATTGGAATGCAGAGCAGAGCTTTCAGCTACAGTAGAAAATTGGGGACAGAACGGTTATTAAACCTTAGAATTATGCTGCCAGTAGATGAAGAGGGAACGCCAGATTATCCATATATGGAACAGTATGTGAAAAATATGATGCTTCGGAAGTATAAGCAGTATTTGGCATATCTTGATTCAAAGAAAAATATTAAATAAGTACTCAATACTACCATTTTATTCTTAATAGGAGTTTGTTTAATGGCAGAAAATCAGGAATTATCAGAATTAGCATTTGGGCTGAAATTTGTCGTAGACCGTGCTTATTTTCGCTACCGATGGGACACCTTTTGCTATAATCTTGTTCACGAATCTCGCTTTATTCCCAATAACGAGGACAAAAGGTTTATTGAAGGTGTCACAAATCTAATAATTAAGTATTTCACTGTGGAATTACCTGTTGGATGTTCTTTTTATCGAGCAAGAATTATTCCCGGCATGGATTTGTCGGTACAAAAGTATATTGATGAAATAAACACTGAACGTGGGAAATTCTCCACATGGATAGCAAGGAAAAGTTCCATCAGAGGATATTCAAAACTTTCGGAAGTCGGTATACCGCCAATGGATAAGGCGGTTTCCAACCGAGCTAGTCCCAAGGGAATTTTATACTTATATGTAGCGGACAATATCTACACTGCAGTTTCAGAAGTGCGCCCGTCCATTCTTGATGTGGTTAACGTTGTTGAATTTACAAACGAGACACCTCTAAAAATCGTTAAAATACCCCGCACATTAAATGAGATAAAAGAGATTTTGACGCATCGTAATGCGGAAACGAAAATGGAACGCTACTTAATTGAGATTGCAAACTTCCTGGCATTTACATTCTCTCGGCCAATTCGCAGTGGCGATACGGATTTTGAATATTTGCCGACACAATATTTAGTAAACGCAATCAGAGCCAGCGATCAATCGATTCAAGGTATTGCTTATCCAAGCTTCCAAAGCCATGTGGGTACGAACTATGTGTTTTTCCGTCAAGATGACTTAACTTTGCAAAACCAGCCTGAGAAAATAATAAGGGTACAAAATGTGACTTATGACTGCTGTAGCTTGAACGATTTAACAGAAGTAATAAATCCGTCACAAGTAGACTATAATCCCATCCTGACGGAAGAAAATGTCGATGAGATGAAAAAACAAATAGTAAGAGCGCACGAAAATTATAATCTACCTCCTATATCATGAGACACGCTATGTACCTAACCTCCACCGCATGTCCCGGAGCGTGTAAATGCTAATATATACATGAGCCACATTTCTGGGAAAGGGGCTGCGGTCATTCAATCGAGGGCCGTCTTTCGCATTGTTCATCACCGCCATAAGCTTTTTTGGCCACTCGCTTAGCGAGTGGTTTTCGGGATACAAAAAGCAGGAAACCGGTTTCGGTTTCCTGCTTTTTCAGTGGATTTATGGTCCTGGGAGGGCGGTTTTTCGCTAGTTTTCCAGCATGGCGGTGCGGCGGCGGTACATATCCAGGTACGCCTCCTTGCGCCAGACTTCCAGCTTTTCCGCCAGCGCCTCCCGGCGCTCCGCCGGGTCCAGCAGCGCGGAAACATAGGGCGCGTACTGTTTCCCGGAGCCCTCCCGAATAGACTGGCAGATCCGGTCAAAGGGCATAGCCGGGCGGCAGCGGGTAGAGGTCTCCTCCGCGGAGGAGGCCAGAGCGTCCGCTATTGCGACCAGGCTGATCATGGCCTTTTTGGGGGAGTCGTTCAGGGAGAAGTCCAGGGGATAGCCACCCTTGCCGTCATAGTACAGGTGATGGCCCCAGGCGATATCGCTAAACTCCGCCGTGGAGGCGTGGCGCCGCAGCAGCCGGGCGCCGCAGTAGGGATGGAGGCGAAGCATGGACTCCTCCTCCTCGAACAGGCCCCGGCAGGCGTCATTTTCCAGGTTGCGGAAGTGAATCATTCCAGTGTCATAGACCTGGCCCGCCTTTCTGGCGTAGTCTGCCAGCTCCCGCCGCCGCCAGATCACATCCTGGGGACTCTTGCACCCCACCAGACCCACCAGCCGCTCCGGGCAGTCCTCCACCGCCCAATCTGTCAGCTCCGCGGCCACCCGGCCTGCCAGCCACATCCGCACATAGATGGTGGGCTGCCGGGCGGCGCAAACATCCTGGAAAAACTCAAAGAAGGGAATCCCAGCCAAATCCTCCCGGTACATATAGAGAAACTGGACCAGCTGGGACATCAGTGTTTTGTCATGGCTTCCGTTGGGGGCCCGGGCGATCCAGGAGCGCAGGCTGCGCACCATTTGCTGCACCCGGCGCACCATGGCCCCGTCAGGGTCCCTTTTCAGATCCAGGAGATACCTTATATAATAGTTGGGAACGCTCACCATGGCAAAGAGCCCATCGGCGCTCATATCCGTCTCCTCCCGGCTCAGATGGAGGGCATAGAGCCGGTCCAGAAACTCCGGCAGCTGCATGACCCCGCAGTGATAGCGGGCGGCCATGTAGGCATACTGCCAGCGGGGCGAGGGAGGCAGTCCCCGTTCCTTGGAGGCTCGCAGCTGCCGGTCCTGCACGATCTGGGCAGACTCCAGTACCTGGGCGAACATTTCCGGGGTGGTGTACCCGGTGCGCAGGGAGCCGAGCAGCGTTGTGCGCTCCTGATGGCTCTTGTACAGATACAGATCCCAAGGCAGGCTGGGGGTTTTAGCCCGCAGCTCCGGATCGGACAACAGCGCAATGGAACGGGCGCAGGCCGCCAGCTTTGCCTGGGCGCTTTCCTGGTCGTTGCCGCTGTAGGTCAGGGCCAGGTTGCCCATACTCCGGTGGATATAGCCCCGGATCTCCGGGTCGGTGATGTCATCGTGTAGCGTTACAATAGATGTGAGACCGAATAGCTAGAAAAAGGCGATTGAGTTTGTTAGAATAAAGTCACCACAACCACACTCTAACGAAAGGACTCAATCGCCATGAGTATTGTAGCACAGGAGAGCAAGAAACGCAAGCGGTATTTGCCCCATGAAGTGACGACAAAGGTACATTCTGTAGAATTGTACCGGCAAACGAAGGATGTGGGGTTTGTCTGTCGCCGATATCACATTTCAAAGGCGTCGCTGATGCGCTGGAACAAACAATATGACGGCACCAAAGAATCCTTACAGCCCAAGTCCCACCGGCCGCACAGTCCGCATCCAAACGCGCACACGGAAAAGGAGTTAAAATGGATACGGGATTACCATCGACGCAATCCGGGGATTACCGTCTGTGAGATGTACGGGAAGCTCCGTCAGGAAAAAGGATATACCAGGCATCCCGGTTCCTTGTACCGGATCTTCGTCAAATTGGGATACCGCGAAAAAACCGCGTCTACAAAGGAGAAATCCAAGCACCTGGGGCATTATGATACGCCCACGGAACTGGGCAAAAAGTGGCAAATGGACGTAAAATATGTGCCATCTGTGTGTTATGTGGGTACAGATGGTGAGAAATTTTACCAGTACACCATGATAGAAGAAGCAAGCAGAGAGCGGTTTATCTATCCGTACAGGGAAAACAGCAGCTACAGCACCGTGGACTTTGTGCAGCGAGCGATTATTTACTTTGGCTACGCGCCGGACATCATCCAGACGGATAACGGCGGCGAATTTACCCACACACAAAAGACACGCCGAATCCATCCACTGGA
>CANQQI010000044.1 GCA_947625945.1 uncultured Oscillospiraceae bacterium
ATCATCCGCTTGTCGACCTTGCGGCCCACATGGATGTACATGTACTCGTCATCCTTGCCCTCGAACCAGCAGGACCACTCGGTGGAGACCATGGTCTTGACCATGTTGTGCCAAAGCACTTCATAGCCCGTGGTCAGTTCGTCGATGGGCGCCATGGGGAAGCGGCCGTTGAAGGTCTCGGTGTCCACCCGGATGACCACCTCGTCCTTGGTGAAGCGCTCCAGCTTGCAGGGTACCAGCTGGGTGTCTAGCACGTTTTTAATATAGCCGCCCATGAGCCTGGGGTCGTTGCTGCCGATTTCGTGGGGAACACCCAGATAAGTGCGCATGGCCTCCACGGCAAAGGGCTCCATAAAGGCGTTTTTGCCGGCGGTGGCAAAGACAATCTTAAAGATGCGCTCAAACTCCTCCTCGCTCTCCGCCATGTCCCGGATGGCAATGAGGGGGAAGGCGATGCACCACACCCAGCCCTTCTCCATGCACCAGCGGTATGCCCAGGTGAAGCTCTTTTCCTCGCCGAAGGCCTGGCTGTAGCGGCCATTGCGGATGATCTGGCCCTGGCTCACGCCCCGCTCTACGGGAGTGTCGTGGACCGGGTCCACCGGCTGCTGCATGTGGTCCATCCAGCCCTGCTTGGGCAGATTGTACTTGTCCCGGCGCTCAGCCACCACACGGCAGTGGCGGTCGCCGCAGCCCCGAGCCTCGCACATGTTTAGGGAGACCTGGTTCTCGCCGTTTGGGCTGCTCAGATCAAAGTTGGCGGTGAACATGGCGGTGGTCATGTTGCAAAGCTCCGCGCCTACGATGTCCCAGGGGCAAGTGTCCAGCTCCTTCTCCACCCGGTCGTGGGTGAACTGAATCACCCGACCGGCCATGTTCTCGTACTCGTCGCCGGAGTCGCCGAAAATAGCGCCCAGCCAGGCGTCCTTCTTGCAGAACTCGGGAATGTTCCACTCGTCAAAGAACTGGTTCATGTACTCCTCGCCGGAGGCTGCCATGTTCATCATGTAGGAAATTTCGCAGATGGCGCAGGTCCGCTTCTCGAAGTCCGGTTCCAGAATGCGCATCACCTGGAACAGGTTGGCGCAGAAGCCGGCGATCTGCCGCACTGCGTACTGGTATGCCTCCTTCTCCGGTATGAGTTTCCCCCATACCGTTTCCACACATTTGCTGCTTTCCAGCTGGTCAAGCAATGCCATATCATGTCCTCCTTTTGTTATTTTTGCCGTCCTGTCCGACCCCCTAAAACCGCCGGATAAGGCCGGGGCAGACCGGACTTTTTGTGGGGTGGGTTAATTATTCTCATTTTTGGGATTTTACTTGTTTTCTTGGGAAAACCGTAGTAAAATATAAAATATATTAGGCGGCTTCCCCTGGAAGCCCATCAGGTGATTGGGGGTATCTGCGGGTATGAAGTTGAACTTGGAAATTCTGTATGAGCATCTGCGCGGAACCATGGACGCGGAGCTCATGGGAGTACGGCAGCAGACGCTCCACCTGGGGCGGCCGGAGTATTATCTGGGGGAACGGCGGGCGTTTCGCGCCGGACACTTGTACCTTGTGCGGGGGGAACAGCTCCCACCCAAACCCACGGTGGAGCCGGGAGCGGGCATCCTCTGCATCGGCGGAAGCGTGTTCCTGCCCTACTACCTGGACTGCTGCGGTGTGATCCGCGTTTCGGGGCAGACGGACAGGCGCGCCCTTTTTAACCGGCTGACAGAGATCTACAACCGCTACGACGCCTGGCAGGAGTCCTTGCAGGACATTCTGAACACCAGCGCCAGCATCCGCCGCATGGTGGAGTGCAGTCAGGAGATTCTGGAGACCCCTCTTTTTGTACTCAACGCCAATTTTCATGTTCTGGCCTACAGCGGCTATTCCGACGCGGCGTTGACCGAACGGGAAAAAGCCGCCATCTGGCCCTCTAACAACGGCGAACTGGCCCTGTCCAGCCTGCGGCTGTTTCTGGAGCACGCGGACCTGGCGACGGAGAAGCGGGAGCCCATACGTATTGACATTTTGGATAACAGTGTGCTGTGCGTAAACCTATTTCTGGATACGGTCTACAGTGGGTGCCTAGTGCTGGAGTATCGGCGGCGGCAGCATCGGGGCGGAGACGAAGCGCTGACGGAGCATCTGGCCCGAATGCTGGAGTTGGCCCTGCGCAAGTATTCCGCCGCCTCCCACGGAGAGAAGGGGTCCCTTCGGCAGGGCCTTCAGGACATGGTCAGCGGTCTTCCCATCGGCGCGGAACAGCGTTGGGCCATGGAGAACCGGCACAGCCGGTATCTCTGCGCCAAGCTGAAATTCAGCAGCCGCCTGGCACAACTGCCCATGGGCTATATGTGCAGCATATTGGAGGAGAGCTTTCCGGACAGAGTGGCCTTTGAGTACGACGGTGCCATTGTCAGTTTTCTGGACACCCGAAGTCTGGAAACAGAGGGGAAGGACAGCCGGCAGGCTTTCCGGGAGAGGATCTTGCCTCTGACCGCGTCTATGAGCTTTGATGTAGGGGTCAGCGACCCCTTTGAGGATGTGTACAGCGCCAGGCTCTACTATCTGCAGGCCGCCTCCGCCCTGGAAAACGGGAAAATTTTCGCGCCGAAAGACCACTTTCACCTGTTCCAGGACCACGCTTTGACCGAGTTGCTGGTCAACGCCTTTGGTCAGCTTCCCATGGAGATGTACTTTCCAGAGGGGCTACGAGCGCTGGCCCGTCACGACGCGGCTTCGCCGGTCAGCTATCTGGATACGCTGCGGGTCTACTTGGACAACAACATGAGCATCACCAAGACCACCGCCCAGCTGTACCTCAACCGCAGTACTCTGTTGGAGCGGCTGGCGCGCATTCGACGGGAGTTGAACGTGGATCTCCATGACCCGAATGAACGGCTGCGGATCCAAATTTTGCTGAAGGCCATGGAGGTCCTCTCCAGCGGGCGGAATGTTGCGACGCCCTAGGACAGCGCCCCCGCGGCGGTGGAAACTGCCGCGAGGGCGTCATGCGGGCAGGCGCTTATTCGCCCAGGGCCTTCAAGGCGGCGTCAATTTCCTCCACCTTGCTGGCGTCCAAACCCGCCTGGGGGAAGGAGGCCAGTTTCCTGAACGTAAGGGCGCCCACCAACTTCATTTGGGGGTTGGTCTTGAAGCCGGGGGCAAACTTCTCCAACAGATCCGCCGCCGCCGGGTTCTTCATCAGCTCTTTGACCTTGGAATCAACAGATAGTGCCATTTTTGTGTCCTCCTTAAAAAGATGTGATAGGTAATGGGATCCTATAATCGTATTTTAGCGCGGCCAGGCCGATTTGAATAGCCGCCAAAGAGGCGGAAAAAAGCGGGGAGGACCCCCACCAATAATCCAGGCCAATGGAATGCAATGCCTTGCGGCTTTTGCAGACTCCAATTCCTATCCAATAGGCAGAAATGAGATTTTCTCCACGGGCAGAGATCCTTCTTATAACAGTTATTTCTGGCAGTCACGATCCCGGTTAGCGCGCTCCTGCCTCCGGATCGCAATGAATCCTTAAACTTCTGGACGATTAAAATTTTCGCGCATAGCCCCCTCACTTTTTCGGCATGGAAAGTGAGGGGGCTTTTTTGGTGGCCTCCGGTGCTCTTTGACAACAGAATAGTACAGCGCGCAGCCATTACTTTCCCTCTGCTGCCGGGAAACCGGCAAGCCACACGGTAAAAACCGGACGCAGCGGCGCATCCGCTGCGAAGGCGATGACAGGCAGGGGCATCAAAGATACTTGCGTCCAGTCCTAAAGTCGAGCGTTGAAGCGGTCAAGGGTGACCGTGAGCCGTCGCAACAAAGGAGGGCGCCTCGGAGAGATCCTCGGAGGGGTGAGATTCCCATGAGGCCAAATGCATGGCCGGTGGCTGCGATCCCATTAAGAGTAAACGATTGATACGACAACGGCGGCCGTATATTCGTTTGAATTTACGGCCGCTTTTTACTTACGATATGGAGGCCAATATGAACAAGATCAAACGCGGCGAAATCTATTACACGGACCTATCGCCGGTCATTGGCAGCGAGCAGAAGGGCGTCCGCCCCGTTCTCATTTTACAGAACGATACAGGAAACAAACACAGCTCCACCACCATCGTGGCGGCAATCACCGGCAGAGAGAAAAAAGCGGCGCTTCCCACCCATGTGCCGATCAAAGCGGAAGGACTTAGGAAAAAGTCCACAGTCCTGTTGGAACAGATCCGGACGATTGATAAAAAACGTCTTATCGAATATATCGGAAAGCTGGACAAAGAGACCATGGGCAAAGTCGACCACGCGATTGTGGTGAGCTTCGGCATCAAATATCTGGAGGCGTTGTTATGAGTCAAGATCAGAAAAACGCTTCCTTCGCTTACAGCGTAAACCTACTTACGTCGCTTACCCATATTTCATTGGGGCGTGTAGCCGTAAACTGCTGATTCAAGTAGTTCTTAAAGCGCCGTTGCTCTTTGTCATATAGGTCTTTGGCATCCTGTCGGATGCTGGTAAGACCCATATCCCGCATCAGTTCAGATACCATCTTGTTTGAAACACGGATTCCGCATTCTTTCATAACGGCACAGATTTTTGCGGCGCCGAATATCTGCCGGCTGTCGTCGTAGATGCGCTGGATTTCAGCCTTAAGTATTTCTCGCCGCTCCGCGTACCAAGTGTGTGCGCGCTTATTGCGAAAGAGGTAGTTATAATAGGTACCCCTCGGAACATTGAGCGCTTCACACAGCATATGCACACTGTATTGATCCTGTAACGCTTCCAGCGCGGGGAGCTTGACCTCAAGCGGATCGTTGACAGTGCAACCGACCTTCTTTAGTATCTCTATAATCCCCTGCAGTCTTGCGACCTTGTTTTCCAACAAGCGATAGTTTTTTAGAGTCACTTCTTTTTTACCGGAACGGATATCAACGGACGCCTTGATCCATACGTATAATGTGCTGCGGGGGATACCGGTATCGGCAAGAATCGAAGCAACGGATTCCCCAGCGCGATAGCGTTCAACCACTGACTGCTTTACAGATTCGTTGTACTTGTTATTCAAAATAACCATCTCCTTCGGAGATCATTGTAGCATGAAAACGAAGAAATGGCAGCATAAAACCAATTCAAAGCACGCCACTGCTGAATCACAAACGAGGCGGAAATCGCGGGATACAGAGATGGCCATGGATCAGCTTGCATTGAAGCCACAGCATTAAACAGCCTGACGCCACTTTCCAAGGCGGAGACTTGCCACATTCTGCTGGACGTCAGCCCCACAATAGTGGAGGCCGTGCTGGGAGCTATGGTGAAGGACGGTAGGATTAATCGAATCGGTTCCGGGAGAGCGTCAAAGTATCTAAAGGCGTAAAACGCTGCCGAATAGAATTTGGTAACCGAATATTGCGCCAAGCCCTCGGATGTGTTATAATAGAATCCAAAGAGCGGATCAAGGTTGTCTTTACCGGCGGACTCGAAGTGGAACAGCCGCTCTACTAAAAAAGCGACTGACCGCAGTCGCCACCGAATCCGAAAGCACAAGACATGTTTGGTGAGGGTTCAAGTCTATATCCCAAAAAGCCGAAAAAATCTTTTTTATTGTGGTTAGCCATCGTCGTCGCGGACTCTGTATCGTTCGCGACGACTTTTCTTTGAAAAGTCATCTCTCACTCACGCCGTCGCTCCGCCTCTCCGCAAAAAGTCACGCTTGCTTCGGCTGTTCGCTTGCAAGCGCGCTCACGATGCCTCCGCTGTGCTATCAACTTTTTGCGGTTCCACGCCTGCGGCGCGGGGGCTCAAGTCTACATCCAAAATTGCCGGAAATATCTTTTTTATTGTGGCTACTTTTACTTGACAACTTCACGAAGCCGGAGGATGTATTCTCATGGGACACCCCCATGGAAAAGAAAGCCATACCTTTTTGCGGCTTCCAGCCACCTCCACATGGGCTTCTATCAACATATTCCCCGCCCCGGTCCTGGCAGTGGGTTGAAAAGATTACACGATCCGATGGGATCCGAAAAAATGGGAGGCCAGCCATGGCACAGTTGCTGACTAAAAATCCGGGAGAATTTTTGATCGAGACCCACCTGCACACTTTGGAGGGCAGCGCCTGCGGCCGGGCCACCGGCGCGGAGCAGGCCCGGGCAAGGATGGCGGAGGGCTACGACGCCATCATCGTCACGGACCACTTTTTCCGGGGCAACTCCCGCCCCAGCCGGGACCAGCCTTGGGAAGCGTATGTGGACGCCTTCTGCCAAGGCTATGAAAACGCCCGGGCGGAGGGGGCGCGTATCGGACTGCGGGTGTTCTTTGGTTGGGAAGAAAACTATGGCGGCGCGGAATTTTTGATCTATGGTCTGGACAGGGCCTTCCTCCTGGCCCACCCGGAGATGATCACCTGGACGCCGGAGGAGCAGTACCGGGCGGTGTCCGCCGCCGGGGGCCTGGTCATCCAGGCCCACCCCTTCCGGGAGCGGCCCTACCTGAAGGGCATCCACCTGTACCCTCACGACTGCGACGGGGTGGAAGGAATCAACCGTGCCCAGCCCTGGGAGCAGAACAGCCGGGCCCTGGACTACGCCCGCTCCTTTTGCCTTCCGGTGACGGCGGGCTCGGACATTCACACCGCCGACCCCCTGCTTGGCGGCATGGCCTTTGCCCGCCCGCTCAATTCCATTCAGGATTTTGTGAACGCCGTCCGGAACCGGGAGCCCGCCCGGCTTCTGCTGGGGCCGGAAAGCGGAAAAAACGGTTTACAATTCCCGCTTTTGGATGTACAATAGGGCTGTACAAAAGAAAAAAGGAGAAGTTCCGATGAATAACAAGAAAACGATCCTCCTGGCCGCCGCGGCGCTGCTGGTCCTGGCGGGCATTCTGGCGGGTATCTGGTATGCCAACCGGCCCCAGACCGACCCGGGCACGAAGACCATCACCGTGGAGGTCCTCCACGGCGACGGAAGCACCAAAAGCTTTACCTATACCACCACCGCCGAATACCTGGGCGAGGTGATCCTTGCCGAGGGCCTGGTGCGGGGCGAGGAGGGGGAGTACGGGCTGTACATCCTCACCGTGGATGGCGAGGACGCGGTCTATGAAAACGACGGGGCCTACTGGGCCCTCTACCAGAACGGCGAGTACGCCACCTCCGGCGCGGACACCACCCCCATCCAGGACGGGGACGTTTTCCGGTTCGAGTACACCAAATGAGTGCCGGGCGGGGGAAAATCACCCTAAAGGAGCTGGTGCTGTTCGCCTTTATGGGGGTATTCTGCTTTCTGGGCAAGCTCCTGATGGCGGGGATCCCCAATGTGGAGCCGGTGTCGCTTTTTGTCATGCTCTTTGCCGTCACCTTTGGCTGGAAGGCCCTGCTGCCAGTCTATACCTACGTCTGCCTGGAGCTGGTGGTCTATCCCATCCAGCTCTGGTCCATCAACTATCTGTACATCTGGCTGATCCTGGCGGTGGTGTCCATCTTTCTGCGCAAATGCCGGACCACCATGGTGTGGGCGCTATTGTCCGCCGCCTTCGGGATCTTTTTTGGCCTGCTGTGCGCGCCGGTGTATGCTGTCACCGGCGGATGGGCCTTTGCCGTCTCCTGGTGGATCAGCGGTATTCCCTTTGACCTGATCCATGGCGCCGGGAATTTCGTAATAACCTTGGCCCTGTTCCGTCCCCTCCGGGACCTGATGGAGCGCCTCTACGCCCGGCTGCTTGATCACTGAAAAAGATCTCCCCGCTTCACCGGAAGCGGGGAGATCTTTTATACCAGTTTGATGAGGAACAGGAATCCCAGCAGGAGGAATAGGAAGGCAAAGTTAAAGGCAGAAAACTCGCCAATATAAGCCGCCGCCCTGCCGGGGTTGTGCCGGACGTACTCCCGGAAGGTGATCAGGCTGGCCAGAGAGGCGATCAGGCTCCCCACGCCGCCCACGTTCACGCCCCAGAGCAGCTCGGCGTAGTTGCCGGTGAACTGGCTCAGCAGGATGGCGGAGGGGACGTTGCTGATGAACTGGCAGGAAAGGGCGCTGAAAAGCAGGGTGCTTTTGCTCATCAATGCGGAGAAAAAGTCCCGCACCGCCCCGATCCGAGCCATATTTCCTGAGAAAACGAAGAAAAACACAAAGGTCAGCAGCAGGGGATAGTCCACCATTTTCAGCGCCTTCCGGTCGGATAGCAGTAGCACCGGCGGGATCACCAGCAGGCCGATCCAGTAGGGGATGCCCCGGAAGACGATGGCGATAGCCAGGGCGAACAGGCCCAGATACAGCGCCGTCCGCTTGGGGTCCAGGCGCAGGGCCTCGTCCCCGATTTCCAGGGCCTCCGGCTTCACAAACAGGCAGCAGCAGACGGTGATCAGCGCCACGGAAAAAAAGAAGGGCGGCGCCATGATGGACAAAAACTCCCCATCCGGGATATTAAAATGGGAGTACAGGTACAAATTCTGGGGGTTGCCGAAGGGGGTGAGCATCCCGCCCAGGTTGGCGGCAATGTTCTGCATGATGAAGGTGAAGGCCATGTACTTTTCCTTGCCGGTGCTGGACAGCACCAGATACCCCAGGGGCAGGAAGGTCAGCAGGGCCATATCGTTGGCGATGAGCATGGAACCCAGGAAGGTGATGTATACCAGGGCCAGGACGCTCATCCGGGCGTTTTTAAAGACCCGCACCACTTTCCGGGCCAAAAGATAGAAGAAGTTGATATTTTTCAGGGCGCAGACCACCGCCAGAACGCAGAACAGGCAGGTCAACGTCTTGAAATCGAAGTAGCCCAGGTATGCCCGGTCGATGGGCACCACCAGGGTGGTCAGCAGCGCCGCCAAAAAGGCGATGACCATCACCGCGTTTTTGGAAAGAAAACGCCGGACCCGGCTCAGAAAGGGATCCGAAAGAGGAGAACGGGGCAGGGGATGCCGTACCGGGACCGGGACCGCGGCGGCCCGGCGGGGCGCGTAGGGATGGGTGGTTTTCCCACCGCTGTTTTTCATGGAAGGTCGCTTCCTTATACTGTCCAATTTTGACCTTGCCTATTATAGACCTGGGATTCGTGAAATGCAAGGGCAAAATCAACAAAAACAGAACAAAGTTGCGCCGCCGTTTCCCGGCATTTTTTGACAGTTTGACAAAGAACGCAAAAAGCCCCCGCCGCGGCGGGGGCTTTTACTAGCGCATCAGCGTTTTGGTCAAGTCGGATTTTCGGATCTGGTAGAGCAGGGAGATCCAGTTTCCGTCTTCATCCAACGTCTCCTCCATCTGGTACAGGAAGTCCCCCTGGTAGGGCGTCATCAGGCTGCCGGAGATCTCCGCTCTTGCCAGCTCCCTGCCGCTCCGGTCCAGGCGGACCAAAAAGCCGTCTCCCGTGTGCAAATAGAGGCTGTCTTCGTCGAAATCAAGGCCGGTTCCCGTCAGGTCGGAGATTTTTTCCGTTTTTCCGGTGGCGGGATCGTAGCGCCACAGGGTATTTCCCGATTGGGTATTGAAGTAGTACAGCCCATGGGGGGTATAACGGAAGCTGGAGGCCACTACCTCCTCCACCGTGCGGCTGCCGCCGGTGGCCAGATTGTGGATCACCAAGCGGTTATAGTCGTCGGTGTAGTACAGATTCTGCCCATCGTAAGCGTACTGCCGCCCCATATCCTTGATATAGAGCTCATATTGCCCGGTGAGCAGGCTCATCCGGCACAGCCCATCGTTGCTTATGAAATAGAAGTATCCCCCGTGAAGGAAAAAGTTATAGACGATGTTCATGCCGCTGTCCTTGGGAGGCAGGTCCAGCATGCCGAAGAACCAATCCCGCTCCCAGGAGAACCGGTAGATCACCCGTTCCGCCAGAGTCCGCGTGTCTACGGCCACCAGCTCCTCGATGCTGGCGAGAATGTTATCGCCGTCGGAGCTGGTCTGCTGCCGGGCTTTCAGATAGTAGACCTCTTGGCCCCTCTGAAAGAGGGCAGGCGCGCTGCAAATGGCGTTGCCCCCGGCGTCGAGCGGGAAGGGGCGGCGCGCGCCCGTCTGTTGATCCACCAGCTCTGAGGAAAACAGACCCGTGATCAGCACATACCGGTCTGAGCAAAAATAGCCGCAGTTGTCTGAATTATAGAAGACCTGTTCGGCTTTTCCCCCGGTGCAGCCGGGGAGCAGCAGGCCAAGGGCCAAAATGAGGGCAAGGAAACGACGCTTCATTGTTTTGCGCCTCCTTTCCCGAAGGAGACCCGCTTGATGGCCCAGTTGGTGTTGTTCCACCAGACGTAGAAGAAGAGCAGTACCATCAGCATGGCCACCGCCAGCACGAACAGCCCTAAATGGAGCGGCGTCATTTCCGTAAAGCCGATCAGCTCCTGGGAAGGGGACAGATAGACCGTGCCCACCGTCAGGGCCCAGGGCCCTGGGACGGGGACCAGAACGAAGGTGTCCCGCAGGGTCAGGAAGGGCAGGGGCAGGGCAATCAGCCCCGCCATCAGCGTCAGGGCGAATTTTTTCAGCAGCACCGACAGGGCCAGGATCGTCAGGGCGCAGTACAGATATCCCAACTCCTTCAATCCAAATTGCAGGAAAAAGCCTTGGAGGATGGACAGCCTCTTCACGCTGGCGCCAAAGCTGACCAGCGATTCCAGGGGATAGCTCCCATTCGGCAGGCCATAGGCGACGGCGTAGGTGATCACCCGGCACAGCTGGGCCGCCGCGGTGAGCAGCACCGTCAGACTTCCCACCGCCGCCGCCTTCCAAAGCACCTGGGCCCCGGCGCTGCGCTTCTGGGTCAGCAGGATCTGATCCATCCGGCTTTCATACTCCTCGCAGAATACCGGGGTCAGCAGCAGTACCAGCACCAGCAGCAGCAGATAGTCCGGCTCCCAGTCCGTCAGCAGCCGCTCCCAGCCGCCGGTGTAGAGGAAGTACCGCCGCTCCGGGACCTCCCGGACGTAGATGTACTGGGTGTAGAGCTTGGCAAATCCAGTGTAATCGGCGTCCTGCTGGGTGAGGTCCGCCAGCTGGGCCTGATACTCGTCCTGGGGGATCTTGCCCTTGTAATAGTTGGAATTGAGCTGGGCCAGCCGTATATGCACGTCATTGAGGCGGGCCATTTCGTTTTCGATGTATTCCCGCTTCTGCTGGGTAAGCGGGCCGTTGACGTTGGAAAGATACCGGTCATAGGCATCCCGGTTTTGCTCCAGGACCCGGTCATAGGGCTGGCAGAACAGGACGGAGATGGCGATCTCGCCTACAAAGAACAGCAGGAGCAGCCAAATCCCGCCCCTGCGGAGCAGGAGCTTCTTCCACTCATACAGAAACATTCCGCCGCCTCCTTTCCAGCAGCCCAGCCCGGGTGGAGCGGTTCCGGTAGAGAATGACCATGCACACCACCGCCGCCGTCAGGATGACGCCCAGGATCATGGTCAGGAAGTACCGCACCGGATGGCCGAACAGATTCACAAAGTCGTCCTGCGCGAAAAGCTCCCGGGCGATGACCAGCTCCATCGGGTTGCACCACTTGCCGGGATATCCCACGACCCCCAGATTTTGGGCGGCCACCGCGCCGAACAGCAGCGCCATGGAGACGATGAAGGAGCTCAGCACCCGCTTGACCAGGCAGGAGACCAGCAGGAAAAAGCAGGAGCAGCACAGCACCCCCAGGGTCTTTACGGCCCCCAGGGCCAGGAACGCCGTTCCCAGGCTCATCCGCAGGGGGGTGTATTCCAGCTGCCAGAGGACGTACACGGGATCGCTCAGGGCTTCCCATCTCTGGCCCAGAAGATGGAGCGTCAAAAAGTCCTGGGTGAAAAATAGGACGCTCACCGCGATGGAGAAAAACGCCGAAGCGGCAAATTTCGCGCCCACGGTGGCGGGACCGCCCAGCAGGGTGGTGCGGTGGAGCATATACATCCCCGTTTCCTTTTCGGTGACGAACATCCCGCACAGGGCGAACAGGCACAGCACCAGCACCAGCATGGCGGAAAAGTCGTAGTTCAGCAGCACCTCATAGTGCCGGGTGTCCCCAAAGAGGGGGATCTTCCGCCCGGCGAAGTCCTGGGCGAGGATCTCGTTTCTGGCGGCGTCATAGGGATTGCCCAGCTCCTGATAGAGGGCGGCCAGCTCCCGGGCCTGATCGGTGATCTGGACCGCGTGGTTTTGATAGAGGTAGTCGTAATAGATTCGCTCATAAAACAGCTCCCTGAAAAAACTGTAGTCTTCATCCTCGCTGTAGGTATAGGCGTTGGGATCGTATTCCCGGCTTAGATCGGGGAATTTTTTCTGCAAGGGGCCGTAGACCGTCATCAGCGAGTTGATTTTATCCGTGGTAATGGAGCCGGAAAGATAAGCATAACATTCCTGGTATACTTGGGGATAATCCTCCCATCTCGCCACCTTTTGGTGGTAGCTGTCATAAAGCCGCCAGCCGTTGGCCAGGAGCAGGGCGGCCAGGAACACCGCCATCCAGACGGTGCCGAAGGCCTTCCGCAGCTCGTAGCGGGTCAGGCGGAAAAAGGAAATGATCCGCTCCTTCACATTGCTTCCTCCCCACAGTGGTAGAGGAAGACCTCCTCCAGATTGGCGGTGACGGCCTGGGCCTCCGGGTGGGGCTTGGCGTCGGAGAGGATGCGCAGTCGGATGCCCTCTCCCTCCCGGGCCATGTTGCTGATGGTGTGGTGGATCAGGTCACGGGGCACGTCGGGCGTGTCCAGCTCCAGAGCCCAGACCTTCCCGGTCAGCTCGTCGGTCAGGGCCTTGGGGCTGCCCTGCTTGAGCAGCACCCCCTCGTGGAGCAGCAGGATCTGGCTGGCGATGAACTCGATATCCGGCACGATATGGGTGGCCAGAATCACGATCCGGTCCTCGGCAAAGGAGGAGATCAGGTTCCGGAATCGGATCCGCTCCCGGGGATCCAGCCCGGCGGTGGGCTCGTCCAGAATGAGGATGCCGGGATTGCTCAGCATGGCCTGGGCAATGCCCAGCCGCTGCCGCATACCGCCGGAGAGAGCCCCCACCTTTTTTCCCGCCGCTTCGTCCAGATTGACCCGGTGGAGCAGGCCCTGGATCCGAGGCTTGGCGTACTGCCGGGGTATGTCCTTCAGGACGCACATATAGTCCATAAACTCCGCCACGGTAAAGTCCCGGTAGAACTGGGGATACTGGGGCAGATACCCGATTTTGCTCAGGAAATCTGTTCCCAGGGAACGGATGTTTTCGTTGTCGATGTAGATCTCCCCGCCGTCGGGCTTGAGAATGCCCATAAACAGGTTCAGCAGGGTGGTCTTGCCCGCGCCGTTGGTGCCCAGCAGGCCGTAGACCCCGTTTTCCAGCGTGGCCGAGAAGTTTTTCAGGGCATATTTGCCCCGGTACTTTTTGGACAGCCGCTCAAATCGTACTTCCAAGGCGATCCGCTCCTTTCAATTCATGGTGTTGCTGGCTTGGCGGCGATCCTTCCGCCCCACCGGGGTGGCGGGGAAATCGTCATTCCTCCTCGCCGCCGAAGTAGAAGAAATCGACCTTTTCAAACCGGCAGGCGTAGTGATCTTCAAAGGCGCTGGTCCCGTCCTCGTATGCCTGCATATTCAAGGGAACCAAGACGGCCATAAAGCAGATCGGCGTGGAGCCGTCAAAGTCCGACATATCGATCTGAACTTGGATATTTGTCCTCTGGCCGTCCTTGACCTCTACATAGAGAATGTCCTCCGGGTCGATGGAGATCGGCTCATAGTCCTTATAACAGACAAGCGTATATTTGACATAGCTGTTTCCGTAAATATAGAAGTCCAGGGTGACGGGCTCCTGATCAAAGCCGTGCCAGACCCAACTGTAGGTATGCTCCGGCCTTTCCTTGCCGTTGATGGTATAGCCATACGCATGCTGGATCTGGAGCTGTTCCGGCGTCCACTTTTGCAGTTCCGGTTCGTCTGCGTAGGTGACGGAGTGAGAAAGGATCTGATCCGGGACCTCCGGCAGCTCCAGCTCCGGCGGAGTCGCCTGGAAGATGATGCGAGCACCAAAATCGCGAGCTGTACTTTGCACAAGGTAATAGTCGAATTCCCCCTCTCTGGGGTCCATGTAGGGATTGGAAACGGGGGTGCCGTATAATTCAAGGTCATCTCCTGCCTGCCCTGTGAC
>CANQQI010000045.1 GCA_947625945.1 uncultured Oscillospiraceae bacterium
AAACCGCTAGGGCCTGTTCGGGGGTCAGGGTCTCAGCCATGGCGATCCTCCTTTTCCAGCGCGGCCCAAAATTCCTGGGCCTCCATTTTTCGCCCGTTCCGCCGCTGCCCCGTCCCCCGGCAGACAGCGCCGTAGGGGCAGTAGGCGCAGGCATCGTGGGCGGAGCCTCGGGCATAGGGGTTGGGGGCGACCCTTCCGGCGGCGATCTCGTCCGCCATCCGGCCCACCAGCCGGAACACATAACGCTTCAGCAGGGCAAGCTGTTCCCGGTCCGCCAGGTCGCCGCTGAGAGCGCCGTCCTTGCCCCGCTTGCAGCACAGCCGGACCGGGGAATCGCCGGGCTCCATGGCCCGGATCACCGGCTCCTCCCCCAGCAGCAGGCCCCGCCGGCGCCACTGCTTCTGCCGTTCCTTTTCCGCCGCCTCCTCTCCCAGCCGGCTGTCCGCCGGGAGCACCGGGGCCCGGGCGGGAAAATACTCCACACCCGCCGGAATGGGAAACCGACCCAACAGGTCGCCGCCTGTATCCGCCAGGGCGAAGAGGTACAGAAGCATTTGAAGCCCCAGGCCGTGGTAGAGGTCGCAGTAATCCATATCCTTTTTTCCGGTTTTATAGTCCACAACACGGAAATAGGTGTTCTCTCCTTGGCGCCATACGTCCACCCGGTCCACAACGCCCCGGAGGATGGCGTCCATTTTCTCCCCGGAGGCGTTGACCGGCGGGCGGCCCCGGTCGCCGAAGGGCAGCTCAAAATAGGCGGGGGCAAACTGGGCGTCTCGCAGCTCCCGCCAGACCTCCTCCACCACCATCTCCAGCTCCCGGGCGTTCCGCTGAAACAGGTAGGCAGCCCGGGCGTCCAGCTGCCCGAAGCGCTCCTGGGCATAGGCCGCGGAGTGGAACCGGGCGATGGACAGCGTCTCCTCCAGGCCGGTATTGTGAAAGCCGCCCTGGGCCATTACCTGGCGGCAGGTCTTTTCCAGCACCGCGTGGATATAAGTACCAAATTCCGCCGGATCGATGGCGGCGGGCTTCCGCTCCTGGGCCCGGATGCCATACTGGAGAAAATAGGCCAGGCGGCAGTCGGCCTGCCGGTCGATCTGCGAGGCGGACAGCCGCAGGGCGCCGCCATAGAGGGCCGCCACAGTTTCCGGGGACAGCGCGCCCAGGGACTGGCCGGCCTGGTCCCGCACCTGCCGGAAAACGTCGGTCAGGCCCAGGGTATCGGCGGCTTCCTCGCCGCCCAGCCGCGCAAGAAACGCCCCGGCCTCCAGCCGGTCCGTCCGGGCCGCGCCCAAAAGCATACCCACCGGCTCCGGGCCGCCGGCCATTTTCTCCAGGCGGCTGTAGAGGAAGGAGGGCTGGGCCGAGCAGGACACTGTCACCGTCTGGGACGCGCCGGCGAAAACACCGTATATTTCGGCAAATTCCGCCTGAAGGCCCTCCAGCGCACCACCGGTGAGGGGCACCCCCAGGGACCGGAGCGTCACCCGCTCCCGGTCCGTCAGGACCCCCCGGGAGCCGCTGTACCGGGGAAGGTTCCCCTCCTCAGCGGCCAGGACGAACAGGTGCCGGCACTGCTGGCACCGAAGGGCGCTGACCGGACCCACCGTCACGGCGTCCAGCACCGGCGGAATGGTGCCCACATCGTACTGGCTGAGAAGCAGCGTCAGCAGCCGGACAAAGCTCTCCGGCTCCCAATGGGTTTGGCCCAACACGTCGTAGAGCTGCTCCAGGGCGTTCAGCAAAATCTCCCAGAGCTGGTTCAGGATCTGAGCCCCACGGTTGTCCCCGGCACTGTCCAGCTCCTCCGCCATCCGGTCCAGGCGGTCCGCCAGGGACAGCTGGGTCAGAAACCGGTAAAGGGCCTCCACCTGACCGGCCAGGTTCCCGCTCTGCCGGAACCCACGCCAAAGCCCCTCCAGAGGCGCCAAGGCCCGGTCTCTTGCCTCATTGAGAGCCAGCAGGGTCTCCCGAGCGGTGTCATTCCATTCCCCGCCCAATCCCTCCGGATGCCGCTCCCAGGGCCGCAGCCAGCGGCTGCCCTGGATGTTCCAAAGCAGGGCGTAGTTTTCCACTCGGTCCGCCTCCTCCGGGGTCAGGGGAGAAACCATGGATTTTATGTAACGCAACACGTCCCGGCGTTCAAAGCCCCCCAGGGCCGCGTCCAGGGCGGTGAGGACAGCCGAGATCACCGTTCTGCCCAGAATATCTTCGGTGCCGGAGATGTAAATTGGGATCCCCCGGCGGCGAAACACCAGACGCAGCAGCTGACGGTATCCGGGAAGGTCCCCGCAGGCCACGCTGATATCCCGATACCGGCAGCCGGCGGCCACCAGATCCAAGATCCGCTCCGCCACGGCCTGACACTCCTCCATGGGGCTGCCGGCGGCAAACGCGTGGACCTGACCGGGAAGCTTGGGAAGCGCCCCCTGGAACAGGGCGGCGTGGAGGGGGGACAGCGGCACCGAGCGGGGCGGCACGGTGGTGATCTCCACCGGCGTGCCCGCCTCCTGGGCGCACCGCAGCAGCTCCATAGCGGTCTGACCGGCCTTTTCAAAGGCCATGGCATTTGAACCGGGCCGGTCACAGTTCAGGCTGACGGTGACCAGGGGGGATGTTTCGATCAGATGCTCCAGAATCGCCATATGCTGACGGGTAAAATCGGGAAAACCATCAATATAAAAGACGTGGCGCTGGGCAAAATCCCCCGCTTCCAGCTGGGAAAGGAGCCAGTTCATCTGATCCCTTGGGTCCCGGCTGCCCCGGGCGCAGAGGGTGTCGTAGGTTTCCAGCAGCAGGGCCAACTCCTCCAGCTTTTGGGCGAAGCTACCCTCCAGGGCCTGGGACGCCCGCCGCAGATCCTCCGGCTGGATCCGGCAGCGCTTGAATTCATCCACCGCCTCCACCAGCCCGGTCAAAAACTCCGGGCGGGTCTCCACCGAGGCATAGGCCTTCAGCCGGCTGTGAAGCTGCCGGGCCGCCGCCGCCATGGCCACCACCCGGCCCCCGGCGTCCATGCAGTTTTCAGGGGCCACGCCCATCCACTCCGCCACCCGGCGGGCCAGGCGGGTAAAGGACAGCACCTCCGCGTAGCGGCTGGCGGTGTCCCCCGCCGCCAGGCAGAGCCGCCGTTCCATCTCGTGGCTGATCAGTTCCGGAACCAGCAGGATCCGCCCGGCCTGGCGGTCGGACACGTCCCGGGCGATCCGGGACAAAGCGGCGTCCCGGTTGGCGATCCAGTCGGTTCCCAGGAGCAGACGCAGCATAAGCCTCACCTCTTTGTCTTTTTGGCTATTATAACACGGAATCGGTCCAATGGACAGGGTTCATTTCCCGGAAAAAAAGAAATTATCCAGTCTGCCCAGCCAGTCCAGCAGGAAAAAACGGAGCTGATACGTTCCTTCCCCCGTCAGGGCGCCGGAAAGAGTCTGGGAAAACCCGGCGGAAGCGGCCTTCTCCCGAAACGCCTCCTGGGTCTGGGGCAGGCACAGGCCGGGGAACACCACGCACCACCAATTATGTCCCTCCCCGGGGCCGATCACCACCCGCAGGGCGGTATACACCCCGGCGGGGAGCCGGAAGGTGTCGTAGGTCCGAAGAGGAAACGCCTCCCGCTCCAGACTTACCCGGGCGGTCTGGCCGCATCCCAGCTTGGATAAGATCTGGTTGGTCAGGGCCTCCAAATCCGCCAAGCGGTCCCGCAAGTACGCCTCCGCCTGGGCCTGATCGGGCAATTCATCCAGGACCGGCTCCAGCCAGGCCGTGATGGCATCCCGCACCTGGAGCTTCACCTCCTGATCCTGGGGCGAATCGGAGGCCGCCACCACATGGAGGCGGATCAGGCCGTCACTGAGCAGCTGCCGGTCCTTCAGCACCCCCACGTACCAGACCATCAGGCCCAGGAGCAGGACCAATGCGGTAAACTGGACCAATTTCTTCATAAAAAACACCGTCCACACTGAAATGCCTTCAGTATGGACGGAAAATGGCAAAATTATACAGATCTGGCAATGAAAATTTGGGGATAATGGTCCTTCAGCATGTTGCAGGCCACGGCGGCAAACTCAAAACTGGGCATCATCCCGTACACCGCGGAACCGGAACCGGTCATCTGCTGGCCCAGGGAGCCATAGGTATTGAGGATCGACTTGATATAGTTCAGCTCCAGGTGGTCCTGGGTCACCACGGGATCAAAGACGTTGTAGATCCCGTCGGCCACCTTCCCCAGGTCCCCGGCAAGCAGGGCGCTTTCCATGGCCCGGTGGTCCGGGTGCTTGGGAATGGCGGTGCGGTCCAGCTTTTGGTACAGCTCCGGAGTGGAAACGGAAAAATCCGGCTTGCACACCACGAAAAAGCACTCCGGAAGGTCCGGCAGCTTCCGCAGCCGCTCGCCCATGCCCTCCACCATGGCGGTGCCGCCCAGGACGCAGAAGGGCACGTCGCTTCCCACCAGGCTCCCCAGCTCCGCCAGGGCCAGGATGGAATAGGGCGCGTCGTAATGCCGGTTCAGGGCCCGCAGCACCGCCGCCGCGTCAGCGCTGCCGCCGCCTAAGCCGGCCTGGGCGGGAATCCGCTTGAATAGATCGATGGTCAGACCCTCTGGGTCCCGGCGGGCATTTTGGAAGAAGACCTCCGCCGCCTTCCAGGCCAAATTTTCCGAGCCCTGAGGCAGCGTCTCCCAGTTACAGGTGAGCTTCCAGGGTTCCTTCGTGCCCAGGGTCAGGGTCACGTCGTCCCGGATGGAAACCGTCTGCATGATACTGCGCAGATCATGATAGCCGTCCGGGCGCTTGCCCAGCACGTCCAGGGTCAAATTGACCTTCGCAAAGGCCGGTTCGTGAAGAATGATCATGGTCTTCTCCTTTCGCGCCGATTGGCAGCCACGCCCATTTTCCCCGAATTTTTCCGGAATAAACCATTCCTGCCTGGGAAATCTATTGACAGCCCAATTTTGGATCGGAGGTTTAAAAATGGATACCTTGGCGCTGATACTTTCCATCATCGGCTCCATCAACTGGGGCCTGGTGGGCATTTTCCAATTTGATCTGGTGGCCTGGCTGTTTAACGGGCAGGACGCCCTGCTCAGCCGGATCATCTATACTGTGATCGGCCTGGCGGGACTCTGGTGCATCTCCCTGCTGTTCCGAAAGGGCAGCCACGGCGGAAGCGAAAGCTGAAGACCCGCCGCATTTGAAGCGCACCAATGCGGCGGCACTTTTACAGGTGCCGCCGCAGGTTTTCCCTTGGAACGCGCGGTTCGGGGCGGTTAATTGGTTCCGCTAGCGGTAGTGGGCGCAGTGGTGGATTGCGTCTCCTCCTTAAACTCGCAGGTCACGTCCACCGTCTTGCTGACAGAGCCGCAGGTCACGGTAATGGTGGCCTTGCCGTTCCCAACCGCGGTGATCACGCCGGAATCGCTGACGACGGCAACCTTCTCGTCACTGGACTGGTAGGTGACCGGTTCGCTGGCGTCGCTGGGCGTAAGGACCGGCTTGAGGGTATAACTGTTGCCCTTGCCCTCCAGCTTGATCTCCACTTCAGGCAGAGTAAGATCCGTGCAGAGCGTGATCCGGACCCGGACGATGCAGGTCAGCTTCTGGCCCTGGTACTCCGCCACGATGGTGGTGTTGCCGGGGCCCACGGCGGTGACGATGCCCCGCGACACGGTGCAGACGTTTTCGTCATTGGAAGTCCAGGTGATATTGTCCCGGCCAACGGAGGAACCGTCGTACACATCCCACTGCTCGCCCTTAGAGAACATAGTGAAGTCGTCCCGGTTGAGCCTGAAGCCGGCGGGGGCGGTGGTGGGAGGCTCGGTGGGTTCGCTGGTAGGCGGATTGGTGGGTTCGGAAGTGGGTGCGGAGGTACTCTCCACCGTGCAGGTCACCGTCACCTGCCTGGTCACGGTGCCGCAGGTCACGGTGATGGTGGCGGTGCCGCCGCCCACTGCCGTGATCTGGCCGGAATTGGTCACGATGGCCACATTCTCGTCACTGGTGGTATAAACGATCTGGTCGGTGGTGTCGCTGGGCTGGGGAAGCGGATTCAGCGTCCAGCTGCGGCCTCTGCCGTCCAGCGTGATCTGGGTATCGGTCAGAATCAGGTCGGTGCAGGGGATCACGCCGGGCTCCGAGGTGGGCTGGGACGTGGGTTCTGAGGTAGCCGCAGTAGTGGTGGATCCCGTGGATTCGTTGGACGAGGTCCGGCTGAACAGATCCGGCACAAAGAACCGCACCGCGATAAAGGCCACGATCAGCAAAATGGCCACGATCAGGATTACCACCGCGATGATGACCGGGTTCAGGGAGCGCTCCTCATACTGATCCGTGGGCCTCTCGTTCATATCCACGGGCTGCCGGGCCTCCCGGCGGGGCGCGGGACCGGCGCTCTGGTTCCGGCGGCGCACATTGGACTTGGAGAACCGGCCGCCTTTTACATAAGTATAGCCACCGCCGGCGTCCACCTGCTCCCCGGCGGAATTACCGGCGGCTGCCTGGGGATGATCCGGTCTGGCGCAGCCGCAGATCGGGCACTGACTGGCGGTATCCGGGTAAGCTGTTCCGCAGACATCGCAGATGATCTTGCTCATATTCTTTCCTCCTAACTGGCGCGGCCGAAGGCCGTGCGGCTTTTCGACAATATTATAACATCTCTTTTAAAATAAAACAACTACAAGTGGTTGCTTTTTTGTAAATTTCTTTTATAATATAAGCGTATGTACACGAAAGGAGGCGATGGAATTGTCGGAACCAAAGCTGATTCACCCGATGCTGGATGATTTTGCCATGGGCGAACCGATGAGCGCGCATCACGGGATCCGTTGCTGCCCCGCCATCAACAAGGTCTCTGATAAGAAATACATTGTAAAAATCATTTCCATCCCCGCGTCACAGGTACAGACCCAGGCCCTTCTTTTGGCTGGGGCTTACCCCACCGAGGCCGCCGCCCTGAGCTACTATCGGGAGCTGGCGGACGCCACCGTGAAGGAAGCAAAGGCCCTGCTCCGGCTGTCCCGGGTGGAAGGGTTTTTGACTTACGACAGCTATCAGATCATACCCATGGAGGGCGAGGTTGGGTATGACGTGTATCTCCTCAGTCCCTACCGGCAAAGCCTGGAATACTACTTTCGGAAACACCCCGTGACCTATCTGGACGCGGTGAACCTGGGGCTGGATCTGTGCGCCGCCCTGGCGGTGTGCCGCCGGGCCGGGCTGCTGTATGTGGATCTGAAGCCGGAGAACGTCTTCGTCTCCCCGGAGCGGGAGTTCCGGATCGGAGATCTGGGATTCGTCAGTATGTCCTCTCTGAAATACGCCTCCCTGCCGGATAAGTATATCAGCAGCTACACCGCCCCGGAAATCAAGGACGCCATGTCCACCCTCAATTCCGGCCTGGACATCTACGCCGCCGGTCTGATCCTCTACCAGGCCTATAACGGCGGAAAGCTGCCCTTCACCGGGCGGGCCCCGGCAGAGCCGCTCCAGCCCCCCAAATACGCTGACGAGGAAATGGCGGCCATCATCCTCAAAGCCTGCGACCCGGATCCCGCCAACCGGTGGGAGGATCCTCTGCAAATGGGCCAGGAGATTCAGGCCTATATGCAGCGCAACGGCGTCAACGACGAAGTCATGACCGACTCCGCCGGTGAAGAGCCGGAGGGAAGATCGTCGGATGCGAAAACCAGCGCCGAGGCCATGCTGGAGGAGCTGCTTCAAAAAATGGCCGAGGGAGAGATTACCTTCCACGACGAGGACGGCAATCCCACCAGAAAGACCGAGGAGGACGGGACCCCCGCGCCGCGGGTGGAGGCGGAAGACTTCGCCTTCCTGGACGCCCTGGCCTCCGACGACGCCGACCCCGACGAGGAATACGGCGGCATCACCGAGGAGGCCACCGACATCCTCTCCCAGGTGGACGCGCTGATCGCCCATCAGACCCCCGAGCCGGTGGTGGCCCCCGAGCCCATCGACGTGCCGGTACCCCCTCCCATTCCTGTGGAGAAGCCGGAGCCGACGCCTCAGGTACTGCCCGGTTCCCGGACCCTGGTGGCCCCCGCCAAAAACGGCGGCGACACTAAGAGCGGATCCGCCGCCCGCTCCGGCGGCAGCGCTTCCCGTTCCGGCGGCGCCATCCGGAGAGCCGGTACCTCCGGCAGCCAGAACCTGCGCCGGTACGATCCCCAAGAGGCCCCCAAGAAAAAGCGGAAATTTCCCGTCGCGCTGCTGGTGATCGTGATCCTGCTGGCCGTCGCGGCCTTTGGCTGGCACTGGTTCTACAATAACTATTACTTGCAGACCGTTCAGGCGATCTCCGTCTCCGGAGAAAAAACCGATCTGACGGTGAACGTCGCCACCGACGCCGACGAGGCGCTGATCTATGTGACCTGCTCCGATATCTACGGCAACAAGCGGGAGGTTCATCTGGAAAACGGGCAGGCGGAGTTCAACCATCTGACGCCCAACACCATCTATCAGATCGAGGTGCAGATAGAGGGGTTCCACCGGCTCACCGGTACCACCTCCTATACCTACACCACCCCCGCGCAGATCAACATCGTCAGCTTCATCGCCACGGCTGGAGCGGAGGACGGCGCCGTAATCCTCAATTTCACCGTAGACGGCAAGGACCCGGAGACCTGGAACCTGGTCTACAGCGCCGAAGGGGAAGAGGAGAAAACCACTGTCTTCTCCGGCCACATGGTCACGCTGAACGGTCTGACCGTGGGCAAGGAATACACCTTCCGGCTGATTCCGGATTCCTCCCTCTTTACCGCCGGATACGATACCCTGACCTACTTTGTCCAACCCCTGATCTATGCTCAGGATCTGGAGATCGTCAGCTGCCAGGATCAAACCCTGACGGCCAAGTGGTCCGCCCCCGAGGGCGCTCAGGTGGAAAGCTGGGAGGTCCACTGCTACAATGATAACGGGTTTGACCAGACCATAACGGTCAACACCTGCGAGGCCGTGTTCACCGATCTGGACACCACCGCCGGCTACACCGTTGAGGTCACGGCCCCCGGCATGATGGCCGGCAGCCGCGCCTCCATTACCGCCAACAGCGTGACGCTCTACAATTTCCAGGCGGATCTCTCTGATCCCCGCTCTATCCAGCTGTCCTGGGACTTCAACGGACCCGCCCCCGACGGCGGCTGGCTGGTGCTCTACTCCTTCACCGCCCTGGACGGCAACGACGTTCCCGACCGGGAGGAGGTGCTGCGCACCGAGACCAATTCCGCCGTGCTGGCCCCCGCGATTCCCAACAGCGCCTACAGCTTCACCATCCAGGCCGCCGACGGCTCCACCGTCTTCCAGGGCAACTTCACCAGCCAAACCCCGGATGCCCCCGCCTTCCACGACTACGACCTTACGCCCGAGGACTTCGTCTTTGTCATGTGCGTCGCTCCCGACGCCGAATCCTGGACGTATGGCGACGTGCCCATGACGGATTACACCAACACCTTTACCTTGGGCCAGAAGGCGGCCATCCTGGGCCGTACATACTCCCTTTACAACTACGACTGGGACGAGGTCACAACCCTGTACATTATCCGCAACCAGAACGGAGACCTGATCAGCGCCAACACCCAAGCGCGGACCTGGGTTGCCATTCTCCATGGCGGATACTGCGAGCTTGCCATTCCGGTTATGCCGGAGGCCGCGGGCGAATACACTGTCAGCGTATACTTTGACGGCGCGTTCGTCACCGAGCAGTCCTTCACTGTGGTGGAAGCCGAGGAAGCCGAAGAATGAGACCCAAAACCGCGGCCACTTTTGTGGCCGCGGTTTATTATGCAATTTGCATAAATATTCCCATTCCTTTTCAGAATCCTTATGGAAAACGTAGAAATATTTTTTTCCAGTGGCAAAACGGCAAAAA
Organism: uncultured Oscillospiraceae bacterium; assembly: GCA_947625945.1. Classification (GTDB taxonomy): domain Bacteria; phylum Bacillota; class Clostridia; order Oscillospirales; family Oscillospiraceae; genus Faecousia. The sequence continues at coordinate 9,880 of CANQQI010000045.1, forward strand.
ATATGTTACGATTAGCATAAGGTTACTGAAGGGAGGACGCGGATTTGAGGTATGAATGCCATCAGCTGCTGGGGCACTACCTGGCGGACCGGTTCCTGGTGGAAAAACCCAGGCGCTACCGGCGGGCTTTTCTGCTGGGCTGCGTAGAGCCGGACTGGAACTACGCAACCTATATTAAAGGCTCAATTCGTGCCTCCTGGTTCCGGGGCCACAACTGGAGCAACTCCCAGCGCTATGTGGGCAGGGTCAGCCGCCGCCTGGATGCCCGGGAGCGGCTGCGGATGCTGGACTTCTACCGGCTGGGCAAGCTGATCCACTACACCACTGACGCCTTTACATACGCCCACAACGACAGCTTCCAGGAGAATTTGCGGGAGCACCGCTCCTATGAGCGGGGGCTGCAAGGTTTCTTCGCCCAATATCTGGCGGAGGAGCATCCGACCCGGGCGATGACCTGCGGCAGTATTATGGATCTGATCCGGAACTACCACACCGATTATGTAAACCATCCTTGGGGCGTCTACAACGACTCCAAGTACACCCTCATCGTCTGCACCGCCATTCTGGAGCTGCTGTTTTGCAAGTCCCCGGAAAGCGTGGAATAGACGCGCCATCACGCTCTGGATTTTTTCAGGCATGGCTTCCGCCATGCCTGATTTTTATTGCAAAAGCGTCAGGCTGACGCCTTTGGACAGGGTGCGGGGTGTGGGGATCCGGTCAAACTGGATGATGTAGCCGCTCTGATCCCGGGGAATGCCGATGATTTTCCCCGGTCCGAAAATCGGGTGGTTCACGGTTTTACCGATCTGGGGGTCCTCCCGAGGGACCCGAGGCCGCAGATTCTCGGTCCCGGCGATGAGGCTCTGGGCCCGATCCACCAGCTCCGGGTCCAAGGGCACCACATAGTCCACATTCTCCTGACCGGCGTTGAACAGGAACCGGCTGGGCAGACGACCGGTGCCGTCGTAGTTGTTCCCGGCGGCGTCGGACAGGTACAGCCGGTCCCGGGCCCGGGTCATTGCCACATAGCACAGCCGCCGCTCCTCTTCCAGCTTTTCCCGGGTATTGGCCCGCTTGCCGGGAAAAATCCCCTCGGACAGGCCACAGAGAAACACCACCGGAAATTCCAGGCCCTTGGCGGCGTGGACCGTCATCAGCTTCACCGCCTCCGCCCGATCCGTCTGATCCATATTGGTAAAGAGGGCCGCGTGATCCAGGTAGTTCCCCAGGGTGACCTCCTCCCCTGCCTTCTGCTGGAAATCATACACCGCCTGCTTCAGCTCCGCCAGATTGTCCAGCCGCTCCTCCTCCCCGGAGGCCCGAAGGGCCGCCTCGTAGCCGCTTTCGCTGAGGATGCCGGAAAGCAGGTCCGTCAGGTCCAGCTGGTCGTAGATGGCCCGGTATTTTTCAATCAGCCGGACATACTCCCGGGCCCGGCTCCGGTGGAACAGCTCCGTCTCCAGATTGGCCAGCAACGCGTCGAACAGGCTGCAATGGTTCCATTCGGCGTACTCCTTTAAGGCGGCGATCCGCCGGCGGCCTACCCCCCGGCGGGGCTCATTGACAGTGCGCAGGAAGCTGACATCATCCCCGGAGTAGAGCATCCGAAGGTAACATAACACATCCTTGATCTCTTTCCGTTTATAAAATTCCACACCGGAATAGAGCACATAGGGGATCCGGCTGCGAATCAGGGACTCCTCCACCGCCCGGGAGACATAGTGGGCCCGGTAGAGCACCCCCATCTGGGAATAGGCCATTCCCCCATCGTGCATGGCCCGCATTTGCGCGGTGAGCCAGTCCGCCTCCAGCTGGCTGTTCTTGGCGTGGAAGTACAGCGGTTTTCTGGCGCCGGCGCGGACGGGGACCAGTTTTTTATCCAGCCGGTCCCGGTTGTGGGCGATGAGAGCGTTTGCGGCGGTGAGGACCGGGGGCACAGAGCGGTAATTTTCGTTGAGATAAATGGTTTTAGTCCCCGGGTGGCGGCTGTCAAATTCCAAAAGAAACTTCACGTCGGCGCCCCGCCAGGTATAGATTGTCTGATCCGGGTCACCCACCACAAAAAGATTCTTGTGATAGCCCGACAGGATATCCGCCAGGGCGTACTGGTCCTTGTCAATGTCCTGGAACTCATCCACCATCACATATTCCAGCCGATGCTGCCATTTTTCCCGGACAGACCGGTCCTGCTCCAAAATGTACAAGGTAAAATACACCAGATCGTCAAAATCCAGGCCGTAGCACTTCCGCTGCTCATAAAAATAACGGTAGAGAACCTTGTCCTTGAGGGTCGTGGCCTGCTTTTCATGGTCCCGCAGCCGCTCCAGGTCCGGGTCGATGAGGGTTTTGACATACCCCCTGCCCCCCTTCCGCCAGCCGATGTAGTCCACCGCGTCCTGGATGGTCATGTCCCGACCGGTGATGCCCAGGTCCTCAAAGACCCGGCGGAGCATGGCCTCCTTGTCCTCTTCGTCCAGCACAAAAAAGGCGCTGGGGTACTCCACCACATGGCAGTCCTCCTTCAAAAGGCCCACACAGAAGCCATGAAAGGTGGTGATCCGCCCCAGATCCTGATCCGGCAGGTGGGTACGGATCCGCTTTTTCATCTCCGCCGCCGCCTTGTTGGTAAAGGTCAGGCAGAGGATGTTGGCGGTGGAAATCCCCAGAGTCTCCACCAAATACAGATACCGGGCAGCAAGGGTTCGGGTCTTTCCCGAGCCGGCACCCGCCACTACTCGGAGATACCCTTCCGTATCCTGGGCCGCTTGAAGCTGGGATGGATTCAGCGTTTGAAAAAAGGAATCCATGGCTGTCCCTCCATTTTTTGTGTTTTTATTTAGGATAGCACAGGATCGGTCCAGAAAATTGGGTAGGATTCGTAAATTTTTCTCTTGCAAATTTTGAGGAAATGTGGTATATTCAAGAAAACCAGTATCTGGAGGCCCTTTATGGCTAGAAATACCCTCCGCGGCTACTTTTATTTTGACTATTACTTTTGCAACGGGAAAAAGTAATAGAGTTTTGTGCTGCAAGGGATTCTAAAACCGGAACTGTCATTTGGAACGCGCCGCACTTCACTCAAAGAATGTGCGGCGTGATTTTTTGTGAGGAGTTGTTATTTATGATTGCGATTCTCAAGCACGGCGTTACCCAGGAGCAGACGGACCATCTGGTGGCTTGGCTCAAACGGATGAACCTGGACGTCCACATCTCCCAGGGCGAGGAGGTTACCGTCCTGGGTCTGATCGGAGACACCAGCCGGGTGGACATGGAGCTTCTCAGCAGCCTGGAGATCGTGGACTCGGTGAAACGGGTCTCCGAGCCCTTCAAGCAGGCCAACCGGAAATTCCACCCCGAAGACACCGTGATCCGGGTGGGCGACGCCGTCTTCGGCGGCGGAAGCTTCGCCATGATCGCTGGGCCCTGCTCCGTGGAATCCGAGGAGCAGATCATTGAGGTGGCCACTGCCGTCAAGGAGGCGGGGGCTCAGGTACTGCGGGGCGGCGCCTTCAAACCCCGCACCTCTCCCTACGCCTTCCAGGGCCTGAAGGATGAAGGCATCCGGCTGCTGCTGGAGGCAAAAAAGGCCACAGGCCTGCCCATCGTCACGGAGATCATGACCATCACCGCGCTGGACCTGTTTGACGAGGTGGATATCATCCAGGTAGGCGCCCGGAATATGCAGAACTTTGATCTTCTGAAGGAACTGGGTAAGACCCACAAGCCCATTTTGCTGAAACGGGGTCTGGCCAACACCCTCCAGGAGCTGCTGATGAGCGCCGAATACATCATGAGCGAGGGCAACGAGCAGGTAATCCTCTGTGAGCGGGGCATCCGCACCTTCGAGACCTATACCCGGAACACGCTGGATCTGTCCGCCGTACCGGTGCTCCACGAGCTGACCCATCTGCCTGTGGTGGTGGATCCCAGCCACGCCACCGGCAAGGCCCGGCTGGTGCCCTCCATGGCTGCTGCGGCCGCCGCCGCCGGGGCCGACGGCATCATGGTGGAGGTCCACAACAATCCCGCCTGCGCGCTATGCGACGGGGCCCAATCCATCACGCCGGCCCAGTTCGCCAAGCTCAGCGCCCAGCTCACCGCCATTCGGGGGGTTCTGCAATGACCGTCGGGATCCTGGGCCTGGGGCTCATC
>CANQQI010000046.1 GCA_947625945.1 uncultured Oscillospiraceae bacterium
GAGCCCATTCTCACGGTCCGGGCCCCGGCCATCGAGGCCCAGCTGATCGAGACCTTCCTGCTGCTCAGTGTGAACCACCAGAGCCTGATCGCCACCAAGGCCAACCGGGTAGTCCGGGCGGCCCAGGGCCGGACGGTGCTGGAATTTGGCTCCCGCCGGGCCCAGGGGGCGGACGCCGCCATTCTGGGGGCCCGGGCGGCTTACATCGGCGGCTGCAACGGCACCGCCTGCACCATTTCCGACCAGCTCTACGGGGTCTATGCCGGCGGCACCATGGCCCACGCCTGGGTCCAGATGTTTGACTCGGAGTACGAGGCGTTTAAGGCCTACTGTCAGCTCTATCCCCACAACGCGACCCTGCTGGTGGACACCTACAACACCCTCCGCTCCGGGGTCCCCAACGCCATCCGGGCGTTTAACGTGGTCTTAAAGCCCCTGGGCATTGAGGACTGCGGCATTCGGCTGGACTCCGGGGACATGACCTATCTGACCTGCCAGGCCCGGAAGATGCTGGACGAAGCGGGCTGGACCAAGTGCAAGATCTCCGTTTCCAATTCTCTGGACGAGTATATCATCCAGGACATTCTCCGCCAGGGGGCTAAAATTGATATGTTCGGCGTGGGCGAGCGGCTAATCACCGCCCGCAGCGAGCCGGTGTTTGGCGGCGTCTACAAGCTGGCGGCGGTGGAAAATTCCGACGGCTCCATCGTGCCCAAGATCAAGATCTCCGAAAACGTGGGCAAGATCACGAACCCCCATTTTAAGAAGCTCTACCGGTTCTTCGGCAAGGACACCGGCAAGGCCATTGCCGACTACCTCTGCGTCTACGACGAGCGGGTGGACGATTCCGGCGAGCTGGAGATCTTCGATCCGGAGGCCACCTGGAAGCGGAAGACCGTCTACAATTTTGAGGCCAAGGAGCTACAGGTGCCGGTCTTCCGGAGCGGCAAGCTGGTGTACCGGTGCCCCAGCCTGGAGGAGATCCGGGCCTACTGCCTTTCCCAGGTGGACAAGCTCTGGGACGAGGTCAAGCGGTTCGACAACCCGCAGACATATTATGTTGACCTCTCCCAAAAGCTCTGGGATATCCGCGATCAACTCCTGAAGAGCAACGGAAAAGGATAAATATGAAGAAAGGAAGCGCGGCCTCCATGGCCTTCGGCGGTGTGCTGGGGGCCCTGGCGGTGATGATCCAATATTTGGGCGGCTTTATTCCCATCGCCACCTATCTGTGCCCCGGGATCGCGATCCTGCTCTGCTGGCTGGTGGCCCGGCAGTGCGGCAGCCGGGTGGCCTGGGCCTGGTATGCCGCCGTGGCGGTGCTGTCGCTGCTCCTGGGCCCCAACAAGGAGGCGGCGGGGGTGTTCCTGGTGCTGGGATATTACCCGATCTTGAAGCCTCGGCTGGACGCGGCCAAGCTGGGCTGGCTGGGGAAGCTCTTGGTGTTCAATGTCGGCGTCTGCGCCCTGTATGGGGTGATGATTTATGTCTCCGGCCTGGAAGAAGTGATCGGGGAAAACGAGAGCCTGGGGGCTTGGATGCTGGTCATTCTGCTGGTGATGGGCAATATCACCTTCTTCCTCCTGGATTTCCTGCTGACATTGCTGGAGCGCCGGGCCCGGAACATGAAAAAGGGCAAGCGCCCCGGCTCCGGCGAGCAGCAAGATGGATGACTGGTATCTGTATATCCTGGAGTGCGGGGACGGGACGCTCTACACCGGTATTGCCCGGGACGTGGAGCGCCGTCTGGAGGCCCACCGGGCGGGCAGGGGGGCCAAGTATACCCGGGGCCGGGGGCCGCTGATCCTGCGCTACACCGAGCGCTGCGGCGCCCATGGCCAAGCCCTTCGCCGAGAGCTGGCGGTGAAGGCTTTGAGCCGGGAGGAAAAGCTTGCGCTGTGCGGACAAAAATAGCCGGAAGGGGAGGACCCTTCCGGCTTTTCATATTATAATGTGACCAGGCCCGCCTCCACCAGCTTTTGCAGGCTCAGCAGGATGCCCAGCTTGGCGTGGTACCAGGTCAGGCCCCCCTGGAAGTACACCGCGTAGGGGGGCCGGATGGGCCCGTCGGCGGACAGCTCAATGGACGAGCCCTGGACGAAGGCCCCCGCCGCCATAATGACTTGATCTTCATACCCCGGCATATCCCAGGGCAGGGGGGTGGCGAAGGAGTCCACCGGGGCGGCGGCCTGAATGCCCTTGCAGAAGGCTTCCATGGCCTCCTTGCTCCCCAGCTCCACCGCCTGGATAATATCGTGCCGGGGTTCCGCCGCGTTCGGGACGCAGGGAAAGCCCAGGGGCTCATAGAGATTGGCGGCAAAGATGGCGCCCTTTTCCGCGCCGGCAACCACCGTGGGCGCCAGGAACAGGCCCTGGTACAGCGCCGGAAGCAATCCCAGGTTGGCTCCCACCTCCTGGCCTAAGCCCGGGGCGGAGAGCCGGTAAGCGCAGCGGCGGACGCAATTTTCCGTGCCGCAGATGTACCCGCCGATGGGGGCCAGGCCGCCGCCGGGATTTTTGATGAGGGACCCCACCACCATGTCCGCCCCCACGTCGGAGGGCTCCATGGTCTCCACAAACTCGCCGTAGCAATTGTCTACCATGCAGATCACGTCGGGCTTGATCCCTTTGACAAAGGCGATCAGCTCCCCGATCCGCGCCACGGAGAAGGAGGGCCGGGTGGCGTAGCCCTTGGACCGCTGGATGGTGACCAGCTTGGTCTTCTCCCCAATGGCGGCTCGGATGCCGTCAAAATCGAAGCCGCCGTCCGGCAGCAGATCCACCTGGCGGTAGGTGACCTTGTACTCCGCCAGGGAGCAGGGGCTCTCCCGGATGCCGATGACCTCCTGCAAGGTGTCGTAGGGCGCGCCGACAGGGGAGAGCAGCTCGTCCCCCGGCAGGAGGTTGGCCGACAGCGCCAGGGCCAGGGCGTGGGTGCCGCAGGTAATCTGGGGCCGCACCAGGGCGGCCTGGGTGTGAAACACGTCGGCGTAGACCCGTTCCAGGGTGTCCCGGCCTACATCGTCATAGCCGTAGCCGGTGGTAGCGGCGAAGCAGGCGGCGCTGACCCGATTTTTCTGCATGGCGGCCAGGACCTTGCCCTGATTGTACTCCGCGATTTCATCAATTGCCTGGAACCGATTTTTCAGCCGTTCCAGGACGGCCTGCCCATAGGCCAAAACGCCTGGGGAGACCCCCAGGGTGCCGTACATTTCCGTCAAATCCATGTTGAACCTCTCAAAAGGAATCTCCCGGAAGCGGCGCTTCCGGGAGACATTCGATCAAGCGTACTTGGCCGTGCTGACCTTTACGCCGGGGCCCATGGTGGAGGCCACGACGCAGGAGCGGATATACTGGCCCTTGGCGGCGGCGGGCTTGGCCTTGATGACGGCCCGCACCAGGGTGTCCATGTTCTCCGCCAGCTTCTCAGTGCCGAAGGACACCTTGCCGATGGGGCAGTGAATGATGTTGGTCTTGTCCAGACGGTACTCCACTTTACCGGCTTTGATCTCCTTGACGGCGGCGCCCACGTTGGGGGTGACGGTACCGGCCTTGGGGGAGGGCATCAAGCCCTTGGGTCCCAGGATCCGGCCCAGACGGCCCACGATGCCCATCATGTCGGGAGAGGCGACCACCACGTCAAAGTCGAACCAGTTCTCCTTGGTGATTTTCTCCACCAGGTCCATGCCGCCGACATAGTCGGCGCCGGCCTCCTTGGCCTCGTCCACCCGGGCGTCCTTGGTGAACACCAGTACCCGGCGGGTCTTGCCGGTGCCGTTGGGCAGGACCACGGCGCCGCGGACCTGCTGATCAGCGTGGCGGGAGTCCACGCCCAGCTTGATGTGGATCTCCACGGTCTCGTCAAACTTGGCCTTGGCGCCCTGAATTACCAGGCCCAGGGCCTCGTTGGGATCATATTGAACGGAGCGGTCGATCAGCTTCGCGCTCTCCTTATACTTTTTACCTCTAAACACTTATTTTATCCTCCTTATCGTGGTAATGCGGAAAAATCCTCCCACAAATTCCGGGAAAACCCGTGCGGTCGATCAGTCGGCGACGACGATGCCCATGGACCGGCAGGTACCGGCGACCTGGCTCTCGGCGGCCTCCAGAGAGGTCACGTTCAGGTCGGGCAGCTTGGTCTTGGCGATCTCGGTGATCTGCGCCTTGGTGATGGTGCCCACCTTGGTCTTATTGGGAACGCCGGAGCCCTTGTCCAAGCCGAGGGTCTTCAAAATGAGCAGGGGAGTCGGAGGCGTTTTGGTGATGAAGGTGAAGCTGCGGTCGGAGTAAACGGTGATGACCACGGGGATCTTGTAGCCTTCCTGATCCTTGGTCCGGGCGTTGAACTCCTTGATAAAAGCGGCGATATTCACGCCGTGCTGGCCAAGAGCCGGGCCCACGGGGGGAGAAGCGGTGGCCTTGGCCGCGTTGATCTGTAATTTAATGATACCAGTAACTTTCTGTGCCATAATAAGCACCTCCTGAATAAAAGTGGTAAATTTCGGGGCGTAGCCCCTCCCACGGCCGGATCTCCGGCCCAAAAGTCATCAGACCGAGGCGGGTTCTACCTGATCCAGCTCGAATTCCACGGGGGTTTCCCGCCCGAACATGGAGACGATCACGGTGACGCTGTTCTTCTCCAGCTCCACGGTCTCCACCGTGCCGGTAAAGGAGGTCAGCGGCCCGTCCAAGATCCGCACGGTGTCGCCCACCTTGTAGTTCACCACGATCTGCTTCTTCTCCACGCCCATCTGGTAGACCTCATCCTCGGTCAGGGGGATGGCGTCGTTGTTGGAGGTCCCCACAAATCCGGTGACGCCCCGGACGTTCCGAATGATGTGCCAGGTGTCATCGCTGTACACCATCTTTACCAGCACATAGCCGGGGAACACCTTCCGGTCGTAGGTCTTGCTGACGCCGGCGTCGGTAATCTCCGTAACGGTCTCCAGGGGAATGGACACGGCCAGGATCTGATCCTGGAGCTGGCGGCTCTCCACCGTCTTTTCAATGGTGGCCTTTACCGTGTTTTCGTAGCCGGAATAGGTATGGACCACATACCATTTCGCAGTTTCCGCCATGATCCGCCGCCTTAGTGGAACAGTCCGATCAGGGCGTCGATGCCCACCTGGGCCACAAAGTCAAACACCCAAATGAAGGCGCCGACAAACACGACGCAGGCGGCTACGATGCCGGTGTTCTTCATCACCTGGGGGAAGGTGGGCCAGACGACTTTTTTCAGCTCGCTGCGCAGCTCCCGGAAATACCGGCGAACCTTGCCCCAGGTACGCACGAACCAGTTTTCCTTCTTGGTTTCAGCCATTTTTGGACCTCCTTACTTCGTCTCGCTGTGTACGGTGTGCTTCCTGCAGAAGGGACAGTACTTCTTCATTTCGAGACGGTCAGGGTCGTTCTTCTTGTTTTTCATGGTATTGTAGTTTCTTTGCTTGCACTCAGAGCATCTCATCGTGACTTTTACGCGCATATCGGCACCTCCTTAATTGCCTCCCTGGTTTGCCCCGGCTAGTAGAAAATTTAGGAAGCGGCCAATACCGTCGCCGCCCCGGGGCCGAAAATGGGCGCACAAAAAAAGCCCTTTTCACAGGTGAAATTATTCTACCATAAACTTTCTTCCAAGTCAACAAATTTTTTCTTCCATTTACCGGTTTTTTCCCGTATAATAGAGGAAAAGAAGAAAGGAAAGGGCGATTATGATGCGTATCATGGCCATCGACCTGGGAGACGCCCGCACCGGCGTGGCGATCTCCGATCTGCTCTGCTCCATCACCGGCTCCACCGCCGTGGTGCCCAGCTATAACGAGGAAAAAGCGCTGGCGGAGATTTGCCGTCTGGCCCGGGAAAACGGAGTGGGGCAGATCGTGGTGGGCCTCCCTAAAAATATGGACGGCACCGAGGGACCCCGGGCGGAAAAATGCCGGGCCTTCGCGGCCCGGCTGGAGGAAGCGGCGGGGATCCCCGTGGCGATGTGGGACGAGCGGCGCACCACGGTGGAGGCCCACAATATCCTGTCCCAGCACAATTATCATGGGAAAAAGCGGAAAAACACGGTGGACGCGGTGGCGGCCAGCCTGATTTTGGAGGGCTATTTGGCCTTCCGGGGCCGGTAAAACAGCTCCCGCAGTCCGGTGACCAGCAGCAGGGCGCCGAAAAGCCGCTTCAGCCCCTCCGGATCCATCCAGGTTCCCACCCAGACGAACAGGGCGGCGGCGCCGCAGCCAGCCGCCGCGGCTGGGAGGACTTTTTTCAGGGGCAGCGTTCCCTGTTTCCACCTGAACAGGCAGGCAATCACGGCCGAGGGCACGAAAAACATCAGATTGATCCCCCGGGCGGCCAGGGGTTCCATCCCCAGCACCAGGGTCAGCCAGAGAATCAGCAGACTTCCGCCGCCCACACCCAGTCCGGATAGAAAGCCCAGCGCCGCGCCCACCGGCACCGCCACATACCAGGCGCTCAGCATAGGTATCGTACCCCGCCCCAGAGGATCAGCAGCCCCAGGCCCCGGTGAAGCCAGAGCGTGGGGATCTTTTTTCCCAGCAGGCCGGTAAGGAGCCCGCCCAAAACGCTGCCCGCCAGATAGGGCAGCGCCTGACCCCAGGGGAGGGGATCATTCATGGCCATGGCGCCCAGGGAGACCAGGCAGACCGGAAGGATCACGGACACCGAAGCGGGGAAGACCTCCTCCTCCTTTAAATCGGTGAGCACAGTCAGCAGGGGCACCAGCACCATCCCGCCCCCGGCGCCGAAAAGGCCATTGACCGCTCCCGCTGCCGCACCTGCCAAAATCGGACCAAGAGGATGTTTCTTGTCCATAAAAATCGCCTCCCAGGGGATTTTTTGCCCTGGGAGGCGAAATTATACCTGCTCTGGATTACTGGCCGTTGGAAAGGACCATGCCGCGGCTTAAGCGGGAGGCGTCCCCATCGGTGACGGCGACATTCTCCACAATGCCGTTGAGCCACTCGTTCATATCGGTGCTGCGCAGGGTTTCAATGATCATGTAGTCCCGGTAATTGTGCTCCCCGGCGGCCACATAGTACATCACATGGTAGCCGTACTCGGATTCCACGATTCCGTTGTCCCCCGGCTGCCGGCTCTCGTCAAAGAGCCAGTCGTTGAAGGACTCCACAGTCATGCCTTCATAGATGTCGGTGATCAGGCCGCCGTTGGAGGCGGAGCTGTCGCTGGATTCCGTGGCTGCCAGCGCCGCGAAGCTGTCTTCTGTGGCTTCGCCGTCCTTCCACTGCTGATAGACCTCCTCAGCCTTTTCCTTGGCGGCCTGCTTTTCCTCGTCGGTATAGGTGTCGCTGGTATCGGAGCTGTCCTCGTGGGCATAGGGAATCAGAATGTGCCGCACATCGGCCATGCGGATCCGGTTGTCGGAGCGCTCCTGGAACAGCACGACGGTGTAGCCGGTGGTGGTGGTCACTTCCTCCCCATCCTCGGTGGAGGTAGAGGTGACGGGAAATACCTCCATGTCTCCGGGCTGACGGCTCTCGTCCAGCACCCAGTCGTGATAGACGGCGGAGGAGCTGATCTGGCTGGAGAAGTACCGGTTGGCCTTGGTGGAGGCGGCGTTTTCGTTGTCCTTGTTGATGTCCATGGTAGCGATGGCCTTGTCCAGGAGGATCACATCCTTGGACTCCAGCAGCTTCCGGGCTGCCTCCTCGGCGGCGGCTAACGCCTCGGCCCGCTGCTCATCGGTAAAGGTGACAGCGCCGGTCTCCGGGTCTACATCGCCGTTGACCAGGAAGCCGGAAACGGAGACGGTATAATAGGCGTAGGTGTAGGAATTGAAGTCCTGGCTGTGCTCCTCGTCGTAGGCGGCGACCCGCTCGGCGTCAAAGGTCAGACTTTCATTGTATTGTGCCTGATAGGCGCTGGCCAGCGCCATGTCCTCCAGGTAAGCGCGGAAGGATTCCAGATTCGCGCCGGGACCGTAGGAGTTCTTCAGGTAGGCCTGGGCGTTGGAGAAGCCCAGGTAGGCGGCGTAGGCATCCAAATTATCCATCTGGCTGTCGATGGCGGCGATGTTTTCCTCCGTCAGGACGAAGCCCTGGGCCTTTGCCTCCTTGCAGATGGCGTAGGTCTGCTTGGCGTTGTTGACGGCCAAATTGGTATAGTGGTCCGCCCAGGTCTCATTCCCCGTAACATAGTCCTGCTGATCCAGAGGCTTGGTGGTGTCCAGGCCTAGATACGCTAGGTAAGCGTCCGCGTATCCGCCGCTGGCGCTGTAGGCGTCGTTGTAGTCCCCAACTACCGCGTCAATAAAGTAGTAGTTCAGATCAGCGGCGGAGAGCTTCTTTTCGTCGTCAAAGGTCACGGCTACGGTATTCCGCTCCAGAATGCCGGAGCTCTGGAACCACCGATTGACCAGCACGCCCACTGCAACGACCACCGCCAGGATCACTACGGTTACAAAGATCCAGGTGTAAATCTTAACGGTGGTTGCCTCTTTGCGAGCCTGCTTCTGCCGTTCGGTCATCCCGGCAGCCTGCTCTTTCCGCAGTTTTTTCTTATCGGATGCGCTCATGTGAATCAAACCCTCTCATTGAATTGGCGGCTAAAAACAGCGCCGCCGGACATAGTCTTGGATATTATAACGGATTTTTCCCCAGGTTTCAAGAGGCATGACCCAGTTTCTAAAAAAAATTTACCGAAAAAGAAAACATGGGGAGCCGAAGCTCCCCATGCCTAATCCCGCTGTGGCCGTGTGCATCCAATTATGACCTGCACAGAAAGGCAGGTGGGTCGCCGCTCACAACCTTCTCTGCTCCCAACGTCCACCTATCGTCAAAGCGTAGGCGGGAGGTCTGCAATCCGGCAGGGAAGTCTAGCGTCCCGTATAAATGTTGTGGGTCCAAAAGGACACAGCACGCACCCAGCAGGAGATACGCGGAAGGAATCAGGACTCCTCCGGGTCCTCCTCGTCATAAAGCTGCTCCATGATCAAATCGTACACAGTCTGGAGCTCCTGTTCGTCCTCGATGGCGCACAGGATCGGCTCCCCGTCCTCCTCCACGGATTTGAGGATGCTCACCTCCATGTCCTGCTCCTCGTCACTGTCGGCGGGGGTCACGGCCAGGTAGGTAAAGCCGTTGTATTCAATGCTGGACAGCACCTCCAGCTCATACTCCGTCCCGTCCTCGTCCACGATGGTCATATAATCGGAACCATATTCCTCTGCCATGGAAGCGCCTCCTTCTTGTCTTGGGCTATGCTTATTGTAACCGTTTCCAAAGATAAAATCAAGTGGAAAACGGTAATTTGGTGATTTTGACAGGAATTTGGAAATTATGACAAAAAATCTTCCAAAATTCTGTTCAGCTCGCTGGAATTTTCAATGGCAATGCCTTCCTCCAGGGCCTTCTGATCCGCCGCGGGCAGCATGTTCGCCGGAATGGGGAATATCTCTACCGGCTGGGCCTGCCCGTCCTTCCACAGAGCGATCCGCCCGTCCTGGATCCCCAGAAGAAACCCCAGGGCGAGGGCCAGCGCGCAAAAATAAGTTGTTTTCATGTCCGTTCCTCCCTTCCGGGATAGTATTTCCCGGACTTGGTCATTATATTTTTAATCTTTCTTCATAATTTGGGGGTTTCGTTTCTTGACTGGGTATGCTATAATCATAAAAGCGCCGGATTCCGGCGAATTATTCCAAAACCATTCGACCTGCCGCCAAACGGCAAGGAGGTATGAGATATGAGCGAGAAATTCCCCCGCAAGGCCAAACCGCCCCGCCAGGACTGGCAGCCCGCCTGGCCTCTACAGGTGGCCTACCGGATCTGGATGTTTGTGTTCGGCACATTTAAGCTGGCCTTGGGAGCGGCTTTCACGGTGCTGATCATCGTGGGCATTTGCGGGCTGGTCCTGCTGGGCGCCATGGCGGACTATGTGGCGGACGATATCCTGCCCACCGCCAACGACGTGATCCTGGAAGACGAGGCCATTGATCAGCCCTCTATCTTTTATTATGTGGACAGCGACGGGGAAATTCAAATCCTGCAGGAGCTGTACGCCGCGTCCAGCCAAAAATCCGTCTCCCTGGAAGATGTGCCGGAGGATCTGATCCATGCCGCCGTCGCCATCGAGGACAAGCGGTTTTTCGAGCACCAGGGGGTGGATTGGTTCCGTACCGTCAAATCCTTTATCCAAATTTTTATGGGGGACGCCTCCGAGGGCGGCTCTACCATTACCCAGCAGCTGGTGAAGAACAACACCGGGGACGACAGCGCTACGGTCCAGCGGAAGCTCCTGGAGATCTGCCGGGCCTCCCTGCTGGAGCGGCGCTATCACAAGGATGTGATTTTGGAGCATTATCTGAACATCATTTATCTGAGCCAGGGCTGCAAGGGCGTGGGCAGCGCGGCGAAGACCTACTTCGGCAAGGAAGTGCAGAAGTTGACTCTGGCGGAGTGCGCGGCGATGATCTCCATCACCAATAACCCCTGGCAGTACGATCCCTACGAGAACCCCCGGGACAACCGGGAGCGGCGGAACCTGGTTCTGAGCGAAATGCTGGACCAGGGCTGGATTACCCAGGAGGAGTATGATCAGGCCGCCGGGGAGGAGATCGTCTCCAAAACCGTGCTGGACCGGCTGTTCAACGATGATGAGATCACCCCTGAGGAGGCGGCGTCCGTCCGCAGCCGGGGCCTGATCTATGAGACCGTGCTGGACGACATCCTGGCGGACCTGGTGGTGACCCAGGAGGAGTACGACCGGGTCCTAAAGGACAACCTGGTTCTGAAAAGCGATATTGAATTGGAAGATCGCTGGGCCAAGTGCCCCAACCCGGACTGCGGCTATCAGGAGGTGGTGGGCACCCTCCGGGAGGAGGGCGGCCGGTACTACTGCCCCAACTGCGGCACGGAGATTCAGGTGGTCACCGATGCCTCCGAGGAGGTTTACTCCTGGTTTACCGACACGGTCCTGGAGGACGTGGCCCATGCCCTGGCAGACCGAGCGGGCCGTACCTGGGACGACAACACCCGGGACGAGTATGTGGCCTTCCTGGGCCGGGCGGGCTACAACATCTACACCACCATCGATATGGATGTGCAGCGGGCCATCGACGCGATCTATGAGGACTTAGATCAGATCCCCACTACCCGGAGCGGCCAGCAGCTCCAGTCCGGTATTGTGGTGATCGACAATGCGACAGGCGATATCGTGGGCATGTCCGGCGGCGTAGGCCAGAAGTTGGAGTTTGACGCCTGGAACCGGGCTGTAGACGCTCAGCTCCAGACCGGATCCGCGATTAAGCCTCTGACCGTCTATGCGCCGGGCTTTGAGCTGGGGGCCTTCACCCCCGCCACGGTGCTGAAGGATCTGCCCCAGTATTATGATGACGACGGAAGCGCTTTCCCCCTGAACGATGTGCAGTGGTACGGCAAATCCCGGAGCCTCTATGAAGCGGTCACCAGCTCCGTGAACGCCTGCGCCGTCAATGCCATGGAGCGGATCGGCTTGCAGTACAGCTTTGATTTCGGTAAGAACCGGTTCGGCCTGACGGGGCTGCTGGAAGAAGAGGACTACGGAGACGGCAGCGGTCGGGTCCGTACCGATATCGGCTATGCCCCCCTGGCTCTGGGCGCCCTGAGCTACGGCCTGACGGTACGGGATATGGCCACCGCTTACGCCACCTTTGCCAACAACGGGGTTTACCGCCAAAGCCGCACCTTCACCAAGGTCTATGACAAGAACGGCAATTTGATTCTGGACAATACCCAGGAAGCCCGCCAGATTCTCAGTGCCAAGACCGTCAACTATATGAATTACTGCCTGCGCAATGTGGTGGTCAACGGTACCGGCGGCGCGGCGGCGTTTTCCGGCATGGAGCTTTGCGGAAAGACCGGTTCCACCTCCGAATTTAGGGACCGGTGGTTCTGCGGATTTACCGGATATTATACCGCCGCTGTGTGGAGTGGCTATGATTGGCCTGAAACGATCAGCGTCACGGGCAACAACTCCGCCAACCCCTCCTGCGACCTGTTCCGCAAGGTGATGCAGCCCCTTCATGAGGATCTGGAATCGGAGAGCCTTTACTCGACCTCCGGGATGCAGTGGGTGACGGTGTGCCTGGATTCCGGCAAGCTGGCCACCGATGCCTGCAAGAGCGATGTCCGGGCGGACGAACACAGCCGGGTAGAGACGGTGCTGTGCTATCCCGAGGACGCGCCCACCGAGTCCTGCGACCTGCATGTGATGGTGGACTGGTGTACCGTTGGCGGCGGCGTCGCCAACGCCGGGTGCCGTTCCGCCGGCCATGTGGAGCAGCGGGGCCTGCTGAAAATGACCATGGAAGAGATGGACGAGCTGAAGGCCGCTAAAGACCACAATCTGCTGAGTTGGTTCCTGGAGGATTCCTACGTCTATCTGGTGGATGAAAACGGGCAGCCGGGCCACTATGAGGGCTTCTACGGCCAGGCCAACCGGGGCGTGGACGCGCCCTATCTCATGTGTTCGCAGCATGGGAACGGTAATATTCCCTCGAATCCCCAGAATCCTTCCGATCCCAGCGATCCCTGGTGGGAGGACACACCGGAGCCCTCCTCTCCGGCAGAATCCAACCCCACGCCCAATCCGGCGCCGTCCAGCCCAGCGCCATCCGCGCCGGAGAACCCGACGCCCGCTCCCAGCAGCCTTCCAACGCCGCCCGAGAGCCGCCCGGCTCCCTCCGGCACCGTGCCGCCTTGGGCGGGAGAGTGAGGAAGCGGTATGGCCTTTGTTTCGGACCAATGGAAGGACTACGCCCTGCTGGACGCCTCCGATGGGGAGCGCCTGGAGCGCTGGGGCGGCAAGATCCTGGTGCGCCCGGATCCCCAGGTGATCTGGCAGACGCCCAAGCGCCATCCCGGCTGGCGGAACTATGACGCGAAATATTTCCGCTCCTCCGCCGGCGGGGGCCGCTGGTCGGAGAACAGCCTGCCGGAGCGGTGGCAGATCCGATACCGGGACTATCTGGTATTCAACGTCAAGCCTATGAATTTCAAGCACACCGGGGTGTTCCCCGAGCAGGCTGCCAACTGGGATTTTATCCGGGAGAAGGTGGCCTCCGCCGGTCGGCCCGTGCGGGTGCTGAACCTGTTCGCTTACTCCGGCGGGGCGACCCTGGCAGCCGCCGCCGGCGGGGCGGAGGTGTACCATGTGGACGCGGCGAAGGGCATGGTCGCTTGGGCCAAGGAGAACGCCCAGTCCTCCGGCCTGGGAGACCGGCCCATCCACTATATCGTAGACGACTGCGGAAAATTCGTGCAGCGGGAACTGCGCCGGGGGCGGAAATATGACGGCATTGTCATGGATCCGCCCAGCTACGGCCGGGGCCCCAGCGGTGAGATCTGGAAAATGGAGAGCAGCTTCTATCCCTTCCTTCAGGAGACTGCCAAGCTGCTGTCGGACCGGCCGCTATTTATGATCATCAATTCCTATACCACCGGCCTGGCGCCCTCCGCCGTGGGATACGCGGCGGACACGGTGTTGGTCCCCAGGTTTGGGGGCCGCACCCATGTGGGAGAGCTGGGACTACCCGTGGAGTCCTCTGGCCTGGTGCTGCCCTGCGGGGCGACGGGCCGCTGGACCCCCTGACAGGAGGATCGCTTTGGAATCAGCCGTCGAGGT
>CANQQI010000047.1 GCA_947625945.1 uncultured Oscillospiraceae bacterium
CGCTGGATGAAATTCTTTGCCATCTCGTTTTGCAGCTCCCGCAAAAGATCGTCCAGAGAATTGTAATGCAGATAGAAGGTTTTACGGTTGATTCTTGCCCGCTCCGTCAGCTCCTTGATGGAAATCTGCTCATAGTCCATCTCGCAGATCATTTCTTCAAAGGTCTTCCGAATGGCCTCCCTTGTGCGAATCACACGCAGGTCTTCTTTCCCTGTGTCGTTCATAACGCCGCCTCCTGCTGTTCAAATTGTGATTTCCTTTATGATACACCATTCGTGTGTAAAAATCAACCCGTGTATCCCATCTGGTGGGGCGAAGCGCCGCGAATCATGAGTACGTTTATCGAAAGCTATGATTTCTCCGGCAAAACGCTGGTCGCGTTCTGCACCTCCGCCAGCAGCGGCTTCGGCAGCAGCGATTCCGCGCTTCGATCCGCCGCCAGCGGCGCCGAGTGGCTTTCCGGCCACCGTTTCTCCGCCGGAGCCGACTCCGATGAAGTGATGGAGTGGGCAAACGGGCTTGGAATCAACTGACATGAAACAAATCATAAAGCGCGCCATCGATCTTCTGCCGTAGATTGAAAAAATCGTAGCAGTAATGAAAGGCATTGCCGATTCCCATGGGGTCAATGTCGCACAAATTCCGGTGGCATGGGCGATTGCGAAGGGCGCGCTTCCGATCATCGGCGTAACGAAGGTCGCACAGGTCGAGGACGCTGCAAAGGCGGCGGCTGTGGAACTGACCGCCGATGAAATCAAGGCGCTTGAGAATGTTGCCGATGAGATGAACCTGAATGTGATCCGTGGCTGGGAAAAAGAAATGAAATAATGAAAAGGAGCGAAAAGACATGAGTAAAACATTGGTAGCCTATTTTTCGGCCAGTGGAACGACCGCAGGCGTTGCAAAAGACCTGGCCAACGCCATCCACGCCGATCTGTACGAAATCCGGCCCGCCGTTCCCTATACGCAGGCAGACCTCAACTGGATGGATAAAAAATCTCGTAGCAGTGTGGAGATGACCGACAAATCCAGCCGCCCCCGGCTTTCGGACACCGACGCCAACATCGGCGCTTATGATACGATTTATCTGGGCTTCCCGATCTGGTGGTACGTCGCGCCGACGATCATCAACACGTTTCTGGAGAGCTATGATTTTTCCGGCAAGAAAATCGTGCTGTTCGCCACCTCCGGCGGCAGCGGGTTCGGGAAAGCTGTCGCGGGACTAAAGCCGTCCGTTTCAGAAAGTACCGAAATCGTCGAAGGAAGAATCTTAAATTCCGCCGACGCTCTAAAAAAGTGGGTGACGGAGCTTTGAAAATCGTAGTGCTTGAAGGCAGTCCCAATAAAAACGGTTCCTCCAATCTGCTGGCGGAGCAGTTCATCCGGGGCGCAAAGGAAGCCGGTCACAGCGTACAGGCCATAGACGTCGCCCACGCGAATATCCGCCCCTGCACCGGCTGTATTCATTGCGGATACGAAGGCCCGTGCGTTCAAAAAGATGACGTCAGCGAGATACGGCAGAAAATACTGGATGCGGACATGATGGTGTTTGTGACGCCGCTTTACTATTACGGGATGAGCGCGCAGCTGAAAACCATGATCGACCGGTTCTGTGCTTTTAACAGCAGCATCCAGCGAAAGCACATGAAGTCCGCGCTGCTGTCTGTTGCGTGGAACAGCGACGGTTGGACCTTTGATGCTTTGGCGGCGCACTACCATACGCTGGTACGGTATCTGAATCTGAAGGATCAGGGAATGGTTCTGGGCAAGGGCTGCGGCACACCGTCTATGACGCGGCATTCGGGATATCCGCAAATGGCGTATGACCTCGGCAAAAAATTGTGACAAGAAGGTTTTAAGGTTGAGAAAACGGATTCCGATTCGGATGTTCCCATCGTCTACTTCACATCCGACATCTCCCCGGAGGGGATGCTGGCCGTCTTTGAAGCTCTCGGCTGGACGCCCACCGGTCGTGTGGCGGTAAAGCTCTCCACCGGCGAGCCTCCCGCAAGTAACTATTTGCGCCCGGAGCTGATAAAAGATGTGGTGGAGGCTGTAAACTGCAACACCGCATACGGCGGTTCCCGCTCCGAGACGGCCATGCACTATCAGGTGGCGGAGGATCACGGCTTCACGGCCATCGCGAATTTTCAGATCCTCGATGAAAACGGCTCCATGACCCTCCCGGTCAACGGAGGAACTGTGCTGACAGAAATGTCGTAATAAAATAAAAGGCCCTGTGCTACAAAAAAAGACGGCTCCCCAAGGGAGCGTCCAATAGAACAAGTTCAGATTGTTTTCGGAGTGCGGCATGATTTCGGTCATGCCGCGCTTCCGTTTTTGAGGTCGTTCAAAGCTGTTGAATGGATACACTTTTGGAAGAATAGCAAGCAAATCCGGTGAGTACCCACCTGCTTCTTTCGTGGGATTCCCACACCCTTATTCAAATATCGTTTTCAATATCCTTTATTCTCTTTGCCGGGACACCGCCTACGACACAGTTGTCCGGTACATCCTTTGTTACCACGGCTCCGGCGGCAATGACCACATTGCTGCCGATCGTCACACCGGGAAGAATGGTTACATTGCCGCCGATCCATACATCATTTCCGATGGTAACGGGCTTGCCGATACCCAAGTGCTCTCGGCGGCCTTTGGGAGTGATCGGGTGGTTGACCGTGGTGATCAGCGTGTTCGGTCCGATCATCACATAGTCGCCGATATGCACCGGCATGATATCCAGAATCGTCACGTTGTAGTTGGCGAGGAACTGGTCCCCCACGTGGATATTCTTTCCGCTGTCACACATAAAGCCGGGGCACAGGCACACATCCCGTCCCACGGAACCGAAATACTGTTTAATCAGTACGGCCTGCTCATCCTCCGTCGCGTCCGCGTCCTGCATTTTCCGCAGCTCCCGACAGAATTTGATCGCGTTTAACTTTCTTCCGTTGACGCCGGCATCCCAAAAATCATAGTACAGACCCGCGTCCAATTTTTCTTCTTCAGTCATTTTCGTATTCCTCACTTGATCAATTTTAGGATTTGTTCCTTTCCTACATCCGGCAGCACTCTATGCAAATGCTCAACGATCTTTTCCTTTGATTCATTCGGTTCCCTTTGATATGCGCTCGTTACATATTCGTATCCGAACAGTATTTCAGGCGTGGAATATTTTGCAACGCCCCATCCGTAGGTCTGACCGAATTTGTCTTTCATGTAGACAAAATCAGCGATGCAGATATAGGTCTGCATTTGCAGCCGAGTGATGACCGTATCGAAGCCCTTGTTTCCACCCTTGCGATAGTTGCAAATGTCTTTCAACTCCTTAGACAGCAGTTCCCTATGTTCTGAAACCGTATCAAAGACACCTTTATCTTTCCGGGAGGCGAGACCGTCATCATACCGGGCGTCAAAATCATAGCCGTCCCTTCGGAAATTCGCAAAATCCGGGAGCCATTTTCGACTGATAAAGCCTGCCTTATTCCCAAAAAACTTGCCATAGACACATTGCCCGCTTCTGGCAATAGGGCCCTTCCATTCCCACGGACCGTCTACCCCGTCAGCAAACCACAGCTCTCTCGGACAGCATTCTTCAACGGAAAATCCGGGAATGTGATTTTCAAAAAAAGGAAGAAAGCCCATGTTCTCCACGAGCCGGATCACATCGTCCGCAGATTTGATCTGAAAAAGCTCGCTCATTGTATCACCTCACGCTATATCTACTTTTGCACAGGAGAGCAAACCTCACGCACGCTTTCCTCCGATTGTTTTTGATGTCCTATTGTAACATAAAAAACAGCCAGAAACAACGCGCACATGCACCAGATAATCGGCTCCGTCACCGCTGCGCCCAAGTAACCAATGGCGGGCACCAGTACAGCTGCTGAGATGATCTTGACCACCAATTCAATGGTGCTGGAAAGCACCGGCAGCACTTTATGCCCCATGGCCTGCATGGAGTAGCGCAGAATGAACAGAGCGCCAAGCGGGAAGAAACACGTGGTACTCAGTCGCAAATTAAGGAGTGCGTTGGCGATAATATTCTCATTCCCGGTTGCGGTCAGAAGTATGACCAAAGGCCGCCCCAACGTCCAGCAGACGAGAACGGAAAAAACCGACCATATAAACTCCACCAAAAGCATCTTCCGGTTGGCCTCCCGGATACGGCGATATCGTTTCGCCCCGTAGTTCTGTCCTACAAAGGTACTGGTGGCGCTGGAAACAGTGGACATGGGGATCATCAGCATCTCATAGACCCGGCGGGAAGCGGTGTGTGCCGTGATGATATCCGTGTCCAGGGCGTTGATCGACCGCTGAAGCACAACGGAGCCCAGGGAGAACACGCACTGCATCATCGCCATGGAAAAGCCGGTGGTAAACATCTCGGCGGAGAGTTCCCCATCGATTTTCCAATCTGAGGCGCGGGGCAGATATTCCCGGTAATTCCGGAAGATGTACGCTCCGCACAGCGCCGCCGAGACAGCCTGCGCGATCACCGTAGCAAGGGCCGCGCCGGCGATGCCGGTGTGGAGCAGGATCACAAACAGAGAATCCAACCCCAGATTCAAAAGGCTGGAGATAATGAGAAAATAGAGGGGCGTCCGGCTGTTGCCCATGGCCCGCAGGAATCCCGCGCAGCCGTTGTAGGCAATGGTGGTGAGCATTCCGCCGAGAATAATGACGATGTAGAGATAGGACTGATCAAACACATCCGCCGGCGTCAGCAGAAGCCGCATGGCGGGCTTCAGAAACGTGACGGAAACCACCGTCAGCAGGGCGCCGATGCCCAAGTTTAATTTGATCATGGCCGCCGCTCCCAGGCGGAACTGTTCTTTGCTCCCGCTGCCAAAGAGCCGGGACAGGACAACGCAGTATCCGTTATTCAGTCCCCACGCCAGATTCATGAGCAGGGAGTACAGCACGCTGGTGGCGCCAATGGCCGCAATCGCCCCGTCTCCAAGAAAATGCCCGGCGATCATGGTATCTACAAGGCTGTATACCTGCTGAAAGATGTTGCCGATAAAAAGCGGCACGGCAAAGGTCAGGATAAGACGGACAGGATCTCCCTCCGTCATGTTTGTGATTTTTGAAGCGGTACGGTTCATTCGGGCTCCCTTTCGACATGCTTATAATTATCTATGACTTCACCAACATACATGGCATGATCGGATGCGCCTTGCTATGTGTTTTTTGTGCCATCATCTTACGCTTTCCTGCGCAAAGAATCAGCGGCATATCTTAATATTTATAGTGACTTTTTTTAAGATTCATGTTAGAATATAGCCGGAGGATGATCTCATGACGATTGAAGAGGCGATACAAAAACTGGGAAATGATTTTCCAAATTTGAATTGGGATTTTGTACCGGAAAATATCCGGGAGAATGAAGAAGTTATCTCCTATTGGCCCGGTGAGCCGCGGGAGGATGTTATGGTCTGCGTTCTGAAGGCGCGGCATGTGCGCGAAGTCTTTCACCGCCAGGACTTTTTCTTTCTGAATTTTGCATACCGTCAGGACTATCAGGCGCTCAGTACAAGGTCGGATAATCTGCTGACAATCAAAGAAAACAGCTGCTACATCGGGCAGCCGTTCAGCGGTTATGCGATTCGGGGAGAGTCGGAGGAGGATATTGTGATCGTTGGCGTACTGATCCAGAAAAATGCTTTTTTCCGGGAATACCTTTCCTCCCTGTCCGTAGACAACTCCATGTTTCATTTTTTCCTTGACCCGCAGACAGATCAGTTTTCGCAGGATGTGATCCATCTGACATTCAGCGGCAGCCATCCGTTCCGAAAGCTGCTGGAACTGATGATCCTTGAATACGCGGACAGAAAAGAGGACACGCAGGCGATTTTGAAGCCGATGACCCTTGCGCTTCTGATGCACGTTGCGAGAGAATACCGCAATATATCGGCGAAAACAGAAAGTCAGTCTTTATCTGACCAGATCATCCGTTATATTGGCGAACATACGGGCCAGGTGACTTTGGGGATGACTGCCGCACATTTTTCCTATCATCCCAATTACATCTCATCCCTGCTCCGGCAGAAAACCGGCAGGACGTTTTCTGAAATATTGCTGGAGCAACGGATGGACCGGGCGTTGGCGCTGCTGAAAGGGACCAGCCTTTCCGTTGAAGAAGTATCCGCGATGGTGGGCTATAATGACACCAGCAATTTTTACCGGGCATTCCGGGGATATTATCATGTATCGCCGAGAGAATATTTCAAGGCAAAGAGAGATTAAACAATGAACGAAGGCAAAAAGTCCGCGTTTTTGAGGATCCATTTTCAGTTTAAATTTCCCACTGATAGCCTATCAAAAACAAGCGCCCGTCTCCGATATGGCTGACGCATTCCAGCCACCGGAAACGGACGTTTGGTCTTATTTTTTGGATATTTTATTACCGCCGCGCCGCTGCTCTTGTTGTCATGCTTTATGCTCAGTCAAGTCCATAAGCGGCCCGCTGGGCCGGAGTGAGGGACAGGGAGCCCGTGAGGGCGCGACCTCGCTCCACCAGCTCCTCTACGGTGTAGAGAGGCCGGGACATGAGGCCGTTCTCCCCCAAGCTCACCACTCTTCCGTTTGCCTCATCCAGGGTGACGGCCTGCCAGGCGGTGAATCGGACGGCCATGGCCTCCGGGTCCACCGCAGTGAGGATCACGCCCGTTATCACGTAGACGTCGCCCTTGGTGAAATTCCACTCCACATACATGGTGGCGCTGGGATTGCCGTACATCTCGCACTGGATGCGCCCCGCCTCGGTCCCGTCCTGGGAGAAGACCGCCAGGGTGCCGTCCAGGCCCATCACCCACAGCCTCCCGTCGGGCGCGAAGGCCAGGGAAAGCACGGGCCTCACCCAGGGGATGGAGAGCAGCAGCTCCCCCTCCCTGCTCCAGACGTAGATATACTCCTCCCCCGCCGCGGCCACACGCTTGCCGTCGCCGCTCCAGGCGCATACCCGGGCTTCCTGGGGGGAGTAACTCGATTCGTAGGTCAGTTTCCCCTCCAGGGGCGTCACGGCCCAGTCCGAGAGGGACACCATCGCGCACCCGCCGTCCTCGTCCGCGACCAGGGCCCGGTCTCCGTTCGGCCAGAGGCTGACGACCTGCCGCCCGTCCTCCCAGACGGGATAGAGGGTGGCGCTTTGCCTTTCAGGGTCATAGACGCTCACACCCGCCATGGTTCGGTCAGCCTCCTGGAAGTATACGCCGTATACTGCCCCGCCGCCGGGTCCGGCGGAGATCCTGTTGATGCTCGCCAGCTTCGGCTCCACCCCCGTGGGCAGTTCAATGCCGGAGATCACCGCGCCGTCCGAGGCCCTGAGCGTCACGAGCCTCCCCGGGACGTCCTGAGTCTCGCTTTGCCACACAAGGACGGTGTCTGCCCGGGTGTCCCAGTCCAGGATGTCATAGTTCCGGCCGCTGTCGCTCTCCCCGTCCTCGGGGGTAAAGAGATCCGTCTCCCATAAAAGCGCTCGCTCCGTAAGGTCCCAGCAGCGGACGAAGCCGTCGGAGAAGGTGAGGATCAGCTTGTCGTCCCGGCGGGCGCGGGTGCTGGTGGTCCCCTCCGGGTTGCCGTCCTTAAACTCCTCCCAGCCGGGGTCCACAGTCTGGGCGCCGTAGATCAGCACCTCATCGGACCCCTCCCGGCAGGTGAGGAATCTCAAATATCCATCGTCCACCACGGTTATCCTGGCAAGGCGCAGCCCGTCCTGGAAGCTTCTGGTGACCATTCCCAGCTGGGAATCATAGCGGTATTGTCCCACGCCGCCGTCCTCCGTCACCACGTGCAGCCGGTCGTCCAAAAGGTCCGCGCAGGTGAGGATGGAGCTCTGCATCTGCCCGCGGGACACCACATCCCCGGTTTTCACGTCGTAAATCTCCACCACGTTGGCCAGAATCACGGCAACGTTGCCGTTGCGCAGCAGGTACAGCGTGTGCTCGTCCCAGGTGATCTGGTAGCTGTCCACCTGGCGGTCCCAGGCAAGTCGGCCGGAGTCGTAGTCTAAGCAGAAGATCCTGAAGCTGGTGACGCCTGTCTGGAGGCTCTGCTCCCGGTCCAGCTGATAGGTAAGGCTCCCGGCGCTCCAGTCCCCCACAAATTCCGCCGTTATGAGCTTCCCGTCGTCGGTGAGGACCTGGTCGAAATGCAGATCCGCCTTCTCCGGCAGGGAGACAAGGCGGCCCTGACCGCTGCCGGTGTCCACGATGTACCAGGCGTCAGGGATCACGCCGAAATAAGAGACCCCCCGCTTGATCCCCACGGCTATGTACTCGCCCCCGGGGGACACGGCAACATGGGAACACACGGTGAGCAACTCATCCCCGTCAATGACGGGGGGCTTTATCTCAAATAAGGTGCTCCCGTCCTCCTCGGAAAGGAGCCGTAGAAGCTGCTGGTCCGTGGCGTCGTCCAGGAAAAGCGCCAGGACCTTCCCCTGGGCGCAGGCGGCGTCCTGGAGTTTCCCGTCCAGGCGCCATTGCTCCTCCCCAGAGGCGGTGTCGTAGCAAATCATTCCGCTCTGGCCCAGCAGCAGATAAAAACGGCTGTCGTCGGCGGCCAAAAGCTTCTGGACGGTCCCCTCGGGCCGGATGGTGTAGAGTCTCTCCATGGTCGTGATGCTCCAAACGGACACGGTATTGGTGTCGTCGAGCAGGATCGCACGGCGGCCCGGCTGATCGATCTCCATGGCCTTTGGCGTGCCCTCCGGGATGAGAGCCCCCAGAGCCACAAGCTTTGAGTTGGTCCCGGCCTCATAAGCGCCCACGGCGGAACTGAGGGCGTATTCGGCATGGGTGACCAGCGGGCGGTCGCCGCCCGGCCCCGGAAGCCCCTCCATGGCCAGCAGGATTGCTGAGAGCCTGTCCCCGCCGTTCAGCAGCGCCAGGGACTCCTCCGCCAGGTACTCAGACTGGCTGCGCAGGGCGTTTTCGTAGTTCTCCTGGATGAGTATATTGGTGCGGACCATGTAGGCGCCGAAGGCCAGCGTCATGGCGAAGGCCAGAGACACCCCGGCGATAACCCTACGCATCACATACTGCCGTTGCCGGCGGCGCAGCTCGTCATAGGCGCAGCCCAGGATAGCCGCGGCCAGGCGGGGCAGCTCCTCCCGCTTCGCCTGGCGCAGGGGCAAACGCCAGTCGCAGGACAGGGGCTCCAGCGGCTCGCCCGTCACGTTGTCCGTCAAGATCTCCGACGGTATGATGTCCTGGGGCTCCCCCTCCACCAGCACCGTCAGGACCTGGCGGGCGGAGTGCGTCTCTAGGAAGGTCATGATCTCCCGCTTCACCCACATGGACTCCTGGGTCCTGGGAGAGCATATGACGATGAGAAAATCCGACTCCCTCAGCGCCATGGTGATGGTGTCCCCCAGGTCGCTGGTGATGGGAAGCTCCTCCTTGTCCCGGAAGATTCGCTCTATTTTCTTCTTCCCCGTCTTCTGGGCAATGGCCCGGGGTACCCGGAAATGCTCCAGATACCGCTGTATCCGCGACGCCGCCGCAGAGTCGGTGGGGTTGTGCCGGTAGGAGATGAAGGCGTTATAATGTCTCACATTTTCCATGGCGATCCCTCCTTCGATTATAAAGTATATCATGCGCTCCCGATTATTTCAAGCTCCCCCACCCCTCCGGCCCCAAAACGGAGGTAGCGAATTGTGTTTTCCTGCCCTGTGATACAATTTGCATGGCTATTGAGTTCGGTTGTTTTGAAAATTCCGTGTGGAAATATTGTTCAAACGCACACGCCGTATTTCTTTGTTTACAGCGGCGCAGATTTTGGTGACGATATGGGTTGACTTTTCGCGGATTCAGAGGTACTATGCAAAAAAGAAATAGGCTCCCCAATCGGCGAACGGTTTGGGGAGCTTTTTGCGACTACATTCTATTCCACAGACTGTTAAGGAATGCGGGCAAAACAGCCTTTGCCCGCTCACAACATCTTTCACTCAGCGGCCCTGACCAGCGCTTCCTGTGCATCAATATAAGCGTCGATCAAGTCCAAAACCTTTTCCCGATTTTCAGGATTTTTAAACTGCGTTATGCAATGAACAACACCTGCGTGATATGCCTCCGGATCGGGCTCCACGATGCTCTCCGGCGAAACGCCGCAGACTTTTGAAATCGTGTCCACATCGAAGCCTGTAATATAGAGTCGCCCGGCAAAGAGCTTTTCCAGTTCCTGCGCAGAATAACCCAGCGCTTCTCTTAACTGCCGCTTTTTTTCTTCCGTATTCGCAAGTTGCTTTACCGCAAAGCCTATTTCACGCGCATATGACATCCCAATCCCTCCTGAAACGTCAAACATAGAGTACTCACGCAGAAGTACACCACTACCATTCTCATTCCCATCCTACTGTAAAAAATATTATACACCACTTAATTTTTGGCGTCAATCGCTTTTAATTGTGTTAGCGCCATGTAATAACAATAATGTGAAGACTTTAAATTCAGAGATCACAGATACCCTGCTATGTAGGGCTGCCAACATAGCGTAAGCATAAGAAATCCTTTCCCATGCAAAGTGGGGAAAGATTTTTAACAGTCATTCCTATCGGGAAACTGCCGAATCATGGAAACTGCCCTCCGCAAGTTTGATTTGCGGCGGGCAGATTGATTCGTATGCTGGGGTGTATGCGTATTTCTTTGTTTACAGCGGCGCAGATTTTGGTGGAAATATGGGTTGACTTTTTGCGGATTCAGAGGTACTATACAGACAGCAGAAGGCTCCCCGAACGGCGAACGGTTTGGGGAGCTTTTTACGACCACATTCCATCCCACAGTCTGCTCCGGAAGGGGTGGAGACAGTGGAAAAATAAGCGCCGGAAAGTATCGTTTCCGGAGCAAAAAGGGCCGGAAATCGCCAAAAATGGCTTAAAAAAATTATCATTCTCTATTTGGGAGCATGACACCGTGGGCTCATGACATTCCGGCGTCCTCCCGAAAAGGCCTGACACACGGCGACTTTTCGGCACTCCGGGCAGCCTTAAAAACGCCGGAAACCGGCGGACGACCACATGAAATCCCACAGTTGCAGTTTTTGGTATAAAATTTTATAAAATCCGGGTGTAGCCCAGGGGTAGGGCGCTTGCCTTGGGAGCAAGAAGCCGCGCGTTCGAATCGCGCCACTCGGACCAACGCCTCCGGGACAGCTGTTCCGGAGGCGTTTTTTGCTATTTCTTTGTTTACTGCTGTGCAGATTTTGATCGTATCTGTAATTAAGAGTATAAACCCTTTAGATACTCTGCCACACATTCTATTTCAGGGAAAAGAGAGGCTCGGTTTATAGAATAAGTCTTTAATTCTTCAAGAATCTTTTTCTTTTTGTCAACAAGTATAACTACTTTCTTTTGCTTTTCTGTATACCGGAACGATTCCAAAGCTCCAATATCATTAGACAACCCACATAGAATAAAAGCTCCATCTTGTTTTATGATTCTATTATTGTTCTTAAGCGCATAAACGATGTAACTCGTTAACAAGTCTTGCTTATTAATCTCTGATTGAAAAGCAGGTTTCTCCAAACGGACTTCGTGAATCAATCGCCCTACACTATTATTGAAGTCTTCATTACTTATAAGCGGATCTTTTGCTAAACGGAGAAATTCCTGCTGCTTTTCATACGAAAAAGCCGGTAAACTTGCCAAAATTGAAACGGTATCGCTCTGTGGGTATTTAATCTCCTGTGGCTTTGCAGATATAAGAATGAGTTCACCAAATGAATCTTGGTGGCTCTCACAAGCAAAGTATAACGCAACCAATAAGTTCCTTGTTATATCAAGCAAACGCGTTGGCAGACCATAATGCTGCATCTTTACTAGCTTTTCCAAATGAGTATGGCATTTTTCAAAATCTTCCGGACACTCGATAAGGAGATTGTTATAGAGTTTGCTTTCATTTTTTTGCAGTTTGATTGATCGCATAATTGACGGTCGAAGTGTGTAATTAGGATCAGCATGACCGCGGAAGAACAGCGTACTACCATTTGTGCTGATAGAAGTAACAAAGCGACTTACTGATGAAACGGAAGATAGGAAGTGAATGTCAACTTTAGCAGAATTGTAAAAAACACCCTGCGCATATTTAATTCTACTCCTTATCCCATGAAACTCTTTGATATATTCGAACAATGCAAGCGTAAACTGTGTCCTTTCCTCTGCGTTCTTCATTGTTCGATATACCCAGTTTACAATTGCAATCGAATCCTCATAAGTCAATTCTGTGTTGATAAGATCAATAGTGTTTTCTACCTGTTCTCCATAATGGCTTATCCAAACAGAATACGCATCCTCTTGCTTCGGGAAAGCCTCTTTGTAGAGGACAGCATAGATTGATTTGCGTGCACTTAAGCGAGCGTACATATCTTCTTTCCGAATCCTGCCGAAGATATATACACTCATATCAAAATACCCGTCAGATAGCATCTTGTCGAGGCAGACGTACTTAAATGCTTGCCGGACATCTTCGATGTAGTTTAATCTGTCAAAAAAGAAGAAATAGAAAGCAATCGCCCCCTGATCATTGTGTCGAAATACGTGTATATTATAGCAAAAAGAGTTCAAATATCAAGTTAATATTTCTAAATTTCAGTGCCAATGCCAGTACAAATAGTACATAGTACGTGCGGCTTGTTTATATCTCTCCGAAATCATACAAACCTTTATATGTGATTTCAGTATAGAAATCAGCTGATTATATTAGATTACAATCGCTACATAAAACTGAATGTTGCATATATCATTTTGCCCACTAGAATGAAGAGAAACAATATGATCATAATGCAATGACGATTCATCTTCACAATCTATAATCCCAGATAAGTCTTTTCCGCAACAGACACATTTCCCCCTATCCTACATTTCAGGGCAAACCTCTTTTCCGCCGGCCAACTGACTTGTCTTGATGGCGGATTTGTGCGGCGGCGAGCTTTCAGGACGCTGCTTATTCTTCACTTTCGCCCCACTTGGCGCTACCGTCCAGAATCTCAAGCATGATCCGGGCGCCGAGGCGGAACCCGCAGACGAACACCGCGCACTCATTGACGTCGTTCAGCTCCGACTGATTGTCCCGCAGTTTTTCCAGCACCTCTTTCGCCTTTTCTGAAAGCAGCGGCGCCAGCTCCTCTTCGTTCCGCTGGATCAGCCTCCCCAAGTGCCATAGGCGGCTGCCCTTCTCTACGCTCCGCTCGCAGGGCGCCACGTTGCCGTACCACAGTTCTTCCAGAATTTTCATTTCATACCTCCGCATAACAAGAGGGCGGCTCCGCGTCGGTCATTCCCGACACAAAGTCGCCCTCGATTTTCATTTGTTCCGCCGCATTCAGCGTATGTTTGACGATCAGCAGCTCGATATACGTCCGCTCGTCGTATTCGTTCGGTGCGCCGTGGATCATGACCTCCTGCATAACGGCGCCCATGATCCCACCGGCGCCGTACTTCCCGCCGCCGCCCACACCGCGGTACAGTTCCTCAACGCTTATCTGTGCCATTTCCGCACCTCCTTTGCAGCACAAACACATACCACAAAGAAGACCGGAAGTCAAGAGAAAACTCATAAAAAGTTTGTCTGTAAAAACCGGGGCGATTATCGCCACGAGTTTCTCCTACTT
>CANQQI010000048.1 GCA_947625945.1 uncultured Oscillospiraceae bacterium
ACAGCATCCCTTACAGTGTAGCACATGACCTTGGAGAGGGTCACTAAAAACTACTACTCTATAATACAAGGAGCAATGGACTATGGGAACCCTGAGAAAATTGAAAACCAAAATGAGATTTGACCGCGACTGGCACAAGACGCTGCTTCGCAGCGGAAAAGACGAGATCCTGATCGATATTGACGGGGATAAGGAGGCAGATCTGGCGCTGCTGGACACCACCGGCGACGGCGATATCGACACGCTGGCGGTGGATCTCACCGGCGACGGAGAATTCAATCTGTATTTCGGAGATACGGATAATAATGGAATCCCGGACGTGGTGCTGTACGATGAAAACGGCACCGGGTCTCTGCAGCTCCTGGGCCTTGGAAAAGAGGTGGAGGACGCCATTATAAGTACCGCCTGCATGATCCGTGCCGCTGTGATTACCGGAGATTATATCGCTGATGCTCTGGAACAGGAGCTTGACGAGCTACAGCGTGTGATTAAAGCCGCCCAAAAGGAATTGAAAAAAGCGAACAGACGGTGAAAAGGCAATTCCTTTTTCCCTTAATCGGTTTCACGGCGAAACGTGTCCTCCTATATCTCCGTTTACCAACGAAGAATAATCACAAACGAGCCGGACGCGTAGACGCGGAGCCGACAGCAGGCTAGAACTGCTGCCGACTCCGCGTTTTGAAGTTTTATGGGCCGCCGTTTCTTTATTCATTGGTATCACCCCTGTTCCCGCGGCGGCGTCTGCGGCAGCGTCGTAAAAGTCCTTGAAGAATCCGCGGTTTCGAGAACTACGGCGCCGTATCCCGGCGTCAGGGTCGAAAATACGGCGCCGTAATTTTAATCTGCCCAAAACCGTCAAACCCCTGGCGCGGGCGGCGTTGCAGCCCGCAGTGAAACGCGCCGGGGTGCGGCAGCAACCCCGGCGCTTATTCCCGCAACGAAATCGGACAGCGCAATTCCGTCCAATCTGCCATTAACGGCCTCTTCCTGCTCTCCGCACACGGGGCGAATTTGCCCGTTTCCCCGTTCTCGTGTTCCTGTCCCCACCCCTGCACAACAATCGCCACAAACGGCGGCACACGGCCTCACAGGCGGTCGGTCGCGCCCTTGCGCCTTTTGCGTTCCATTGCAGAACTAGGGCAACCTCACTCATCAATATTTACCAGGGCATATGTCCGGCTGCCAAGGCCAATTTCTTCGGCGTGTATTTCAGCATCCACTGTGAATTGTTCAAAGTGAAAAGCCGCAGGCTTTTCTCTGTTTTAATGTCATTTTGAAGATTTAGGAAAGATGACGGTGATGGTTGTGCCTTTACCCTCTGCGCTTTGCAGTTCTATTTTCGCGTTATGAAGTCTTGCGGCGTGTTTGACGATGGATAATCCTAAACCAGTACCGCCAAGCTCTTTGGACCGGCTCTTGTCTACTCGGTAGAAACGCTCGAAAATGCGCTCCCGATGCTCCGGCGGGATACCGATCCCCGTATCGGCTACCGAAAGACGAACGCCATCCGAAAAGGGCTCTACTGATACCTTTACCGTTCCGCCCTGCCGGTTATACTTGATCGCGTTGTCCGTGAGGTTATAAACAATGCTCTCAAGAAGCTGCGGCGTGCCTATTACAACGGAACTTTGACCCTCTACGCTTAAGGAGACGCCGGCGCTTTCTGCCTCGCGGGAAAGGGACTTCACTGTTTCGGCAGCCAAATCATACAGATCGACGTGCTCCCGCTTCATGTCCTCTGCCCCCTCGTCCAAATGGGAGAGGCGAATAATATCTTCCACCAGAGCGATCATCCGTCCGGCTTCGCCGTGAATTTGAGAGTAGAACCTCGCCGTATCTTCTGGGCGCACCATGCCGTTTTCCAAAAGCTCCGCGCACCCCGCGATGGTATGCAGCGGTGTTTTGAGTTCATGGGACACATTCGCCGTAAACTCCCGGCGCATCTCGTCGCGCCGCTCTTTTTCCGTAACGTCCAGCATGAGAAGCACAGCGCCGGAGATATTGCCGCTCTCTCTGACCGGATTCAGCGCAAGCTGATATTTCCCACCGTTCAAGTCTATGATTTTTTCCTTCCGTACCCCGCTTTCTATTCCCGAAAGGAGCTCCGATAGTTCAAGATTGCGATTGACCGATAAAATGTATTTGCCGACAGCGTTTCGGGTCGTTCCGAAGAGGGTGCTTGCGGCTCGATTGATCCCCAAAATCACGCCCTTCGTGTTCAGAAGAATAATGCCCTCGGCCATATTTTCCGTAACGGCTTCAAATTCCTCCTGCTTTTGCCGCAGTTCCTTTTCCTGTCCTCGGATTTGGCGCTGCTGGGCGTCGATCCGCCGGAGCAGCGGAGATAACTCGTCGTATCCCTCGTTGTTTAGCGGATCGTCCAAGTTGAGCTGATTTAAGGGGGCGGTAATGTTTTTGGAAAGACGGTGTGCCAGCAAGAAAGATAATACAACGGCAATCACAATGATAATGATAATGGGCTGCATCATTCCAAGAAGCAGCGTCAAAAGTGTACTTTGCGAGACAGAAAGCCGGATTACTGTTCCATCGGTCAGCCTTTTTGAGCTGTAAAGTGTGCGTTCCATCAGCGTCGCAGAATACCTGGCGCTCTCGCCGTAGCCGGATTCAAGCGCCTCCTTGATTTCCTCACGGGCAAGGTGATTTTCCATTTCAGAGGAATCCGCTTCACTGTCGTAAAGCACGTTGCCATCCGCGCTGATCCATGAGACGCGGTATCCTTTGGGAGAAAGTCCCTCAAAATAGTCTGCCCCCACAGCCTCGACGCCCCGTGCGGCCAGCTCCGTCTGCGTCTTTAACCCCCTTTGTTGGACATTTCCAAAATAATCATAAAGTACCCAGAGAAAGAGCGTCACGGAAGCAAGAAAAACAGCGATTGCGACAAGACAGATGGATCTGAAAATTCGTTTTGTCATTTTTCCGCCCCCAACCGATAGCCAACGCCTCGCACGGTTTCAATGCAGTCGCTGCAACGTCCCAGCTTTGTCCGCAGCGTACCAATATGAACGTCCACCGTGCGGGTTTCGCCTAGAAACGAGTCGCCCCATATACTTGTGAGAAGCTGGTCCCGGGTAAACACCCGGCCGGGATTTTCCATAAATTTTCGGAGCAGTTCGTATTCCTTAAAGGTAAACGCAACGGGCACTCCGTCCACTGTTACAATGTGCTGTGCCGTGTCCATCCGGATCCCACTATGCGATAATACCTCACTTTGAGAAACAGGAGAAATGCGGCGGAGGACCGCTTTCACCCGGGACACCATCTCCATCATGCCGAAAGGCTTAGATAGATAGTCGTCCGCGCCGAGGTCAAGCCCGATCACCTTGTCGTATTCGGTTCCTTTGGCGGTAGCCATGATGACCGGCACTTGATTGCCGCTTGCGCGCAGCCTTTTCAAGATACTGATACCGTCCTCGCCGGGGAGCATAATATCAAGAAGCACCAGCTCCGGGGCATCCTCGCGCAATGCCTCCCAAAAGGCCGTTCCGTCCGAAAACCCCTTTGCCTCAAAGCCCGCGGCGTTCAAGGTATAGATCATTAAGTCACGGATCCCGTTATCATCTTCTACACAGAAAATCAAGAAATTCACCTTCCTTTCAAGGAATGGAAAAACAAGCCTATAATAGCACCTTTCCCGGCTTTTTTCAATCTCCTGGTGCCTGCGCGCCTTTTTCCCCAGTGACGGAAAACAACACCCAACCGGCAATATTCGTTGCGTGATCTCCGATCCGCTCAAAATATTTCGCCACCATCAAAAGGTCAAGGGCATATTCTCCCTCGTTAGGATTTTGCGCGATCAGGGAAATCAGACTGCTTTTAATGCTGGTGAAGTAATCGTCTACCATGTCGTCGGAAGCAATGACCGCTTCGGCTAGGTCCGTATCCTGCTTCACATAGGCGTCCACACTGTCCGTTACCATTTTAGAGGCTCCCCTTGCCATTTCCCGGATTTGGATATGTTCGGGCAGCGTCCTGTCATTCAGAAACGGCAGAATTTCCGCAATATCCTCCGCCTGATCCCCGATCCGCTCCATATCCGTGACCATTTTCAGGGCAGCAGATATTTGCCGCAAATCCCGCGCTACCGGCTGTTGTTGGAGCAGCAGCCGCAGGCAGATGGATTCGATCTGCCGCTCTTTTTCATCGATCTCATGGTCC
Organism: uncultured Oscillospiraceae bacterium; assembly: GCA_947625945.1. Classification (GTDB taxonomy): domain Bacteria; phylum Bacillota; class Clostridia; order Oscillospirales; family Oscillospiraceae; genus Faecousia. Next base: position 4,177 of record CANQQI010000048.1, read on the forward strand.
AGCGGCGCGATCTTCGCCGCCAGGGCGTCGTCCTTTTGAATGAGAGCGGAAGCAGCCAGAGAAATCACCTCTTCGCACAGCGCCCCCATCTTGATAAGCTCCTGACCCAATGTATTAAGCTGCTCGTCAAATCGCGTCCTCATTATCCAAACCTCCCTGTGATGTAATCCTCGGTGCGCTTATCCTCCGGCTGGGAGAACATTTGCTCTGTGTCTCCATATTCTATCAGCTCCCCCAAAAGGAAGAATGCCGTTCTGTCCGAAATTCGTACTGCCTGCTGCATATTGTGGGTCACGATCACGATGGTGTAGTCCTTTTTCAGCTCCATCGCCAGATCCTCAATCTTGGAAGTGGAAATCGGGTCCAGAGCCGATGTGGACTCATCCATGAGCAGGACATCCGGCTTCACTGCCAGGGCGCGGGCGATACACAGCCGCTGCTGCTGACCACCGGAGAGGCCCAGCGCGTTCTTTTTCAGCCGGTCCTTTACTTCGTCCCAGATCGCCGCGTCCCGCAGAGACTGCTCCACAAGATCGTCCAGCTTGGCTTTCGCGCGGATTCCGTGGGTCCGCGGACCGTAAGCCACGTTGTCGTAGATGGACATGGGAAAGGGGTTGGGCTTCTGGAATACCATGCCGATATTCTTGCGAAGTTCTGTCACATCCCGGCCGGGGGCGTAAATTTCCTCACCGCGATAGGTCAGAGAGCCGGTCACTTTTACCCCCTCGATCAGGTCGTTCATTCGGTTGATGGTACGCAGGAATGTGGATTTCCCGCAGCCGGACGGCCCGATCAGCGCCGTGATATTGTGTTCGGGAATATCAAGGCTGATATTCTTCAAGGCGTGGGTTTCTCCATAATAAAAGTCAAGATTCTTTGCGGAAAGAATGGTTTCAGCCATAGGTCAACTCCTCCTCAGTTTCTTGCCGAGAAAACTTGCGGAAAAATTGATGATGACCGTCAGGATCAGCAGAATGGTCGCAATGGAAAAAGCAACCGCGAAATCCGCATTTTCTTTGGCGTAATGATAAAGCGCAACGGTGAGCGTGGCGCCCGATGCGCCGGAGAGCCGGTCAATAGAGAAGCTCTGCATTGCCATACTCATTCCGGCGGTATACATCAGCACGGCGCTTTCTCCCACCACACGGCCCACAGCGAGAATACATCCCGTGACAATCCCGTCAATGGAGGACGGCAGCACAACCGTGCGGATCATGTGCCATTTTCCGCTCCCAAGGCCAAGCGCGCCCTCCCGATAAGACTGGGGTACTGTTTTGAGGCTCTCTTGCGTGGATCGTATAATGGTTGGCAGGATCATGATCACCAGCGTCAGGGAACCGGCCAGCAGCGTCTTTTGCAGCTTCAACGCCGTGCAAAAGATAATGACGCCCACAAGAGCGTAAATGATGGAGGGGATCCCCGCCAGCGTTTCGGAGGCAAACTCGATGGCCGCTACAAACCTCCGGTTCCGGGCATATTCGGTGAGATAGACCGCCGCGCCAACGCCCAGGGGAAGTGCCACGATCAGAGATACGATAATGACAAAAAGCGTATTTTTGATAGCCGGAAGAATGCCCACCGTACCATTGATGACGCTCTCAGCGGTGGATAAAAACCGCCAGTTGATCCCGCCGATCCCCCGAAACAGGATATATCCGATGAGAAACAGGAGCAGTCCTGCAGTGATCGCAGCACACCCGTACAGAAGAACCCGTCCTATGATTTCATAGATTTTTCGTCTCATTTAAGCCTCCTTCTCCCGTTTCAGAACCAGGTTCAAAAAGGCGTTGATCAGCATGATAAAGAGGAACAGCACAAGCCCTATGGAAAACAGCGCCTGCCGCTGCAAGCTCCCGTCCTGGGAGTAGTTCAGCTCAATGGAGATTCCGGTGGTGAGAAATCGCACCGATTTCGTAAGTGCCGGCATATTTGCCACGTTTCCCGCCACCATCATAATGGCCATGGCTTCTCCAATGGCCCGTCCGATTCCCAGCACCACGGCTGCGGCGATGCCGCTTTTCGCTGCGGGAGCGGAAACGCGGAAATAGGTTTCCAGCTTTGTCGCTCCCAGGGCCAGGGATGCTTCCTCATACTCCCTTGGCACCGCTTCCAGCGCCGTTTCCGAAAGAGAGATGATGGAGGGCAGGATCATCACGGCCAATACAAGGATCGCCGCCAGCAGGCTGTCTCCGGCGGGCAGATGGAACCAGCCGCGAAGCGCCGGAACCAGAACGCACATTCCCACCAGACCGTAGACCACCGACGGGATCCCTGCCAGCAGACTGACCGCCGGGCGAACGACATTCGCCACCTTTTTTGGCGCGACCTTGGCGAGAAATACCGCCGTGAAAAAGCCGATGGGTACGCCGATGATGATGGCTCCGGCAGTTCCGTATATGGATGTAAGGATCAACGGGAGAATCCCGTACTGATCTTGGCTCGCCGCCCAGGTCTTTCCGAATAGGAACTGGAAAAGGCCAATTTCCCGAATTGCCGGAATGCCTGAGATCACGAGATAGATAGTGATGAGCAGGACAAACCCCACTGCCACCAGTCCGCACAGGGTAAAGAGGACCTGCATGGCCCTCTCTACCGCTTTTGCTCTCGCCTTTTTCATATCAGCTCGGATACACAGCGCCGGCCGCGGTGATGTACTCCTCCGCTTCCTCGCTGGACGCGAAATCCAGGAATGCCTGTGCCGCTTCAGACAGTTCCACGCCGTCCTTGGTAACCATCACAAAGGGGCGCTGGATGGTATAGCTTCCGTCCTTGACGGTGGCCTCGCTGGGGGCGACGCCGTTCACCTTTACGGCGGCTACTGTATCGTTCACGGCGGAAAGGGAGGCATAGCCGATGGCGTTTTCATTGGAGGCTACATTCCCAATGACATCGCCGGTGGAGCCGTATTCGCTCCGATAAACGCAGGTGCCTTCCACGCCCACGATTTCCTCAAAGGCACTGCGGGTCCCGGAGCCATCCTCACGACCATAGACCGCGATGGGCGCATCCGCGCCGCCAAGATCTAGCCAGTTCGTGATCTTCCCGGTGAAAATATCCGCGATCTGCTGCGTGGTCAGATCCGTTACGGTATTCTTCGGGTTTACAACCACCGCGACGCCATCCAGTGCCACTACATGGGCTACCGCGCCTTGGTCCATTTCTTCCTGCTTCAGCTCACGGCTAGAAAGGCCAATGTCGCAGGTGCCGTCCAGCACACCGCTGATGCCGGAACCGGAACCGGTGCCGGAGTAGTTGACGGTGATGTCCGGTTCTTTTTCCTGAAACGCTTCGGTCAGCGCACCCATCACGTCCGCCATAGAAGTGGAGCCGTCGGTGTTGACGGTGCCGCCCTTTCGCTGCGGCAAGCAGCCCGCAAGCGCCGATACCATGAGGACCGCGGCAAGGGCTAATGTCAAAAGTTTCTTCATCTTAAAATTCTCCTTTGCGTTTTTTCCCTTTTGGGTACAGCTACATGATAGCCTCGCAAAATCAAATCCGTTATCTGCTTCATGTAAAATGGATGTAAAATTGATCTGGCGTTGAGCCCTAACAATAGCCCCGAAAAGCCTTGGCTTGATAGTGATAAGGAACTAATAGTGATAAGGAACTAATTGAAATTATCAACTGTCGGCTGACGGTTTCGGGTGCAGAAAAGGTTAGGAAATCAGAGATGTTAAATCGCTGTTTTCCTAACCTTTTTCGTTTGCGTCTAAGTGTTCATTTTGCGGATGTGCAAAATCTGTAAACACAAAAGGACAGTTGAGCAATTCACTTAATATATGTGGAATGTGGCTTGACAAATGGAAAGAGAAGAAATATAATTACTGTATGACCAAGTTTCTAATTCAGTCAGGCGGTGATTACATGGCAACGGCGTTTACCGAGCAGGAAGTTCAGATTATCAAAACAAAGCTGAAAGAGGCTGCGCGGCAGTTTGCCGTGACCACCGGTGTCAGAAAGACTTCGGTAGATCAGTTGGCGCTGGCTGCGGATATTTCAAAGGGCGCGTTCTACAAGTTTTATCCTTCCAAAGAAGCATTGTTTTTTGAATTGCTGGAGGATATGCACACGGAAATCTATCAGGCGTCTGCGGAAGTTCTGCGGCAAAATGCCAATTTGCCTCCGGCAGAGCGTGCGGCCCAGGCTGTCCTTACTGCCTGCAGCAAAATGGAAGAAAGCGGCATGATGGACTTTATGGAACGGGATGTGCCGCACCTTCTCCGCAAGATTCCGGCGGAGATTCAGGAAAAGCACTACCATAGCGACGAGACGCATATTAAGGAAATCCTCGCCGATACGGATCTGAATCCGATTGGGGGCATAGACCTCGCTGCCGCAACGGTGCGCGGACTTTTTTTGACGATCTCCCACCGGGAGGAAATCGGAAATCTGTACCCGGAGGTACTTCGTACACTTGTCTATGGCGCTTGTGGCCGCTTGTTTCCATAAGCGTTGTTTAGAAAAAGAAGGCCGCTCAGCGGAGCGGTTTTCTTTAAAACCGCCGGTTAGATACCGCTAACTCATGAGCAATTTCAAATGAAGGGACAGGTGATCGGACATGAAAACAAATGCAGAACGGGCTCGGGAACGATTGACTTTGACACCGGAGGCGGAATTCTCTCTGGAGAGAGACGGTTTTATCGGCGCGCTGTACAGGCCGGAGCGGGACGAATACCCAGGAAAAGCCGTTATCATGTTCGGCGGCAGCGATGGGATCTACAACCTTACAAAGCTGGCTGCGGAGCAGTATGTGAAACGCGGCATGACAGTCTTGGCGCTGGCATATTGGAATGAACCCGGCCTGCCGGATGGCTTTGAAAAAGTCCCGGTAGAATCGGTAGAAAAAGCCGTTCTGTGGCTGCGCGGGCAAGGCTTTGAGAAAGTTGGCTTGTGGGGGATCTCCATGGGCGCGGAGCTGGCGCTGCTGGCCGGGAGCCTGATGCCAGAACTGATCTCCTGCGTGACGGCGGTGTGCCCCACGAACATCAGCGGGCAGGGCTTCGTGAAGAAAAAAGGCATCCAACAGCTGGCGTGCTCCGCCTTCAGTTGGCGGGGCAAGGAGCTGCCCTGGGCAAGACTGAAGGCTTCCAAGTCCGCTATTCTCCGGGACAGCCTGCGGGAACGGAGCGTCTGCCTGCGCTCCTGCTATGAGGACGCGGTGCGGAATGCCCCGGAGGAGGCGCAGATCAAGGTGGAGAACATCAACGGCCCGGTGCTGCTGCTTTACCCGGAGCATGACGCTATGTGGCCCTCCGAGCTGGCGGCGGAGAAGATCCGGGTGCGGCTGAAAGAGAAGAATTTTGCCCACCCCATCAAATACGTCAGCTATAAATACGCCAGCCATATGCTGATCCCCATAAAGTCCCGGTCCACGGTGATGTTCCGGGTAGAGCGGAAATATCCGGAAAAATGTTGGGAAAGCGACCTGGACGCCTTTGAAAAGACGCTGGCGTTCTGGAAAGAGGTCTGGTGAGCGGAATTGGAGGAGGATCGTATTGCCTGCTTTACCTGCCGGAAAGGATAGGGAGAAATATGTATGACCGTATCCCACAAATCATAGTGGATAAAGAGGTTTTGGAAATCGCCACCGGGCCGGGGCTGCTGGCCAAGCATGTGGCAGACGCCGCAAAAAAGATGATTGCGACTGACTACTCTGAGGGCATGATCGCAGAAGCAAAAAAGGGTGTATATCCGTCAAACCTTATCTTTGAAGTAGCAGACGCAACCGCGCTCCCATACAAGGACGATTCTTTCGATGTTGTCCTCATTGCTAACGCGCTTCATGTGATGCCGAATCCGGAAAAAGCTCTTTCGGAAATCGACCGAGTATTGAAATCGGACGGAGTTCTCATTGCACCGAATTTTGTAGCACACAAAGGGACTTTCATCAGCCGCGTCTGGTCAAAGATTTTGCAGATTGCGGGGATTTCCTTTGAGCATCAATGGAGCGCAGCGGGATACCAGGATTTTCTAAAACAAAACGGCTGGGAGATCCGGCACAGCCGGGAAATGCAGGCAAGGATCGCCATCGTTTATGTGGAGTGCGTCCGAGACGCATCACGGAGGTAATTATGTCCAGACAGGCATCAGAATTTCAAGAAAAATCCATGTCCCTTGTTTATCGGGGAAAAGAGATATTCAAGCCATTGAACACAGGCCGCATTGACGAGCGTTTGAGCTGCGTCCGGGAATATGTAGCAAATATTTTCTTTTACACCAAAAATGGCGTCACTATTATGATCGACGCAGGTTACAACTATCCCCGTCTAAAAGAAAAAATGGGCTGGCTGGATTTGAACCCCGCTTCTATCCAGCATATCTTGATTACCCATCAGGATACCGACCATGTGGGAGCAGTAGAAACAGACAGTGAAGGCTTGTTCCGAAGTGCCACTCTTTACATTGGGGAAGAAGAAAACCGCTATCTTACCGGGGAAAAGCGTCGCCGGGTGTTTGGGGGCCTATATAAACTCCCAATGGTGAAAATCGAAAATAAGAAAAAACTTTTGAAAGACGGTCAGGTTTTCACGATTGGAGATATAAAAATCGAGTGTTTCCTGGTTCCCGGCCACACCTGGGGGCATCTGGTATATCTCATTGATGATAGTTACCTTTTCACCGGGGATACTATCTGGTTTGGGGCGGATGGCGGCAGGAGTTTCATCAATATGTTGGCGGAGGACAACAAACTGGCCATCCGCTCTCTGGCGATGCTGGAGGAAAAAATGCGAGGACGTGGCCTGAATCCCATCATTGTCACCGGTCATACCGGGTGGACAGACAATATGGACTTTGCATTTGCCCATAAGGACAAGGTTTGTAACGCCTGGCGCAGACAAAAGCCCCATGATCCCGCCGCTCCTTATGATGGCTATGACGAATCGGATGACACCGAGGAAAAAGCCCGGACTGTCCGGTTGCCAAAGCAGAACACAGAATTTAGGATGGGATAGACTTAAAAAAGGAACGGATATGAGCGGATTAGAATTTGCTGTGGCGGTGCTGACGGTTATAGCGGTATTGACCTTTTGCTCGGCCATCAAGAGAATCTGTAAAAGGATCATTCGTAATAATAGGCAACATGACGATTGATACCGACAGCGCATTGCACACCCATACATCCGACGGTACGGGTTATAGAACGAAAACTACTGATGCGCTACCCCGAAAAATGTGCGGAGGCGGTCAAAGACTACTGTGAAATGCGGAGGTAAACGGACATGGAAAAGACCTTGAAGCGGCTTCAGCCCACCATGATGAAAGCGCTGCGGGAGAGGTACGGCGAAGCGGAGGCGAATGATCGTTGGACAGGGCTTGAGAGCCAGTTTAGCAGGTGGCTCCGGGAGGAAGGCGACTTGGGCGGCAGGAAAAACATGATGTCCTCCAATATGATGCTGTGCTACGCGGTCTGCGCCTTCTATGAGGCCATGGACAGGGAACTAACCCGCGAGCAGTTTGACATGATGGTGGAGGATGCGATGGCGGCATCATTCAGGCGCATCGGGTTCATCAACATGAATCGGCTTTATCGAAACAGAGCGCTGATGAAGCTCTGCCACAGCTTTGTCCAGCGCTACACGAAGAAGGTCGGTAAATATCGCGGCAACAAGTGGGGTGACACCTGGAAGATCCGCGTGAACCCCAACGGTCACACGGTGGGCTTTGCCATGACGCTGGACTCCTGCCCGCTCTATGAATTTGCAAAAAAGCGCGGGTACATGGAGGTGCTGCCTTGGATGTGCGCCACGGACCAGCGGCTCGTTCAGATCACCCTTGCCGAAGCCCTGATAGACCCGGTGGGCGTAGGCGGTGGGATCAAATTCATATTCCGGACAGGTATACTCATAGCCCAGCTCGTCGGCGGCGGTGATCCGGCCTCCGTTGGCCGCCGTGGCCGCCACGGAGCGGGCGTCCATCAGCGCCACGCTGGCGATTTGGCCGTTGCCGGGCTTGGAGCCCTCCCGATTGGGGAAGTTCCGGGTGGTGTGCCGAACGGAGAGGCCGCCGTGGGCCGGGGTGTCCCCCGCGCCGAAGCAGGGCCCGCAGAACGCGGTCCGAATGGTGGCGCCGGCCGAGAGCAGCTTCTACACCGCGCCCTTGCGAACAGGTCCAGCATGACGGCCTGGCTGCTGGGGTAGATCCCCAGGGCAAATTCCCCGTCGCCGGTACTCTTGCCGTCTAGCAGGTAGGCCGCCTCCATGATATTGGAGTAGGTACCGCCGGCGCAGCCGGCGATGGTGCCCTGATCGGCGTAGAGAGCCCCGTCGTGCACCTTCTCCCACAGATTCAAGTGGAGCTCCGGCCGCTTGATGAGCTTCTGGGCGTCGGATTCCACCAGATGGAGAATGTCGTCCAGATTCTCATTCAGGGTTCGGATCTCATAGCCGTTGGAAGGATGGAAGGGCAGGGCGATCATGCTGTGGACCGTGGACAGATCCACATACACGCAGCCGTCGTAATAGGCCACTTCCGCCGGATCCAGCTGCTGGAAGTCGCCGCCCCGGATAATCAACGCGCGATCGGAATGAATACAGGGGTATTCACTCCGATCGCGCGTCTGTATTGTTCTTTTATTATATTGTAGTCTCGCGAGGGTCTCCGCCGTTCTTCTTTTCAGGCCGGTACTCCCGAGCGCTTTGAAACAGGGCCGGGCCGATATGGCAGTAGCCCCCCGGATTCTTCTCCAGGTACTTCTGGTGGTACTCCTCCGCCGGGAAAAACTGCTCCAATTTCCGGCACTGGACCGCCACTTCCTTTTCGTTGCGGGCCTGTAAGGCCGCCAGGGAGGCCCGGATTACCGGCTCCTGATCGGGCTCTATGTAGTACACCCCGGTGCGGTACTGCTCTCCCACGTCGCCGCCTTGGCGGTTGACGGAGGTGGGGTCGATGGCCTTGTAGAACTGCTCCAGCAGCTCCGCCAGGGACAAAACCGCCGGGTCGAAGGTCACCTCCACCGTCTCGGCGTGGCCGGTGTGCTGGTATTTGACCTGCTCGTAGGTGGGGTTTTCCGTCCTTCCGTTGGCATAGCCCACCCGGGTCTCCAAAACGCCGGTCAGGCAGTCAAAATACTTCTGGGCGCCCCAGAAGCAGCCGCCGGCCAGATAAATTTTCTCTGTTTTCATGTCCGTACCTCCTTAGAATCCCCGCCGGGCCAACTCCAGGACGATCTCCCGGTAGACCTCCACAATGTCCTCCACGCCCTTGCCCGGCTGTTTGGCAAAGAGCCGGCGGTGCATATCCACCGCGTCGATGTGGGAAATGCCCCGGCGGCCGGGGGCGGTCCGGATGCCCTTAAAATCCCC
>CANQQI010000049.1 GCA_947625945.1 uncultured Oscillospiraceae bacterium
TTCATCTGGGGCAAGCTCCGGCAGGTAGCCAAGTATTACCTGTACACCATGAGCCGGTCCAACCTGGTGAACGGCCTAGCAAAGGAGGTCCCCGTGGCGGATTACACGCCTTGGTGGAAGCCGGCAATGCTGGCTCTGGACGGGGTGCTGGGCGTTCTCACCGCTGCCAGCCTGGTGCTGTTCCTGGTAAACACCTATGGAAAAAAGAGGAGGAAAAACGATGAAAAATCTGCTTAAAGACAGACGCTTCGGATTTTACCTCTCCGCCGGCAGCGCCGTTGCCGCCGTCATTGGCGCGGTGGTTTATGTGACCGTGTACATGGTCACCGCCGGGCAGACTGTGGACCGGGTCTTCGACTGGATGACCTTCGGCTTCGCCCTGGGCGGCGGCCTGGTGAGCCTGGTCTGTGAGATCTTCCGCCTCCGCTTCGGCCCCATCCTAGCGACGTGCTGCCTGAGTGTGGGACTGGCCATTCACCTGGTGGAGTCGGCCTACCCCCTGGCGGATGTACTCACCGGCGTACCCTTCTTCGGGGGCAATTTCACCCTAGCCCTCATTTTCGCGGTCGTGTTTGGCCTGGCTACCCTGGTACAGGTGGCCGCGGCCTTCATGGAACACAATAAATAAGAATTGGAGGAAAATCACAATGAAACTGCGTAAACTCCTGGCTCTGGTCCTGGCGGCCGTGATGCTCATGGGCATCTTGGCGGCCTGCGGCCCCACCGAAAACACTACCACCACCGGCTCCAACGACACCACCAAGGGTACCGAGGCCCCCGCTTCCAACAAGTCCTATCAGCTCTACGGCAAGTACGAGGAGGAGGGCGAGTTCGCCTCCATGATGAACATGGCCTTCCTGCTGGACCTGAACGCCGACGGAACCGCCGTCTGCGACCGGTACTCCTTCGGCCAGTACGACGCCTCTCCCGCCGATTCCAACCCTTCCTACACCCAGAGCTACCTGTCCGGTACCTGGAAGGAAGTGGAAAAGGACGGCGTGCCCTGCCTGCAGATCAAGATCGCCTATGTGGACGAGGCGGGCAACGAGTCCAACAACCAGACCGCCTACGCCTACGAGGTGGCCGGTACCTACAGCTTTGAAATGACCTTCCCCGTGGTCCCCGGCATGTCCTACACCCGGAACGTGACCATGGAGGGCAAGGAGAACAAGACCTACGCCACCGACGACGACTTCATCGCCGCCTATAAGATCGAGTTCACCGCTCCTGAGAACATCGGCTCCTTCGTGGACGCCGAGAACAACGGCACCGCTTATCTGCAGGCCGACGGCACGCTGCTGCTCTACGCCGGTTACGATAAGTTTGCCGACGGCAAGTGGACCAAGACTGAGGACGCCATCACCATTTCCGTGGGCGGCGAGGCCGTGGAAGTGACCATGGAGGGCAATAAGGCCTCCTTCTCCTACAGCCGCAGCCTGGACGGCTCCAACACGGTGGACTACACCTTCGTCTGCGAGGACATCACCGCCATCGCCGCGCCTGAAGTGGGCGAGGACACCCCCTACACCGCTTCTGTTGACATGGGCGGCAATGAGACCACCGCGGAGCTGACTTTGGCTTCCGACGGCACCGCCAACCTGAAGGTCTTCACCGACATCCCCTGCACCTACACCCAGGTGGGCAGCGTGGTCATTCTGGAGGCTGCCGGGGAGCTGGAAGGCTACGCCGCTCAGATTTGGCCCGGCGTCAGCCATGCCTACATCCTCAACGAGGACCGGAGCATGGTGGGCGTGGTCAACGCCTATGAGGCCGGGGACCTGGTGCTGATTCTCCTGGACGAGACCAACATGAAGGTCTGCTTCCCCTCCTACGGGATGGAGCGGGACGGCTTTACCTACACCCTCAGCGAGGACGGCACCGCGCTGACCGTCACCGCTCCCAGTGAGGAAGAGCTGGGCGCCTTTGGCCAGGTTTGGGCCGGCGCAGGCGCCGAGAAGTGGACCATCGACGGCAACACCGCTACCAAGGCGGAGTAATTCAGAAACCCATTCACAAGGCCCCGGTATCCGCCGGGGCCTTACCATTCCAAACAGGAGGTTGAAAAAATGAAGCGCATCAATAGGATCGCGCCGCTGCTTTTGGCGGCATTCCTTCTCACCGCCTGCGCTGGCGGCGAGCAGGAGCCGCCCACGACCACCGCCGGGCAGGTGGTCAAGCTGATCATGGACCAAAGCCCGGATCAGGTGGCCTATGTGGAAGGGGAGACCTTCGACCCTGCCGGAACGGTGATCAACGCCCAGCTGTCCGACGGCTCGATCCTGGAGGACGTGCCCTATACCGTCACGGTGGACACCCCCCTGACCCGGACTACGCTGTATGCGGAATTTGCCTACGGCGGCAAGACGGTGAGCATCCAGCTTCGGATCACTCTGGCGGGCAACGGCCCGGAATATACCTGTGAGAATACCCCCTTTGTCCCCGGCAGCCCTCTGGAGGGCAAGGTCATTTACTTCCTGGGCTCCTCCGTCACCTTGGGTGCCTATTCCGGGAATGAATCCATGGCGGACTACCTTGCCAAGAAGGATGGAGCTGTGTGCATTAAGGAGGCCGTATCCGGCACCACCTTGGGGGATTTTAAGGACGGCAGTTATGTGGAGCGGCTGAATGCGTACCTGGCCTCTCCGGACCGGGCGGAAAAGCTGGACGCCTTTGTGGTTCAGCTCTCCACCAACGACCGGAAATCCCCCAACCGCTACGGAGCTGTAACCGGCCCGGAGGTGCGGGACCCGTCGGCCTTTGACATCACCACCTCCTTTGGCGCCATGGAGTATATCATTGCCACCGTCCGGCAGACCTGGGCTTGCCCGGTCTTCTTCTACACCAACCCGCCCCTGGACGAGGACTATGCAAAATTAGTGGAGGGCCTGGCTCAGATCGCGGAAAAGTGGAAGATCGGTGTGATCGATCTGTACCATGACCAAGCCTTCAACGACCTGACGGAGGAGGAATACGCCCTGTACATGGCCGACGAGGTCCATCCCACCAAGGCTGGCTACCGGGACTGGTGGCTACCGAAATTTGAGGAGGCACTGGCGGGGATCTGAGACAGCCCACCGTGAAATCTGTGCCGCCGGATGGCAAGGTTGTGCGGTTTTGGTTGCATCACACGGCGGCAAATTGTACATTGTGTATGTTAAGACTACTAAAGGGAGGAAAACCGATATGAGCAAGAACCCTAAGAAAAAAGGCACGCTGTGGGCGGTCCTCACCGCAGCGCTGGCGGTTTTTCTGGCAGTTCTCATCGCGGCAATCCCGGTGACGGCCTATTATGAGACCATGATCAACGCCGCCCTGAATGCACGGACCCAGAAAATCATCCCCGGGGAGGATTCCAGCATCTTCTATTGGACGGAGTATGAGACAGAGGAAGCCCTGACGGAAAATGATTTTGATATTTGCCGTCAGGTGATGGCGGAGGGGGCGGTGCTCCTGCTCAATCGGGATCAGACCCTGCCTCTGCCTGCGGAAACAAAATTCTCCCTCTTTTCCCAGTCCGCGGCGGACCCGGTGCTCACCGGCACTGGCTCGGCTTTCATGGCCACCGGCGACGCCGTGAGCTTTTACGGAGCCCTGGAGGACAGCTTCGCTCCCGGCTGCGTCAACCAGGAGGTGTGGAAATTCTACAAGACCTCCGGCTATAAGCGGGTCAACGCGGATCTGGCTGGCGGCGGCCCGGAGCAGTACCGGATCAACGAGGTGCCCTGGGAGAAATACCCCGAGGCGGTTAAGGCCACTTTCTCCGATTTTGGGGATGTGGCGCTGGTGGTGCTGTCCCGCTCCTCAGGAGAGGGGGCGGACCTTCCCAGCGGTCTGCCCGAGCTGGAGGAGTATATGACGGACGGCGACTACCTCCGGCTCTGCCCGGAGGAGGAGGAACTGCTGGAAAACCTGCGGCAGCTCAAGGAGGACGGTGTATTCCGCCGGATCGTGGTGCTGCTGAACTCCTCCAGCACCCTGCAGCTGGATTTTCTGGACAAATATGAGATCGATGCCCTGCTGTGGGTGGGCAATTTGGGGCTGAACGGCATTCCAGCGGTGGCGGACATCCTGGCGGGGAAGGTCAATCCCTCCGGCCGGATCGTGGATACCTTCCAGAAGGACAACCACGCCGCCCCCGCCATGCAGAACTATGATGCCTTTCCCTACACCAACGCAGAGGAGCTGGGCCTGGAATTCGCCCAGAACAACAACGCCCCCGGGATCGAAAAGTGCAACCGGAATTATGTGGTCTACCAGGAAGGCATTTATGTGGGCTACCGCTATTTTGAGACCCGGTATGAAGACTACGTTTTGAACCAGGGCAATCCGGGGGACTACCGCTATGACGAGCTGGTGGCCTTCCCCTTTGGCTGCGGCTTGAGCTATACCACCTTTGAATATTCCAATTTTGCCATCTCCGACCTGGGCGACGCCATCCGGGCGGAGGTGGACGTGACCAACACCGGCAGCGTAGACGGAAGCCACACAGTGCAGATTTATTTCCAGTCCCCCTACACCCAGTATGACCGGGAAAACGGGGTGGAGAAGTCCGCCGTGGAGCTGTGTGGCTTCGACAAGAAGCTGATACCCGCCGGGGCCACAGAGCATTTTTCCATCGAGATTGCCAAGGACGATCTGACCAGCTATGATGCCAACAACGCCAGGACCTACATCCTGGACGCGGGAGACTACTATTTTACCGTGGGGACCGACGCCCACGACGCCGTCAACAACATCCTCACCGCCAAAGGTGCGGACCCCTCCCGCATGAGCGGCACGGGGAACGCCTCCCTCGCCGCCAAGTGGACCCTGGATGCCCTGGACAACACAACCTATGCCGTTTCCGCCTACACCGGCGTGGCGGTCACTAACCGCTTCGACGATGCGGACCTGAACAAGTACGAGGGGGCGGAGGGCCAGACCGTCACCTATTTGACCCGTTCCGACTGGACTGGCACCTTCCCCAGTCCCCAGATCCTGTATGTGACGGATCAGATGTGGGCGGACGGCCTGACCCACAACGAGGACGAGCGGGCCGCCATCGCGGAAAAGATGAAGGCGCTCTACTGGTCCGACGCCGCCCTGGCTCCCAGCGGCGTGGCCGGGGACGGGAAGGCCATCGATTTTGTGGAGACGTCCTATGATAACCCCGCCTGGGACGGCCTCATCAGCCAGATCCCCTATGGTGATATGCTGGACACCATCTACAACGGTGCTTACAACACCCACGCCCAGCCCGCCATCAACCTGCCGGGGACCTCGGAATCCGACGGCCCCACCGGCTACACCAAGAGTCTGATGGGCGGTGCCAGCGGCATGGCTTTCCCCTCCGAGGACGTTTTGGCCGCCTCCTTTGACCGGGAGCTTGCCAAGCTGGTGGGCAAGTGCATGGGGGAGGATATGCTCCACAGCAACCAAAACAGCGGGGAAACCACCATGGCGGGCATCTACGCCCCCGGCGCCAACATCCACCGGAGCCAGTATCTGGGCCGCCATAACGAGTATTATTCCGAGGACGGCTGGCTCTCCGGCGAGATCTGCGCCGCCCAGGTCCAGGGGATCCGGGACCGGGGGATGCTTGCCTTTGTGAAGCACTATGCCCTCAACGATCAGGAGGAGGGCCGATACGGCATCAGCGTCTGGGCCAACGAGCAGGCCATCCGGGAACTCTACCTGGAGTCCTTTGAAGGTGCGATTCGGGGCGGTGCCATGAACGTGATGACCAGCTTCAACCGAATCGGCGTGGTCTGGTCCGGCAGTCACTATGGCCTGATGACCGGCATCCTCCGGGATGAGTGGGGGATGCAGGGAGCCGCCGTCACGGATATGTCCATGAATGCCAAGTGGATGGATTACCGCCTTGGCATCCTGGCAGGCCAGGACCTCTGGTGCGGCCAGAAGGGGACTATGGGCACCCTGGACGGCAGTGAGAACGATCCCGCCATCACCAGCGCGGTCCACCGGGCTATGAAAAACATCGTCTATTCCGTCACCCGCACCAACGCAATGAACGTAGGCGATGCCACCGTCATTGCAGTGACGCCGGAGTGGAAAATCGTCCTGTATGCCGCCACGGCGGTCACCGCCGTACTGACCGCCTTGTGCGCCGGCTTGTGGATTCTCCGCCGGTGGGCCGGAAAACAGTAGATTTCAGCGCCGGGCTTTGGCCCGGCGCCTTTCCGCAGCCCAACATGAAATCTGTGCCGCCGGATGGCAAGGTTGTGCGGTTTTGGTTGCATCACGCGGGGAAAAATTGTACATTGTGTATGCTAAGACTACCAAAGGGAGGAAAACCGATATGAGCAAAAACCCCAAGAAAAAAGGCACGCTTTGGGCGGTCCTCACCGCCGTCACCGCCGTGCTGCTGATCATTTCCATTGTGGCGATCCCCATCACCAACTTTTTCTCCACCGCCATCAACGTGGCCCTGGGGGCCGTGACCCAGAAGGTGGTCCCCGACCCCGACGCAAAGATCTACTTCTGGTCCAACTACGACAGCGAGGAGGATCTGGTGGCTTTCGAGAAGCAGCTCTGCCGGGACATCGAGGGCGAGGGCGCGGCCCTGCTCGTGAACCGGGACAACACCCTGCCCCTTCCAGAAGGGACCAAGTTCACCCCCTTCTCCCAGTCCTCCTTTAACCTTCTGTACGGCGGCACCGGCTCCGGCCAGGTCTCCGCGGACGACGCGGTTTCCCTGAAATCCGCGCTGGAGGAGGCCTTCGGGGAGGACACTGTGAATCTGGACCAGTGGAAATTCTACGCCACCTGCGGCTACGCCCGGGTAAACGCGGATACCACCGGCGGCAACCAGGCCCAGTACCGGATCAACGAGGTGCCCTGGGAGAAATATACCGACGCCCTGCAAAGCACCTGGAGCAATTACGGCGACGTGGCTCTGGTGGTGCTGGCCCGGTCCGGCGGCGAGGGCGCGGATTTGCCCAGCGGCCTGCCGGAGCTGGAAGAGTACATGACGGATGGCGACTATCTCCGCCTGAACCGGGACGAACTGGATATGTTCGAGCATCTGGAGCAGCTGAAGAACGAGGGCGTCTTTAAGAAGATCGTGGTGCTGCTCAACTCCTCCAACACCCTGCAGCTGGACTTCGTGGACGACTATGGCATCGACGCGGTGCTGTGGATCGGCGATGTGGGCATGACCGGTATCAACGCTGTCGCGGATATTTTGGCGGGCAAGATCAATCCCTCCGGCCGGATCGTAGACACCTTCCTGAAGGACAACCACTCCAGCCCCGCTATGCAGAATTTCGGCGCGTTCCCCTATACTAACGGAGCGGACTACAATGTGGCCACTGCCCAGAACAACACCGACCCTGGCATCAACAAGTGCAACCGGGACTATGTGGTCTACGCCGAGGGCATCTATGTGGGCTATCGGTACTATGAGACTCGTTATGAGGACTTTGTGCTGAATCAGGGCAACGCCGGGGACTATGACTATGACTCCGATGTAGCCTTCCCCTTCGGCTTTGGTCTGAGCTACACTGATTTCGCCTACTCTAATTTTAAAGTGGAGGATCAGGGCCAGACCTTCCAGGTGGAGGTGGATGTGACCAACACCGGCGCGGTGGACGGCAAGCACACGGTGCAGATCTACTTCCAATCCCCCTACACCCAGTACGATATTGACAACCAAGTGGAGAAAGCCGCCGTGGAGCTGTGCGGCTTCGACAAGAAGATGATCCCCGCCGGGGAAACCGAGCATTTCACCATCACGGTCAACAAGGAAGACCTGACTTCCTACGACCATATGAATGCCAAGACCTACATCTTGGACGCCGGGGACTACTACTTCACCGTGGGCAAGAATGCGCATGACGCGGTAAACAACATCCTGATGGCCAAGGGCGCGGACGCGAGCCGCATGAGCGGTACCGGAGACGCCTCTCTGACCTACAAGTGGACTCTGGACGCTCTGGACAGCACCACCTATGCGGTTTCCAGCAAGACCGGCAAGCCCATTACGAACCTCTTTGAAAACGCGGACCTGAACAAGTATGAGGGCGCCCAGGGCCAGACGGTCACTTATCTGACCCGTTCCGACTGGACCGGCACCTTCCCCCAGACGGTGACCCTTTCCATCACCGATCAGATGTGGGCAGACGGCCTGACCCATGAGGAGGCCGGCCGGGCCGCCATCGTGGAGAAAATGAAGAGCCAATATTATCCCGACGCCACCATGCCCGCCATGGGCGTGTCCGGCAGTCTTACCGCCGGTCAGTTCGCCGAGAAGGCGGCCGATGATCCGGATTGGGACCAGCTCATTGCCCAGATCCCTTATTCCGAGATGACCAACGTTATTTACAACGGCTTCCATCTGACCCAGCCGGTGCCCTCCATCGGTCTGCCCGGCACCAACGATGAAAACGGACCCCAGGGCTTCACAAAGAGCCTGGTGGGCGGTTCCTCCGCCATGGCCTACACCTCCGAGGATGTAATGGCCGCCACCTTCAACCGGGAGCTCATTGAGAACATGGGCAAGTGCATCGGCGAGGACTTCCTCCACGCCACCGACGGCTCCGGCACCGTGTTCTCCGGTATCTACGGCCCCGGCGCCAACATCCACCGCACTCCTTACTCCGGCCGGAACTTTGAGTACTACTCCGAAGACGGCTGGCTGGCCGGGCAGGTCGCCGCTGTGGAGGTGGCCGCCATTCAGGATCGGGGCGTGTATGTGTTCACCAAGCACTTCGCCCTGAACGATCAGGAGGAAGGCCGCTATGGCATCTCCACCTGGTCTAACGAGCAGGCCATCCGGGAACTGTACCTGGAGGGGTTTGAAGGCAGCGTGAAGAACGGCGGCGGCATGGGCGTCATGAGCTCCTTCAACCGGATCGGCGTCACCTGGTCCGGCGCGCACCACGGCCTGATGACCGGCATCCTCCGGGATGAATGGGGCATGACCGGCGCGGCCATTACCGACTGCTCCGTCATGGCCAATTACATGGACTACCGGATGGGCGTCCTGGCGGGCCAGGATCTTTGGGACGGCTATAGCAGCGGCATGGCCACTCTGGACGGCCTGGACAGCGATCCCGCCATCGTCACCGCGGTGCAGAACGCGGTGAAGCACATCACCTATTCCATCAGCCACAGTCACGCCATGAATGTGGGCAACGCCACCGTGGTGCTGGTAACGCCGGCATGGCAAATGGCCCTGTACATTCTGACGGGCGTGCTGGCGGTCCTCACCGCCGGATGCGCCGCGATGCTGGTGATCACCCGCCGGAAGGCCAAAAAGAACCAATAAGCATTTTCCAATCCTCCTCGTTTCTTCCTTAAAAAGGGACCCGTCCATCGCCGATGGGCGGGTCCCGCCCTATATTTGAACAAAGGAGACAAATTTCGATGATCAAAGCGGTCCAACAGTTTATGCTGGGAACGGTGACAGGCCGGGAAAAGCAGGCCCGGCAGACCCTGGAAGCCATGGCGGCGGCAGGGTATAATGGGATCGAGCTGTGCGGGTTTATGGTCCGCCCGGCTAATCTGGCGGTGCGGCTGCTGACCTCCGCCGCGGGAATGCCCGTGGGCGGCGGAGGCAAGCTGGACTGGGCGAAGCTGACCCGTGAGGCGAGCCTTCAGGTGGTGAGCCTTCACCAGGACCTGGACACGCTGGAGAAGGACCCTGACGCGGTCCTTCAGCAGGCGGAGCGCTACGGCACCCAAACAGTGGTCATCACGGGAATGTACGGCTTTGACTATGGCAGCAGGGAGCAGGTGGAGCGCCTGGCGGACCGCCTTAACCGGGCGGGGAAGACCCTGGCGGAGCGGGGAGGGGAACTGCTGTACCACAACCACAACTGCGAGCTGCAAAAGCCCATCCCCGGCGTCACGGCCTATGAACTGCTGATGGACCGGCTGGATGAAAATTATGTAAACTTCGAGTTTGATTCCTACTGGTTTGCCGAGGGCGGCGCGGACCCCCTGGCCTGGATGGTCAAGCTGGGCAGCCGGATGAAGCTCTGGCACATCAACGACCGGGGCACCCGGCACACTGGCCCAGCCGTGACCCCCATCCTCAAGACCGACAGTATGGAGCTGGGGGATGGCAATCTGGACCTGGATGCCCTGACCCGCCAGGCCAAGGCCGTCGGCATCCGGGCGGTGATTCTGGAGAGCCACCGCAACTGGGTGGACGGCTCTCCCGTCAAGAGCTTCCAGCGCAGCGCGCAATATTTGAACCGGCATTTTTAGGAGGAAGAAGCCATGCGTCCGATCTCATTCAACGATGGCTGGACCGTCCGCCATGTGGAGGAGGACGGCCCCGGGACAGCCGTCCGGCTGCCCCACGACGCCATGCTCTCTGAGCCCCGAAGCGGACAGGCCGAAGGCGGGACGAATACCGGCTGGTTTGCCGGAGCGGATTATCTGTACACCAAGACCTTTTCCTTCGACCCGGCCTGGGCGGGAAAACGGCTGATCTTAGAGCTGGAGGGGATCTACCGGAATGCCGAGATCTACCTCAACGGCCGGAAGGCCGCCTTCCGGCCCTATGGCTATACCAATTTCTATGTGCCGCTCAACTGCTTCCTCCGGCCAGGGGAGAACACCCTGGAGGTGGTGGCCCGGAATGCGGACCAGCCCAACAGCCGCTGGTATACGGGCGCGGGGATCTACCGCCCGGTGTGGCTGTGGGTCGGCCCGGAGGCTTATATTCCACCAAACGGCGTCCGCATCCGCACCCTCTCCCTGGACCCGGCCCGGGTGGAGGTGACGGTCCGTGCCTCCCAGCCCGGTCAAGTCCGGGTAGAGATTCTGGACGGCGGCAGCCTGATTGCGTCGGGAGCGGGGGAGGAGCGGATCGAGCTGACTATTCCAAATGCCCGGCCCTGGTCTCCGGAGGAGCCCCAGCTCTACACCTGCCGGGTGACCTTCGGGGAAGACAGTTGGGAGGGAACCTTCGGTCTCCGCACTTTGGAATGGGGGGAGGACGGCCTGCTGCTCAATGGGCGGCGGATTCTTCTCCGGGGCGCCTGTGTCCACCACGACCTGGGTCTGCTGGGCGCAGCCTGTTGGCAGGATGGGGAGGACCGCCGGGTTCGGCTGCTGAAGGAGGCGGGCTATAATGCCCTCCGCTCCGCCCACAACCCCTGCTCTAAGGCGTTGCTCTCCGCCTGCGACCGTTTGGGAATGCTGGTGATGGACGAATACATCGACCACTGGTACATCCACAAGACCCAGTATGACTATGTTCCCTACTTCGATTCCTGGTACTGCCAGGACCTGACGGATTTGGTGGACAAGGACTATAACCATCCCTCGGTGATCCTCTACTCCACCGGAAACGAGGTTTCCGAGACGGCCCAGCCCCGGGGGGCGGCCCTGGCCGGGGAGCTGACGGAGCTGCTCCACCGGCTGGACCCCACCCGGCCGGTGACCTGCGGGGTAAATCTGTTCTTCAATTACCTGTCCAGCCTGGGCTTTGGGGTGTACAGCGACGAAAAAGCGCGAAAAGAGGCCGCCCGGGCGGAAAAACGGAAATCCGGCGCCCCAAAAAAGAAAAAAGCGGTGGGCAGCCAGTTTTTCAACGACCTGGCGGGCCTGTTGGGGGCGGATTTTATGAAAATGGGAGCGGCCCTTCCGGGCAGCGACGCCAAAACACGGGACGCCTTTGCCCTGATGGACGTCGCCGGGTATAACTACGGCATCCGCCGCTACCAAAAGGACCTGAAAAAATACCCCCGCCGTCTGATTTTGGGCACGGAAACCTTCTGCCAGGATGCCTGGGAATTTTACGAATTGGCAAAAAATCAGCCTCGGCTGCTGGGGGACTTTGTCTGGACCGGAATGGACTACCTGGGGGAGGTGGGCATTGGCGCCTGGGAGTACCGGGCCTACGCTCCGGACTTTTCCCATGGCCCCGGTTGGATCGCCGCCGGCAGCGGTCGCCTGGATCTGACGGGCCGGGCCTGGGCGGAGATGGCCTATACCCGGGTGGCCATGGGCCTGGAGGACGGTCCCCGAATCGGGGTACGGCCAGTGTGCTTTTCCGGCCAGCCCCATTCTCCCTCCGCCTGGCGAATGACCGACGCCATGGAGAGCTGGTCCTGGCGAGGGTGCGAGGGAAAAATGGCCCAGGTGGAGGTCTATGCCCGAGCCCCGTCGGTAGCGCTGTTCCTGAACAGCCGTCCTGTGGGGAAAAAGGTCAAAGGAAAAAACGGCCGCTTCTCCTTCCATATTCCCTATGAAAATGGGACATTGGAGTCGGTGAGCCTTGACGAAAATGGCCGGGAAATCGGCAGAACTGCCCTGAAAACCGCCGGAGATGAGCTGTTTCTCCGAGTCGAGCCGGAGGAAGCTTCCGTCCGGCCCGGACATCTGGTCTATTTCCGCCTGCGGTATACCGACGGCGCTGGCGTCCTCCAGCCTATGGCACGGGGCAGTTTGCGCCTCCAGGTCAAAGGCGGTGTCCTTCTGGCCGCCGGCAGCGCCAGTCCCTATTACCCGGGCAGCTATCTGGAGCCTGCCGCCGAAACTTACTACGGCGAGGCCCTGGCCATTATTCAGGCCGGGGAAGGGGAGAAGGTCCTTCTCACCGCCACCGACGGGACCCGCACCGCCCAGGGAACGATACCGGTACGCAGTTGCGGCACGGACAACTAAAATAATTGCGGCACTGCTTTTGCGGTGCCGCAATTACAAAACGGCCTTGAAGACAGTCATAATATCCGCTTCCTTTAGTGAAATAAATATGCGTTGTA
The DNA here is from genome assembly GCA_947625945.1 of uncultured Oscillospiraceae bacterium. Taxonomy (GTDB): domain Bacteria; phylum Bacillota; class Clostridia; order Oscillospirales; family Oscillospiraceae; genus Faecousia. The sequence goes on from CANQQI010000049.1 coordinate 12,720, forward strand.
TTATCAGGGGATATAACTCATGGAGGAGAAAGTAATAGTAACACTGTTTTAAATTTAATCTAACCAAAATAAAGGAAAAAGGAGAAAAAACAATGTTATTATTGATAGTAAGATATATTGTTTTATAGGCCTTGGCCTGTTCGACTCGTTGTTTGGAACAGCATGGCCAGCAAGCGGCTTTTTCACCTTTTCAGCATGTTTTACAAAGACGATAGTTGTTTTCCCGAGTCGTAATTCATAGCTAGTATTCACTTTACAGATTTAAACTAATTTAGGTGATTATATGGGGCGTATACTGGTAGTTGAATTTGATGAGCAAGACGAAACTGCCTTTGATGAAATTTTGAGTGTATTGCGGCACCATCCCGCGTTTGAGCGACTGTGGGTAAGCAGCAATGCCACAAGCGACGCGGTATTAGAATTGCCGGGTATAGAGATCTATCCAGATCGCAGAAAGGTGTTCCGAGGCCGCCAGGAAATCAATTTGACGGCAAAGGAATTCGATCTTCTCTATCTGCTGGTAGCAAATAAGGGGACCGTCCTCACCTATGAGCAAATCTATGAAAAGGTATGGGGCGTGGAAGGACTTGGCAACGAGAGCAATGCTGTGGGTTGCCATATACG
>CANQQI010000050.1 GCA_947625945.1 uncultured Oscillospiraceae bacterium
TGGCTGGCCACCCCGATGGCGGCGGTGGAGGTGTTGTCGTAGACCCCCTCCGAAAGGCGGATCACGTTGGTTTTGGGGTCGTAGTGGTCTGTCAGGTTCCCGGCGATCCGCTCGATCCGTACGCCCTGGACGCCGTTGGCTCGCAGGACCCGCATGGCGGCCTCCGCCCCGGTGATGTGCCGGGCGGACATCTGCTGAGAGTATTTCTTGAAGGTGCTGTTGACCCGCCAGCTGGCAAACAGGGACAGGAGAATGCAGGGCAGCACGATCACCAGGTACGTCCAGTCAAAATAGGGGTAATAATAGTAGGGCATAACGCTGCCTCCTTTGCTTTGATCTTTACCCCATATTATACCCCCAACGGAGGAAAAAGGCAAGAAAGGAAAGGGCCGCAGAAATGACATTTGTGTAAATTCTCAGGTTCCGGCCCCGGAGGGCGACAAAAGGCTGGACATTTCCCGATTTTTCTGATAAACTAAAGGTGTCCGCGGATAAGTCTGCCTGGATACGGGAGGGACGAAATATGGCGCTGCTGTACCTGCTGGAAAAAATACGCTTGCCCGGTCTCAACGAGCTGATGCTGGCCATTACCGAGCTGGGGGACGAGACGGCCTTTCTGGTGATCGCCCTGGTGATGTTCTGGTGCGTGGACAAGCGGAAGGGCTACTATATCCTCTCTGTGGGATTTCTGGGAACCCTTGCCAACCAGTTTCTGAAGCTGATGTTCCGGGTGCCCCGGCCCTGGGTGCTGGATGAGCATTTTACGATCCTGGAGCAGGCCCGGGCAGGCGCATCGGGGTACAGCTTTCCCAGCGGCCATACCCAGAGCTCCGTGGGGGTGTTCGGCACCATCGCCTACACCACCGAAAAAAAGTGGCTCCGGTGGATCTGTATCGCCGTGGCGGTCCTGGTTCCGTTTTCCCGGATGTATGTGGGGGTCCACACGCCCTATGACGTGGGCGTGGCGGCGCTGATGGCCCTGGCCCTGATTTTTCTGCTCCGTCCAGTGACGTTGAACGGGGAAGGGAAGGCCATTCCCTGGCTGATTCTGGGCATGACGGGCTGTGCCGCCGCGTATCTTGCCTATGTGGAGCTGTTTCCCTTCCCGGCAGACGTGGACCCGGAGAACCTGGCCTCCGGCGTTAAGAACGCCTATACCCTCTTTGGGGCGGTGCTGGGGCTGAACCTGGTGTACTGGGTGGACGAAAAGCGTCTTCATTTCCCGGTGAAGGCGGTTTGGTGGGCACAGATCCTGAAAATTGCCGGGGGCCTGATCCTGGTCCTGCTGGTGAAGGAGGGACTCAAGCCGTTGCTTGCCCTAATCCTGCCGGGCAGCCAAGTTGCCACCGCCATTCGCTATTTCGCGGTGGTGCTGGCGGCGGGGATCCTCTGGCCCATGACCTTTGCCCAGTTTGAAAAGCTGGGCGGGAAAAAGGAGAGAAAAACCGTATGAACTACGCGGAGATCAAAAACTGTGACATTGCCAACGGCCCTGGGGTGCGGATCAGCCTGTTTGTCTCCGGCTGCACCCACCGCTGCAAGGGTTGCTTTAACGAGATCGCCTGGGATTTTAACTACGGTCAGCCCTTTACCCAGGAGACCATCGACTACATCCTCTCCCTGTCCGCCCCGGCCTATATCCGGGGCCTGACGCTGTTGGGCGGGGAGCCTTTTGAGCCCCAAAACCAGGGGCCCCTGGTGGATTTGCTGCGGCAGTACCGGGCAAAATACCCGGCAAAAAGCGTCTGGGCCTTCACGGGCTTTCTCTACGACCGGGACATCCTGGAAAAACGGCTGGGGCCCTGGGACGTGACCCGGGAGCTGCTGAGCTACCTGGACGTACTGGTGGACGGCCCCTTTATTGAGGAAAAGAAGGATCTGATGCTCCGGTTCCGGGGCTCCTCCAACCAGCGGCTCATCGACGTGCCTGCCTCCCTGCGGGAAAACAGGATCGTGCTCTGGGAGGACTGGCAGGGCAGCGGAAGGGGGATGCGGACATGATCGTTCCGGTGAAAAAGCTCCGGCCCAACGCCTGCCTGCCCACCTACGGCTCGTCCGGGGCGGCAGGCGCGGATTTGTACGCCTGCCTGGAAGAGTCGATCACCGTCGCGCCTGGGGAGACAGCCTGGGTGCCCACCGGATTGGCCCTGGAGATCCCGGAGGGCTATGTGGGCCTGGTCTGTGCCCGCAGCGGCCTGGCCTGCCGCCGGGGCCTGGCCCCCGCCAATAAGGTGGGGGTCATTGACAGCGACTACCGGGGAGAGTGTACCGTGGTCCTGCGCAACGAGAGCGGCCAGAGTCAGACCCTGAGCCATGGCGAACGGATTGCCCAGATGCTCCTGGTGCCGGTGGCGCAAGCCGCCTTTGAGGAAGTAAGGGAGCTGTCCGATACCCGGCGGGGAGCCGGCGGCTTCGGCTCCACCGGACAGTAATTCAAAAAAGGGAAAAAATTTGTGGTTTTGTCTATGTACTTTTCCGCAAAATTCCTTATAATAAAAGCGTGTGCGGAATAACTCCCCAGCGTCGGGGCCTTTGAAAATGGGAGAGAGTATGGATATTTTTGCGATCATCAAGCTGCTGGGCGGCTTGGCAATGTTCCTGTACGGCGTGGAGATCATGGGCGACGGCCTGAAGAACAGCTCCGGCGAGACTCTGAAACGGGTGCTGGAGCGGGTGACGGGGAATCCTCTGATGGGCGTTCTCACCGGCACCCTGGTCACGGCTGTGATCCAGAGCTCCACCGCTACCATCGTTCTCACGGTCGCGCTGATCGGCGCCGGGGTGCTGTCCCTGCGGCAGGCGGTGTCCATCGTGCTGGGCGCCAACATCGGCACCACCATCACGGCTCAGATCATCCGCCTGATGGACATTGACGCCGGCGGGAATGTGTTTTTGGAATTTTGCAGACCCGAGAATCTGGCCCCGGTGGCCATGGTGGTGGGTATTGTGCTGATCATGTTTGTCAAGCGCAACGGCGCCAAGACGGTGGGGGACATCTTTATCGGCTTCGGCATCCTCTTTTCAGGCCTGATGAATATGACCGCGGCCGTGGAGCCCCTGTCGGAATCCGCCGCGTTCTCCAGCATTCTTTCCCAGTTTGCCAATATCCCGGTGCTGGGCATTGTCATCGGCCTGGTGCTGACGGTGATCGTCCAGAGCTCCTCGGCCATGGTCGGTATGCTCCAGGCCCTGTCCTCCACCGGCGCCATGACCTTTTCCATGGTGTATCCCATCATCATGGGTATCAACCTGGGCACCTGCGTCACAACCGCCATGGTCTGCTCCATCGGCGCCTCCAAGGACGCCAAGCGGACCGGCGTGGTGCATATCGCATTTAACACCATCGGTACCGTGGCTTTTATGATCGTCATGTCCCTGATGCACCATTTCCAGGTTTTTGGGGAGGCGTTTTGGGTGCGGACCGTGGACAGCGGCGGCATCGCCAATTTCCAGACGGTGTTCAATCTGCTGACCGCCGTGGCCCTGCTGCCCTTTACCTCCCAGCTGGTGGCCCTGTCCCGACTCATTGTCCGGGAGGACAAGCCCCAGGAGCAGCCCCATCCGGAGCTTTGGACCCTGGACGAACACCTGTATATCTCCCCGGCGGTGGCCGTCAGCGAGGCCACCAAGGCGGTGGCCGCCATGGGGCAGGTGGCCAAGGAGAATTTTGCCCGCTGCTACGCCCTGCTGGATAAGTACGATTCTTCGGTGATCGACAAGATCAACGCCGAGGAGGAGACCCTGGATAAATTTGCCGACCAGTCCGACCGGTTCTTCATCGGATTGTCCAAGGTGGTGGAGACGGAGCATGACGACCGGCAGTTGGATATGCTGATGCAGACCGTGCCCTGCTTTGAGCGGATCGGGGACTACGCCACCAACCTGATGGAGCTGGCCCAGAACCTGAACGAGAAGGGGGCCGAGCTGTCTCCGGTGGCCAAGAAGGAGCTGGCTCTCATTGGCGGCGCGGTCAGTGAAATTCTGGATATCACCGTCAACGCCATGGCTACCGACAACAATCGAACTGCCAAGGCCATTGAGCCCCTGGAGGAGGTCATCGACGATATGGTGATGATCCTCAGGGCCCGGCACACCAAGCGGTTGAAAGCCGGGGACTGCAATGTGGATTCCGGCCTGGTGTTCATGGAGACGCTGACCTATTTGGAGCGTGCCTCGGACCAGTGCTCCTCCGTGGCGCTGATGATGCTGGCCCGGAACAACAAGGCAATCCTTCTAAACCACGCCGCCTACCTCCGGGAGATCCACCAGGGCAACGACGCGGCCTACCGGGCCGAATGCGACCGCCGCCGGAAGCAGTATATCGCGCCGCTGAAGGCCATTCAGTAAAAGAAAATACCACCGGGGGCCGTTTGCGGCCCCCTATTTTTCTAAGAAAATAAGGAATCAGCCCCATTTCGATTGTATAATAGACAAAGGGCGCTGCAGAGCCCTGCAAGTTAGGAGGACCCCATGGAAAGCGGTGAAAGTAGCTACCGCCGTTACCTGGACGGAGACGAAAGCGCGTTCGAGGAGATCATGCTTGCGTACCGGGACAGTCTGACCTTTTTTATCCACCGCTACGTCCGGGACCTGGACGCGGCGGAGGATATCGCCATCGACGTCTTTACGGATCTGGTCGTCCATCCCAAGCGGTACAATTTCGAGACAAAATTAAAGACCTATCTGTTCATGCTGGGCCGCAGTCGAGCACTGAACTACATCAAGTGGCGGCAGCGGCGGCAGCGCCTGGAGCTGTCGGCCATGCTCCCGGAGGAAGAGGAGCTGTCGGAGCGGCTCCACGCCAGCGAGCGGCGGGAGGTGGTCTGCCAGGCCCTTTCCCAGCTCCCACTGTCCATGCGGGAGGCGGTAGAGCTGGTGTATTTCCAGGGACTGAGCTATCAGGAGGCCGGCGGAATTATGAGGAAGACCCCCAAGCAGGTGGACAATCTACTCTACCGGGCCAAGGGAGCCCTGCGCTCCCTCCTGGGGAAGGAAGGAGAAGAGCTTCTATGAGAAGCCAAGAGGAATTTAACGCGGAGGTCTTCCGCCGCGGCGCCCAGCGGAAGGACCGCCGCCGGAAGGCCCGGCGTCTGGCGCTGCTGGCGGCGCCCCTGGTGGCAGGGGGACTGCTGTGGACGGCGTTGTCCGGAGGCGCGGAAAAGCGATTCAATGATAACCAAGAAGCGGCGCCGCTTTCGATGGAAGCGTTGGGGGAAACGGTCCTGAGTACTGCCGCCAGCCCTACCCAGAAGACCCGGGAGAACGCGCCCACGGGCGCCGCCCCTGAGAAAGAAAATCAGGAGTCCGGACAGTTTTGGCTCCGGGATCCGGCGGGGGAGGAGCTGGTATTTTCAGCGGAAGAAGCGGCGGAAATTTTGGCGGTCCTATCCCAGGCCGAGCCGGCGGACAGCGTGCCCAATGCCCCGGAGGCCGCTTTGGAACCGGTGATGCTGCTGAGGATCACTGGCCAGGAGGCGACCTACCGCTTGACCGCCACGGCGCTGTACCGGGACGGAATCCTGATGGATCTGACACAGGACCAGGTGGATGATCTGTGGGCCCAAGTGGAGGCCCTGCTGCCTACTGAAGGAGGAACGGGAAAATGAAAAACGGGAAAAAGATGCTTTGCTTTGCACTGATCTTAGGGCTGCTGCTGCCCTGCCTTTCCGGCTGCGCCGCCGCGAACGGAGAGGATCTGATGAAGGGCGCGGTGATCCAGGTGGGCCAGCCAAACCCCTATTTGAGCGAGGCAGGGGACTTCCGGGAGCCCACCATCTATCCGTCCGAAGCGGTTTGGATCGTGGATCAGGCGGGGACGTGCTATATGTTTGAAAATGGGGAGGCGGAGGCCCTCTGCCAGGCTCTTTTGGCGGCGGTACGGGGGGCCGAGCAGTCGGAATATGCCGAGGAGGACCTGCTGACCCGGGAATCCAAGTGGTACCGGATGCGGCTTACCCAGGACGGGGAGGTTTTCAACCTGACCCTGACCCCCTGGACCCTCTACCGGGACGAATACAGCATCTATCTGATGAATTCCGACGAGGCCCATGCCCTCTACCAACAGGCCCGGGCGCTGGTGACCCAGCAGGACGCCCCCTTTGTGAATGCCCAGATGGCCTTCGCTCTGGATCTGTTCCAGCGGACGGTGAAGGACAATGAAGGGGAAAATGTCCTGGTTTCGCCCATGTCGCTGGCACTGGCCCTGGCCATGACCGCTAACGGCGCCAAGGGGCAGACCCTTTCCCAGATGGAGGGGCTTCTGGGGCAGGGGATGTCTATTTCGGATCTGAACGTGGCCTTCATGGATTATGTTAACCATCTTCCCTCCGGGGAAGATGCCTGCCTCCGGCTGGCCAACGCCATTTGGTTCAAGGACACGCCGGATTTCACCGTGAGCGAGAACTTTTTGGCCGCCAACGCCGCCTACTACGGCGCCGGGGCCTACCAGGCCCCCTTTAACGAGGGGACCCGGCAGGAGATCAACCGCTGGGTGAAGGAAAAGACCGACGGCATGATCGACGGCATCCTGGACGAGCCCATCGATGAAGACGCGGTGATGTTCCTGCTCAACGCCCTGGCCTTCGAGGCCAAGTGGCAGGCCCCCTATGAAAAAACCGACGTCTTTGACGCCCCCTTCTATCCTGCCCAGGGAGGCAGCAAAACGGTGGAAATGCTCCCCGGCGGTGGGCAGTACTATGAAGACGACCAGGCCGTGGGCGTGGGCCTCCGTTACCTGGGCGGGGACTATGCTTTCATTGCCTTGATGCCCAAGGAGGGTGTGGATATTCAGGACTATATCGCCGGTCTAGACCCGGCGGCGTTGCTCCAGACCCTGGCCCAGGAATCGGGGGCGGCAGTCCACTCCTGGCTGCCCAAACTCAAAATTGAGGGCAGCTACTCCCTGAATGAGACCCTGGTGGCAATGGGCATCCCCAACGCCTTCCAGGACGCGGAATTTTCCGGCATGGGGCAGAGTGCGTATCCGCTCAAGATCGCGGAGGTCCTGCAAAAGACCTTCCTCCAGGTGGATGAGGACGGCACCAAGGCCGCCGCCGCCACCTCGGTGCAGATGAATCTGGAGTCTGCTATGATGGAACCGGAGCAGGCGGTGGAGGTCCACCTGGACCATCCCTTCGTCTATATGATCGTGGACACCCGGACCAATCTGCCGCTGTTCCTTGGCGTGGCCATGGATCTGGGAAAGTGAGGGAAGCCCCATGGATAAAAGAGAAAAATGGGCCATTTTGCTGGCGGTGACCGCCTTTGTCGCGGCGTATCTGATCTGCTGCTACATCCCCGCCTGGCGGATCAAGCTGGCGGCGGACCCGCTGACCTATTTTGCGGAGAGCCTGCGGCACATGATGACCCTGAAGCTGGGCATTGCAACCGTGGCGGCCTTCGTGGCCGGGATCTGCCCCTATCTGCTCCCCCGGCGGGAGAAAAACTGATCGCCACGCCGCCCATGAGGCCGGACGGCGAGGAGAAATGGCCGCCCCCAATTTCTGGGGGCGGCCAAACTGCCGGGAACCCTTGGAGGCTTTCGTCAAGTAAGAACAGACGAAAATCCCGCCTGTGGGCGCTCCACAGGCGGGAATTTTCATTCATGCTCCAGGGCGGCTTTGACAAAGCCGTAGAACAGGGGATGGGGCCGGTCGGGGCGGCTCTTGAACTCGGGGTGGAACTGGCAGCCCACGAACCAGGGATGTTCCGGCAGCTCCACCATCTCCACCAGCCGCCCGTCCGGGGACAGACCCGCCAAAAGCAGGCCCTTTTCCGTCAGGACGGCGCGGTAGTCGTTGTTGAATTCGTACCGGTGGCGGTGGCGCTCGGAGATGTCCTGCCCGCCGTAGAGGGCCAGGGCCTTGCTCTGCTCGCTCAGGCGGCAGGGGTACTTGCCCAGCCGCATGGTGCCGCCCTTGGCGGTGATGTGGACCTGGTCCGGCATCAGATCCACCACGGGGTAGGGGGTCTTGGGGTCAAATTCCGAGGAATGGGCCCCCTCCAGGCCACAGGCGTGGCGGGCAAACTCAATGACCGCGATCTGCATCCCCAGGCAGATGCCGAAATAGGGGACATTCTGGGTCCGGGCGTAGTGGGCTGCGGCGATCATACCCTCGATGCCCCGGTCTCCGAAGCCACCGGGGACCAAAATTCCACTGCACCCAGCCAGCCGCTCCCCGGCGTTTTCCAGAGTCAGGGTCTCCGAGTCCACCCAGTCGATGGTGACGATGGCGTCGTTGGCGGTGCCGGCGTGGAACAGGGATTCCACCACCGAGAGGTAGGCGTCGTGGAGCTGGGTGTACTTGCCCACCAGGGCGATCTTCACCTGCCGGTGGGCCAATTTGATCCGCTTGACCATGGTGGCCCAGCCCTCCAGATCCGGGGCGGGGGCGGCCAGGCACAGCTTCTGGCACACCACCCGATCCAGCCCCTCCCGGGCCAGCAGCAGCGGCACCTCATAGAGGGTGGAGGCGGTGGCGTTTTGAATGACGCACTCGATGGGCACATTGCAGAACAGGCTGATCTTTTCCCGAATCTCCTGGGTGATGGGCACGTCGCTACGACACACCAGCACGTCCGGCTGGATGCCGATGGACAGCAGCTCCTTGACGGAGTGCTGGGTGGGCTTGGATTTGAGCTCGTCGGAGCCGGGGATCTGGACGATCAGGGGCACATGGATGAACACCACGTTCTGCCGCCCCTGCTCCGCCGCGATCTGCCGGATGGCCTCCAGGAAGGGCTGGGACTCGATATCGCCTACCGTGCCGCCGATCTCGGAGATCACCACATCCACATCCGGCCCCTGCATGGAATAGATCTGGCGCTTGATCTCATCGGTGATGTGGGGGATGATCTGCACCGTCCTGCCCAGATAGCCCCCCTCCCGCTCCCGGTTCAGCACGTTCCAGTAGATTTTTCCGGCGGAGACCGAGGCGTTGGCGGTGAGACTCTCGTCTACGAACCGCTCATAGTGGCCCAGATCCAGGTCCGTCTCCGCCCCGTCGTCGGTGACGAAGACCTCCCCGTGCTGGTAGGGGCTCATGGTGCCGGGGTCCACGTTCAGATAGGGGTCCAGCTTTTGATTTCGCACCCGCAGGCCCCGCTGCTTCAGCAGCCGCCCCAGGGAGGCGGCGCAGATGCCCTTTCCCAGGCCCGAGACCACGCCGCCGGTGATGAAGATGAATTTCATAAGGTCCTCCTTGGCAAACGCCGAAGCCCCCTGGTTTGGAAGGGGGCTTCGCTTGATGGATTGGATCAGTAGAACAGCAGGTCGGAGTAGGTGGGATAGGGCCAGTAGCTCTTGTCGGTGAGCCGTTCCAGGTCGTCGGCGTCCTCCCGGACGCTGTCCATCTGGGGCAGGATCACGCTGTGGTAATAATTGGCGGCGTCCTCCACGGTGCCGGTGGGGGCAACCTCAATGTCATGGGCCAGCTTTTCGCACTTGTCGTAGGCCCGATCGGTGGCGGCGGAGAGCCGGGCCAGGAGGGCCTTCTCCGCCTTGCAGCTCACACCCATAGCGGCCTTTCCGGAAGCGGTCTGGCACAGCGCGCCGGCGTACTTGGAGGCGGCGGGGAGGATCAGCTTCCGCAGCATATCCACGCAGGTCATCGCCTCGATGTGGAGGATCTTGGCGTAGGTCTCCAGGTGGATCTTATACCGGGCGATGAACTCCGCCTCGGTAAAGATGCCGCGCTTGGTCACTAGGGACAGATTTTTGGGGCTGATGTAGGCCGGCAGGGCCTCGGCAGTGGACCGCAGATTGCTCAGGCCCCGCTTCTCGGCCTCGATGGGCCACTCCTCGGAATAGCCGTTGCCGTTGAAAATGATCCGCTGATGGCTCGTCAGGGCGTCCCGTACCAGATCGTGGAGGGCTGTGTCGAAATCCGGTGCATTCTCCAGCACGTCGGCGAATTTGCCCAGCTCCTCGGCCATGATGGTGTTCAACACGATGTTGGGCCCGGCAATGGACTGGGCGGAGCCCAGCATCCGGAATTCGAACTTGTTGCCGGTGAAGGCCACAGGGCTGGTGCGGTTCCGGTCGGTAGTGTCCTTGGGAATGGAGGGCAGCACGTCCACGCCGATGCGGAGCATGCTCTTTTCCAGGTCGGTGTAGCTGGCGCCGTTGATGATGGACTCCACCACGGCGTTCAGCTCATCGCCCAGGAAAATGGAGATGATGGCCGGCGGAGCCTCGTTGGCGCCCAGCCGGTGGTCGTTGCCGGCGGAGGCTACGGTGCAGCGGAGCAGATCCTGATACTCGTCTACGCCCTGGATGAAGGCCGCCAGAAATACCAGGAACTGGGCATTCTGGGCGGGGGTCTTGCCGGGGCTGAACAGATTCTTGCCGGTGTCGGTGCCCAAGGACCAGTTGTTGTGCTTGCCGGAGCCGTTGACGCCGGCGAAGGGCTTCTCATGGAGCAGGCACACCAGATTGTGCTTGGCGGCGCACTTCTTCATGATTTCCATGACCAGCTGGTTGGCGTCACAGGCGGTGTTGGCGTCGGTATAGATGGGAGCCATCTCATGCTGGCAGGGGGCGACCTCGTTGTGCTTGGTCTTGGACAGGATGCCCAGCCGCCAAAGCTGCTCGTCCAGATCCTTCATATAATTGGAAACCCGGGTGCGGATGGTGCCGAAGTAGTGATCCTCCAGCTCCTGGCCCTTGGGGGGCATGGCGCCGAACAGGGTGCGGCCGGTGAGCCGCAGATCCTCCCGCTGGGCGTACAGATCCCGGGGAATCAGGAAATACTCCTGCTCCGGGCCCACCGAGGGGGTGACCCGTTTGGTGGTGGTGTCCCCAAACAGCCGCAGGATCCGGACAGCCTCCCGGGAGACCTCGTCCATGGAGCGCAGCAGGGGCGTCTTCTTGTCCAGGGCCGCGCCGGTGTAGGAGAAGAAGCAGGTGGGGATGTAAAGGCTGTTGTCCTTGACAAAAGCGAAGGCGGTGGGGTCCCATGCGGTGTAGCCCCGGGCCTCGAAGGTGGCCCGCAGGCCGCCGGAGGGGAAGGAGGAGGCGTCAGGCTCGCCCCGGACCAGCTCCTTGCCGGAGAATTCCATGATGACCTTGCCGTCCCCGGTGGGGGCGATGAAGGAGTCGTGCTTTTCGGCGGTAATGCCGGTCATAGGCTGGAACCAGTGGGTATAGTGGGTGGCGCCCTTCTCCGTTGCCCAGGCCTTCATGGCCTCGGCGATCTCGTTCGCCACGGGAAGCTCCAGAGACGTGCCGGTTTCGATGCACTTTTTCCAGGCGCAGTAGGTTTCCGGGGCCAGACGCTGCTTCATGGTCGCCTCATTGAAAACGTCGCTGCCAAAGATCTCGGGTACCTTTACGATGTCGCTCATAATGACCTCCCTTATTGCTCTGCCGGTAAAAATGAAAGTTTGAATCGGAGATATTGCATTTTCCTATTTTTCACGCCCCGCTAAAGCGGCGGCCGCGTCAATGGAAAAACAGGAAAATATCAAAAATCACATCCCAATTTTATGCGAAAACCGGGAAAATTGCAAGGCGTGAAAGTAGATAAAAATGCCGAAGTTCCATGGTTCCATTTGTACAAGGGCACCAAAAATACAGAAAAGTCCAGGGGAAAATGAATTTTCGCGGAATCAGATGTTGCATTTTTCCGTTCCTGGGCGTATAATAAAAGCGACTCTCACCCATATGGAAGGAAAGGATGATGGACGTGACCCCCTATTCTTGCAAAACGAGGGCGGAGCTGGCCCAGGAATATCAAGTGGAGCTGGCCCGTTTTGAAGCCTGCAAGGCCAAGGGCCTGAAGCTGAATATGGCCCGGGGCAAGCCCGCCACCGCGCAGCTGGACCTGGCCAGCGAAATGCTGACGGTCCTGGCCGCGCCCCAAGACTGTTATGACGGCCCCATCGACGCTCGGAATTACGGAGAGCTGTCCGGATTGCCCTGCGCCAAGGCCTACTGGGCGGACATGCTGGACTGCAAGCCAGAACAGATTTTTGTCGGCGGCTGTTCCAGCTTGAGCCTGATGTACGATGTGATCGCCCGGGCCTATTCCCACGGCCTGCGCCACAGTCCCCGGCCCTGGTGCCGGGAGGAGAAGGTGAAATTCCTCTGCCCCTGCCCGGGCTACGACCGGCATTTTACCATCACCGGCTCCTTCGGCTTTGAGATGATCCCGGTGCCTATGACCCCCGCCGGACCGGATATGGATCTGGTGGAAAAGCTGGTGAAGGATCTGGCGGTGAAGGGCATCTGGTGCGTGCCCAAGTATTCCAACCCCGACGGTATCATTTATTCCGAAGAGACCGTCCGCCGCTTCGCGAATCTGCGGCCTGCCGCCCCGGATTTCACAGTGATGTGGGACAATGCCTACTGCGTCCACGAATTTGAGGGGGAATATGTGCCCTTCCCGGACATTTTGTCTCTGTGCGCCCAGGCGGGCAGCCCGGATCTGGTGATCGAGTTTGCCTCCACCTCTAAGATCACCTTCGCCGGCGGCGGCATGTCCTGTATCGCCGCGTCTGAGGAGAATATCGGGTATCTGACCAAGCTGTTTTCTGTGCAGATGATCTCCTATGACAAGGTCAATCAGCTCCGCCACGTCCGCTATCTCAAGGACAAGGCCAATACCATCGCACTGATGAAGCGCCAGGCAGAGGTCGTGCGGCCCAAGTTCCATGTGGTCTTCGACTATTTGGAGCGGGAGATCGATCCCCTGGGCTTTGCCCACTGGAACCGGCCCTCCGGTGGCTACTTTGTCAGTTTTTACACCCTCCCCGGCACCGCCAAGCGGGCCCTGGCGCTGTGCAAGGAGGCGGGGGTCACCATGACCGGCGCCGGCGCTGCCTTCCCCTACGGCATCGACCCGGAGGACAGCAACATCCGCATCGCCCCCAGCCTGCCCCCGGTTTCGGAGCTGCGGGAGGCTATGGAGGTGTTCTGCGCCTGCGTCAAGCTGGCGGCGCTGGAAAAAATGTTGGATTTGAGCTAAAAAAGCCTGCCCCGGCCGCGGCCGGGGCAGAAGTTTATTCACGGGTAAACGCATAATCCTCAAATTTCAGCCGGTCTCCCACGTCCACCCCGAAGGGCAGCAGGGCAATGGCCGCCTCGGACTCCACGCCGGTGTCGTCATAGCGGACGGTGGCGTAGTCTCCCCGAATATCCACCACAGTACAGCGCATCTGTTCCTCCTTTCGCGAAACCCGCCCCCGAAACCGGGGGCGGGCAGTTTTTGTTTGGTTCTGCCGGGGACGCGGAAGGGAATGGAAATCC
>CANQQI010000051.1 GCA_947625945.1 uncultured Oscillospiraceae bacterium
GCTTCATTCCGAGAAGCAGACGAAGCAGGTTTACGCTGTAAGCGAAGGAAGCGTTTTTCTGATCTTGACTCATAACAGCGCCTCCAGATATTTGATGCCGAAGCTCACCACAATCGCGTGGTCGACTTTGCCCATGGTCTCTTTGTCCACCTTTCCGATATATTCGATAAGGCGTTTTTTATCAATCGTCCGGATCTGTTCCAACAGGACGGTGGACTTTTTCCTAAGTCCTTCCGCTTTGATCGGCACATGGGTGGGAAGCGCCGCTTTTTTCTCTTTGCCGGTGATTGCCGCCACGATGGTGGTGGAGCTGTGTTTGTTTCCTGTATCGTTCTGCAAAATGAGAACGGGACGGACGCCCTTCTGCTCGCTGCCAATGACCGGCGATAGGTCCGTGTAATAGATTTCGCCGCGTTTGATCTTGTTCATATTGGCCTCCATATCGTAAGTAAAAAGCGGCCGTAAATTCAAACGAATATACGGCCGCCGTTGTCGTATCAATCGTTTACTCTTAATGGGATCGCAGCCACCGGCCATGCATTTGGCCTCATGGGAATCTCACCCCTCCGAGGATCTCTCCGAGGCGCCCTCCTTTGTTGCGACGGCTCACGGTCACCCTTGACCGCTTCAACGCTCGACTTTAGGACTGGACGCAAGTATCTTTGATGCCCCTGCCTGTCATCGCCTTCGCAGCGGATGCGCCGCTGCGTCCGGTTTTTACCGTGTGGCTTGCCGGTTTCCCGGCAGCAGAGGGAAAGTAATGGCTGCGCGCTGTACTATTCTGTTGTCAAAGAGCACCGGAGGCCACCAAAAAAGCCCCCTCACTTTCCATGCCGAAAAAGTGAGGGGGCTATGCGCGAAAATTTTAATCGTCCAGAAGTTTTTTGAGCTTCAAGAGGATTTTGTTAATGCGTCTGCTTACACTTGACTGATTCATGCCATACAGACGGCTAATTTCCGTCTGTGGTATGTTATCATAAAAATGCAGTTGGATTAGCCTTCTTTCTTCCTCTGATAGCTGAAGAAGACAGATGCGGAGCTTGTCCAGCATCATCTTCCGCGCGACCTGCTCGGAAATGTCTTCCCTGCCGTCAACCAGAATGTCCTCACCGTTGAAGTCCTCGGTGGTGAGCATATCGTAGGAGATGTCTCCATTTCCCGCGGACCGCTCGTCTATGTATTTCTGCCGCCGCTCCTGACGGTAAAAATCCTCATAGTCCGCTTTCGACACCTCCATGATCATCCCATAGAGAGGAAGGAACAGCTTGCCCGCATAAGACGGATTCGTTTCTCTCCGGCGGCAGAATTCCTCGTAGGAAAGTTCCGTATAGCCACCGTTTTCCATAACAAATACCTTTCTCGGCTGATACACCGTTTTTACCTCCATGCTAAATTTTTGGGAAATTCAGCACGGAAGGTGGGCCTCGTATTCTAATATTCGGAATGATTTGACATATTATGACATAAAGAAAGCGCACCCAGCTTTTATTGGGTGCGCTCTTCGTCGAATGGAGTATGAAAACAGGCGACGAAAAGTATTTTCTGTTGTTTTGTGTCGAGCAAAAAAATACCGCAATCCCCTTGAGGACTGCGGTATGTAGATTGCGATTCGAATAATTCTTGGGCGGCCTTACGCGGCAGTCTGTCTTTCTATGCGGCATAATATCCCCTTTTGGGGACAGTATGACAGATTTATATAACTCTCCCCATTAGAATTTGTCGATAGGGAAAGTATACTGTATAAAGCAGTAGAAAAGTCGTCGAAACGCAGTAGAAACGCCGCAATCGTTCGTCAAATTCCAACAAGAAATAGCCGTGTACCACTCAAGAGGTATACGAGCACCTTATTTTGAGGAAGCGTCGCACCGTAACGTGTTCATCCATATACGCAATTTTCTTTTCATTGCCTTTAATGCCCACAGAATTGGTACGATTGGTACGGATGTGAGGTTGGGTGTAATAAAACCATTATCAAGAATTATATAGACTGCAAAATGTTTTCTATTGCTATTTTTCAAGAATGTGTGTATAATGGAAGATAATCTCTTATTATCATATATATTTTGGAAATGGAAAAACGAATATGAATGCAATAATACTAGCTGCAGGAAATAGCACCCGAATGAAACAAGACGGTTACAGTACTCCAAAACCGTTATTACCAATCTTGGGAATACCGAATATTGAGCGGACTGTTATCTTGCTTCAAGAATTTGGAATAAGTGAAATAACAATAATCTGCAAAAGTGACTTGCTTAAAGATTACTTTTTTTTAAAAGAAAAATACGGGTGTCAGCTTGTTCATAGCCCAGAACATTATAATACTTTGCACTCTATGAGTCTCGTAATTGATAAAATAGATGATACATTTGTAATTGAAGGGGATGTGGTTTTTGCGAGAAATGTGTTTTTTAAAGCAAAGAATAGCTTTTATTATACTATGAAATATACAAATTGCGATTTTGACGCTTGGTATCCTGTATTGAAAGAAAACAGAATAGTAAAATTTGAAATCGGCGAATTTACAGAACCATGCTTATTTGGTGTTTCATTTTGGCATCATAAGGATTGCTCTATTGTTCGCTCCGTTTTGCGGGATTTCTTTACGTCAGAAAATTTCAAGTGTCCTGACTTATTCTGGGATGATTGTATCGTCAACGTGTTGGAGCAGATTTATATTGCAACGTATGAGATTTCCCCTGCGGATGCATGTGAAATGAATACGGGTAAAGAGTATGAGTATGCGCAAATGATTTGTAAGAAATATTATCAAAATTGTGAGAAATTTATTTTAGACTTTAATTGTAGGAACTGGTGTCAACCACAACCAATAGAAATTGTATTTGTTCAAGATAATAAAGCATGCCAATACTGGCATCAGCGTTTATTAGATTATTTTAATTCGCAAGATAACATCAATACATTTTGGAAACCTATTGAATTTGCAGATAATGAATACCCTTTCGTGGTTAAAAGCATCGAAATCGGTAACTATATTGCATATTTTGATGTTGCCGAAAGTGCTGAATATATACTTCTCAGGCGTCTTTTTGTTGATGAAAAATATCGCCATAACGGAATTGGCAGTATAATCGTAAATTATATTAGAGAATATGCCAAACTGACCAACAGAGAATTACGTGTCAATGTTTACGATAAGCTAGCCGAACAATTTTATATTGCCTTAGGCATGAAACTGTACTTTAAGACGTTCCGATTTAGCGTGGAGGACTAACTATGAAAGGAAAAGAAAAGCTACGTGAAATTTTGGAATCATATAAGGAGCAATGCATCGACTTTGATGTATACATCATCGCAGATACGCAAAATAAAACATCACGGGAAAGTGACACACGAGTCCACCATGCTGACGAAAGTGAGTTTTTTTCTCGCAAGGAGTTTGCAGAAATTGCATCAGCTATTTTCTATGTTTTTGGATTTGCCAAAGTTTTTTATGATGAAGTTTCCTTTATAAATTATTTTATAACCAATAAGATATCTCCTGAAGGTTGTATTGTATACAATCTTGCGAGAGATGGTATTCAACAGGGTAAAAAATCTTTAATTCCGGCATTCTGCGACCTGTATGGCATCAAGTATACCGGTAGCAATGCTTTTGTAATTTCATTATTAAGGGAAAAAGCTCTGTATACTGACATACTGTCTCTACATAATATATTAGTACCATTAACTTTGAAATACTTCCCTGGGCACACAAGTAAAGAGGAGTTGATGAGATATTTTGATCATAGAGATATATTGGTAAAAAACGTATGTGAGTCAGCAAGCATAGGTTTGTCCTCAGACTGCAGAATTATGCTTACTAACGAAACCTACCCCCATTTTTGCCGTGTCGCCAATTTGGTCAATTCAAAGCAGGTTTTAGTACAGCAATTCATTGAAGGTAAAGAATGTGAACTTCTGGTTCTCCAGCACAAGGGAGAGTACTATGCTCTTGACCCCGTCAGAATAACTTTTCCTGACGGCAAGCAATTCATTAATTCAGAAATGTCAAACAACTATGACTATGATTTTGAGATGCTACCAGAAGAAGAATGCCCAGGAATCCGCCAGGCGGCAATTCAGGCGGCAACCCTTCTCGGAATCAAAGATTATGCAAGATTTGATTTTAGAGTGCAGGATGGGAAACCATACCTTTTTGACATGGCTGGTACCCCCTATACAATACAGCACAGTTCTATAGCTTACCTTTTCAAACAATATGGTTTGAAATATACTGACATATATAAAGTTATCGTTACATGTATGCTTTCCAATTATCGGAAAGGTTAATTATATGAAGTATACTGGACGTCCGACAGCATGAGTCCTCTAAAGAAGAATTTAGACAAGACAGTCTCGCGTCGATTAATGTTTACCAAGTTGTTACAGAAGTCAAATGCGCTTATTGAAGTTTTATTATTGATTAGTTCTTCAAGTGCAGCATTTTTCTTATCCCAAAATACTTCCTGCCTTTTGAAGAGTGCAGGAATAAATCCTTTGATTCCTTTACATAGTTTTGCGGCTTTTTCCCATTCGGCATCTCGAATCATACGGAATGCCTCGAACCATGCAAAGTAGTAGCGATAGAAATCATCAACATCT
Source organism: uncultured Oscillospiraceae bacterium (assembly GCA_947625945.1). Classification (GTDB taxonomy): domain Bacteria; phylum Bacillota; class Clostridia; order Oscillospirales; family Oscillospiraceae; genus Faecousia. The sequence goes on from CANQQI010000051.1 coordinate 4,606, forward strand.
TCATCATAGATGTCGGAAACATCCCTACAAGACATAAGTTTCTGTAAAACAGCTTTCTGCTTCAAATATCCCAAATCATCCCCGCAGTAAAGAGAAAGAGAACATATATTGGTAAGTATAACATATTCCGTCGCACATGGGCGCTTCTTAAGTTGTTTTTTTAATAAAGCAATCGTTTTCTTCGCCAAAGAAATGCTCTTTTTTTCGCTTACAATCTTTTTTTCACTTTCAAGAAAAGATGCAATGTAAAGATTATTATAGAGTTTTTCCACTTGTGGAAGTAATATTCCATAGTGATTCGCCAATTCAAGTGCCTGTTCACAGCACGCAATTGCCTCAGTGTATTGCTGGATTACTATGTCCGTGCCGGCTCGACATATCAAAGTAATGCAAAACTCATCCCAAATTTGATTTCTTGAAAAAAACGCCATTGCCTTTTCATAATAAATTGCGCATTGCGTTTGATTTACATACAAAAACGCTTTTCGATTAAAAACATTTTCAATGTACAGCGCCAACCCTTTTGCGTTATTCGTATTACTGCTTTTACTTATTTTTTCACTTAAATGAAAGAGTTCATTGAATCGGTCTACGTCATTTTGCACATCTAAAAAAAAGGGGGTAATTTCATAAATAATATGCAACCGGACAATTACCTCATCTGTGAACTTAATCCCAATCGGATTAATAAAACTAGAAAGGGGTATTTGATTCTTGGCATATTGATAGCATTCCTCCAATAACAACTTTAGCTTTTGGTCGTATGGTGGGCGACTACGGTACAAAAAATGAAAATATGCTCTGGTTAGTTCGGCTTGAAGTGGTAGGTCAAAGTCACTTACACATAACTCCTGATAGATCCTGCAAGGCAAGTCAAAATCATCTGTTGCAATGTCTCCAGAAATGCTTTTATAAAACTTTTTTATTTTTGCAAAAATATCGCATTGTATTTCAGTTCCGTATCTTTGCAGCAGGTTGTCGATTTTTTCAAAACAATTATAGTCAGATAGCTGATAACTATACGCATAGGAAAGCCCCAGCAGAGCGAATGCTTGTGCCGTTACTGCATCGGAATAGTTAATTAAGTAAAATGCTCTTAAATAATATTCATCTTGTTCAAATTCAGTATAATATTGGTAGTAATAAAGTAGTCTTTCTCTGCGCTTGTCAACGCATCGATTTCGCAATATATTTTTGACTTCTGAACATTGGAAGCCGTAGAGACATTTAGAATCCTTGTCGACTAATGCTTCTTCTAGAGCAATTTCTAAGCTACTAGAGACCGTATTATTGTCTCTATTTGTAACATGAGAAATTACATTTGCAGAAAATCGTTGGATTGCTAATGCTGAAGACAGGACAATGTCTTCCCATTCAGTTTTTGAAATACGGCTATTCAGGTGTTTCTCTTCTATAATCTTAAGCCGAAAATTCACGACTTCTTCCAAAGCCATAAAAAAATCATTATTTTGCAACGTAATATCAACAAACAAGAAATCGACAAGGTTCAGATTACCCTTGCATATTTTTTGCGCTGTGGCAATATTTTGGGTTACTTTTTCAGACAATACAAAGCTTAAATGTTTTTGTTTAAGGTAACCGCAAATGTCATTGGTATCGTAGGGAAGTAATACAATACTTTTAATAGAAGAAGATTTATCTAAAATAAAACTAATGGCCAAGTCGTAATCGGTATCCGAAATAAGAAAATAAATGTTATTCGATAAATACCTCTCCAACTCGTCCAAGTGAGATAGCAGCATTTTAGCAATACATTTTACTGAGTTATCTGCAATAGAGAGGCCATCCAAACATATAAGAATGTCTTTTTTAGGAAATGAGCAAAGCATAGATTTCAATCTGTTAAATTGTGTTGCCTCATTTTGTATGTTAAAACCGACTCCTACAGATAGTATAGGAAGCCCAATAGATAATGACACATTGTCGATTACATTTTCTCCGTGTTGGCCAACTGCAGGAATAAAACTGTTGCCACAATTTATATATGGTATTATTTGAAATGAGTGATCTGCTTTTTCTCTGCGACTATTTAAAACTCTATTAATCACAAAGCTCTTTCCACAACCAGACGGTCCAGTTAGAAGCGTTATTTTATCTGCTGTTTTATTCAAGTAGGAACTGAAAAGGCGGTCTGCCACTTCAATGCGACTGTTGAGTCCTGTTATACAGATCCTTTTCATGCTATACCTCCATGGCTAACTTATTGATAATAAGAGATTATCTTCCAATTTCTGCGCCAACTGCCGCCGGATTCTCCGGCGGCAGTTGTTCTTTACCTGTTACAGCTTAAACGTCATTTTGCTCCTCGGATGCTTCTCCGCCAGGAGCTGGGTCTGGCGGGTGGAGGCAACGTGGGTGTAGATCTGGGTGGTAGAGATGGAGCTGTGGCCCAAAAGGGATTGGATATAGCGGATGTCCATTCCAGCCTCCAGGAGGGCCGTGGCAAATGTGTGTCGAAACATGTGTGGAGTGATGTTGCTGGCCAATCCGATGCGGTAGAGGTGCTTATGTATGATGCGGCGGACAGATTGCGGCGTCAGTGGACGGCCGCACTGATTAATAAGAATAGCGTTTTGAGAGGCCATTTCTGCCGCGTATTCGGAATAGTATGTATTCAATAGCACTATCAGCTCTGGTGTTGTCAGTTCAATGACCCGCTCCTTCTGCCCCTTGCCCCTGACCAGCAGCCGCAGTTCGCTGTTGGACAGCATAAACGTGTCTGGTGTCAGCGAACACAGTTCGGACACGCGAAGGCCCGTACTAAACAAAAGCTCCAGCACCACAATGTCCAGTAGCGACTCCCGCCGCTCCAGTTTATACCCGTCGTAGGCACTTTGCAGAAGCTCTCTAACCACATTTTCAGAAATAATCCTGGGGAGTTGCCGGGGTTGTTGTATCTTGATGTGAAGCTTGTTAAACGGATTGGCCTCGACGATTTCGTTGATCTCCAGGTCGCTGAAAAATGCTCGGACGCTGGCAAGCTTCCTCTTCACGGATCGTGGTGCGAAATGCTGGTTAAGGTACATGATGAACCGGCTCAATGTCTCCTTCTCCATCCAGCCCTCCCCTGCGAACTCCTGGAATTGCCGAAGGTCAATGCGGTATGCCTTCAGCGTATCGGGGGATAGCTTTTTCACGTTTTTGCAGTGTTCCATGTAGTTAGCGATGAGTGTTGATAAATCCATATCTTTAGCCTCCTTTTGGAATATACCCAATTATATATCCCGAGGGGAGATGCGTATATAGAGGAATCAATTAACGCACAAATGGGAGGGCGGCTTTTGCAATGATTTCCCCCTGTTTTACCAAGGGGGGAGAGGGAGTTAAATAAATGAAGAAATAACCTTCAATGGCCCCAATAGGTCTCCTATTATACCTATGTGAAAATCGTTGGAAAGTCCTATTACGTCTGTGCGATTATCGATCTACGCCAGGAGGATGATTGCCTGCCGGGCTTCCATCAAAATCGACCGGTTCTTAACGATCTATACATTGGGAAGTGTCCCGGCGCTTACGAAGCTTAACCTTCTTCAACAGTCTTACCTTTGAGCGGTATGGCCGCTCCGGGCCGTCCCGGATGTCCATTTGCCCCCATGGAATGACACAGGTGCGGCTGAAGTCCACTGTGACAGTGTTCTCTCGAACATCCGTTGGGCGGTATGCGCCGTCCAACTCGGATTGGGTGGACACGGTGACACGGCCCCCGGCCTTCTTAAAATTCCACACACGGTTTCGAAGATGCGCAGCCTCTCGCTTAGGGGGCATCTGCAGGGCAGGTAAGCTGTGGACAAAATACAGAGCGATACGGTGCCTCTTTGGCGTGAAAGCCGTAAGCCATCACGCTTTTTTCTGGCGTTCCTTGGTTCTTTCCATGTGTCTACCTTTATCTTACTACTTCATCATATAGGTTGCTATTAATTTTATCTCTACCATCTTGGTACGGAGGTGCGGTCATTTTCCGGGACAAATTGACCACACCCTTATCACACATCCAGGCCATGATTCTCTTGCCTTTGAGTTTATCCAAGTTGGAACCACCTGCCCCGGGCATGAAAAAAGCACCGCCGAAACGATGCTTTAATATATATTAAACGTTTGCAAACTAATTATTTCGTATTGCTTTTGCGTAATAAAGAATCAAGTTGATCATTAATAGAGGCCTTCAACATTTCTGAAAACTCTGTCGAGGCCCTAAAATAACAATCTTTAATCATTAAAAAGTCTTCCGAATGCTGTCCGTCGGCGGATTCCGCCGAAATCAACTGTTTCAATAACTTGTCACACTCCGCTTTCTTTGTTTCCAATTTTTCAATATAATAACTATCTAATAAAGGCTTTGCTAATGCATAGCGTCTACCGTCATCCAAGAATAAAACTAGCATTCTATTATGTGCCATTTCACTAGTAGTTTCTCCAGAATCCTCTGAATCATATTCAGGCCACTTTAACACCAGTTCGTACAAGCGGCTATATCGATATTTGTCAATATCATTTAACTGCTTTTTGCTTTCCAAACTTTTAAGCCGATGATTATTAATTAATGAGATTATGATGTTAGCAATTGAAGAAATAAGTGCCGCAAAAACAGTAGCAGTAAGAATCACTGTATTAAGAAAATTAGATTCATCCATAATTTTACTCACCCTTGCAAAGAATATCATAAACAAGTTGATTTGTCAAGATGTCGACAAGCATTAAGTGTCACTTTTTTCCTACATTTCAAACAGCACCCTTGCCGTTTTGCCTTTCTCCAGCGTAATCTCGTGCTTAGAGTCACACGCCGCACTGTACTGGTAAAAGCCATCTTTGAACCATAGTCAACAAAGTGGATAAGTAAGATTTTGGAGATATAGAAACTCTGCTTGATTAGGGGATATACCATTGTTATGGGAATTAGTTCTGGAGAAATTATAGAAGCCTGAAATATAAGTTACCAGACTCTGTTTTCATTTCTCAACGGACTGGAAAGCCCGCCGATCTAGTTCATTCTTTTTCAAGTACTTGAAAAAGAATGAACTAGATCGGCGGGCTCAGCTTGTCAAAAAACTTTTCAAACATCCAAAAGCATGCTATAATTGTAGTAACAGGGGGGTGCGGGAATGGAACAGTGGAGGAAGGATTCCCGGCGGGAGCCGGTTATTACGGATTTAGAGGCGTTGGTGCCCAAAGACCATCTTCTGCGGAAGATTGAGAAGATCATGGATTATGAGTGGCTGTATGAGCGGCTGGAGCCGTATTACTGCCACGACGTCGGCAGGCCTGGCACCGACCCAGTTGTGCTTATCAAGATGGTACTGCTCCAGCATTTGTACGGGATTCCGTCTCTGCGGCAGACCTATCAAAGGATACAAGACACGATATCCTACCGTTGGTTTTTGGGATATGGGCTGTTGGATGACATTCCCCATTTTGCCACGGTAAGCTACGCGTTCTGCAAACGGTTCCCGGAGGAGCTGACCAGCGAGATATTCGAGCATATTCTCAACAAGGCGCTCAATAACAAGCTGCTGGACACCAACGCGGTGTTCATCGACGGCACCCATATCAAAGCCAGCGCCAACAAGAAGAAATTTCAGAAGCAACAAGTAGCCCAGGCGGCGAAGATCTATTCGGAGCAGCTCCGTCAGGAAGTAAACGCGGAACGGGAAAAGCTTGGAAAGAAGCCCATAGAAGAAGAGGACGAGGAAGACGGCCCGCCCAAGGGCGGCGGAACGGTAGAAAAGACGGTTTCCACCACAGACCCGGATTGCAGAATGTTCGTAAAGGGGGAACACGAACGGCAATTTGCCTACGAGGCGCACACGGCCTGTGACAAGAGAGGGTTCGTATTGGGCGTAGAGGTAACCGCGGGAAATGTACATGACAGCGTGGCGTGGGATGGGATCTATGAACAGGTAACGAGTAAGTTCGCGGTACAGTTTGTGACAATGGACGCCGGTTATAAAACGCCGTGGATCGCGAAAAAGACGTTAGACGACGGGAAGGTGCCAATCCTTCCGTATACGAGATATAAGGGAAACAAAGAGGGATATAAGCCGTGGGACTATACCTACGACCCAGTAAACGACGCCTATATTTGTCCACAGGGGAAAAGTCTTCGACATACGACCACAGACAGAGATGGGAAACGCACCTATAGAAGCACCCCCGAAAAATGCAGGAACTGTCCATGCAGGGCAAAATGCGGCGCCAATGAGAAGGGGCAAAAGGCGCTGACGGCACATATCTGGCAGGAATACCTGGATATTGTGGAGCAGCTGCGAAAGATGGAGCGAGGGAAAGCGATCTACGCGATGCGAAAGCAGACTATCGAACGGGTATTCGCGGACGCGAAGGAGAAACACGCGATGCGATATGCACATCACAGAGGCTTGGCCGCGGTCACGAGATGGGTCAGGCTCAAATATGCTGCCATGAATCTGAAAAAGCTGGCGAGTTGGAGTTGGAAGAACGCCTCTTTTTCTCGAATTTTGCTTGCTTTTCCAAATATTTGCAGAAGAATCCCTGTTTTCGCTTCTTGAAAACAGGGATTCTTTGACAGACTCAGCCCGCCGATCTAGTTCATTCTTTTTCAAGTACTTGAAAAAGAATGAACTAGATCGGCGGGCTTTCCAATAGGTCGAACAGTTCAAGCAGAGTCTCGTCTCCTGCATCTCCGGTTTTTATAATCCGCTCAGACCCCACTCCCATAACCACGGCCTGCCCCAAACTATACTGAATCCATTTTCTTCCAGAATTTTGCTCGTCCACTTTATTAACTATGGTTTATTGGCGTTCAGGCCTCTCTCCTCTCTTTATGAATTGAACGCTGAAGTGTGAAGCGCGATTTTTCACTCTGGTATTTTACGTGTCTCTTTTCGCACTGTGGCATAGGGTTTTTCCTCTCCAATAACATGTGGCCTGTAAATAACACCACGGTCTGCCAAAGAAGATGTAGTCAACTTTTGTCAAATATAGCAATCTCTTTAGTTGCTGTGAATTTGGTGAAGGGCGTTGAACACGTTCGCGGTTGCTATTTGTCAAAAAAGTAAGCTAATGTTGGTTTGTCAATGATATGTTACAAAAAAGGGAATTGGAAAGCACCTGTTTAGGAGACTGCCAGTTGTGGGGACGCATAGGGAAATGGTTATAGACTCAGTTCCAGCCGGCAAGTTGGGTTTGGAAGTCTGCAAACGAGTAAAACTTATGTGTTGCGTAGAAATATTCGTTGTCCTTGCGGTGACTGCGCTCCACTTTTCCGTTGTGTCTGGGTGTGTAGGGCCTGATGAATTAATGACGGATATTTTCCTATCTTTTCCGACAGTTTTGTGATATGCTATATGTATTGAAAAACAATACCTGAACCCTAGAATTTTGCGCTGAAGGGAGGCAAAACCGAATGATTCTGATGGTCGCCGTAGATGGCAATAACGGGATGCTGTTTAACAAACGCCGGCAGAGCCAGGACCGGGCATTGCGGGATCGCATTCTTGCCCTGACCGCTCAGAGCCGCCTCTGGGTAAACCACTATACCGAAAAACAATTCGCGCAGGACGGTCAAATCGCCGGGCATCTGAATGTGGATGATGATTTTATAAACGAAGCCGCTCCCGGTGAATACTGCTTTGTTGAGAATATTCCTACATCCCAGTATGAAAAGTGGGTGGAACAGATCATTCTGTTCAAATGGAACCGAAAATATCCCAGTGATTTCTTTTTTGATATTGATCTGACAAGCGGAGCCTGGCATCTCATTTCCACAGAAGATTTTTCTGGTTGTTCTCATGATAAAATCACGATGGAGGTATATACCCGTGAAATTCAAGAATCCAATTAAGGAATGGCGTGAACGGAAAGCGGAAGAACTCCGCAGACAGGAAGAAGTGAACTATAGTCAATAAAGTGGACAAGCAAAATACTGAAAGAAAATGGATTCAGCCTGGTTTGGGGGCAGGCCATGGTTATGGGAGTGGGGTCTGAGCGGATTATAAAAACCGGAGATGTAGGAGACGAGACTCTGCTTGAGCTGTTCGACCGATTGGAAAGACCGCCGGTTCAGTTCTTCCTTTTTCAGATACTTGAAAAAGCACTCCATCACCGCGTTATCATAGGGATGCCCCTTCGCGGAAAAAGACTGGACCATCCCCAGCTCGTCGATCACCTTTCGGAAGTCCGCCGAGGTAAACTGGCAGCCGCGATCCGTGTGGAACAGAACGCCCTTGGATACGCCCCGCAGCCGGACGGCATCCCGTAAGGTATCGATTGCTAAGAACCGGTCGATTTTGGCGGAGACCCGGCAGGCGATCACCTTCCTGGCGTATAGGTCGATGATCGCACAGATGTAGTAGAACCTTCCAGCGACCTTCACATAGGTAAAATCGGAGACCCA
>CANQQI010000052.1 GCA_947625945.1 uncultured Oscillospiraceae bacterium
ATCATGACCATGCCCGGCCTGCCCAAGGTCCCCGCCGCCGAGCGGATCGACGTGGACGAGACCGGCAAGATCTCCGGACTGTTCTAAGCTTTACCCAACCATAGCCTTTGGCCCCGCTGCCGCGGGGCCAAAGATTTACAAAAAGGAGTGTATACTTATGGATATGACCAAGGAATCCTGCCGGAAGTTCGTGGAGGTCCTGGCATCCAACGCCCCCGCCCCCGGCGGCGGCGGCGCGGCGGCCCTGGTTGGCGCCATCGGCACCGCCCTGGGCAACATGGTGGGCTCCCTCACCGTGGGGAAGAAAAAATACGCCGCCGTGGAGGCGGAGATCGTGGCCCTGCAAGGGAAGTGCGACGCCCTCCAGACGGAGCTGCTGGATCAGGTGGAGGCTGACGACATCGGCTTTGTGCCCCTGGCCAAGGCCTACGGCATCCCCAAGGACGATCCCAACCGGGACGCCATTTTGGAGGAGGCCACGGTGACGGCCTGCGCCGTCCCCATGCATGTGATGGAGCTGTGCTGCCAGGCCATCGACGCCATCGCCGTGTTCGCCGAGAAGGGCTCCCGGCTGGCGGTGTCCGACGCCGGGTGCGGCGCGGCCTGCTGCAAGGCGGCCCTCCAGGCGGCCAGCCTGAATGTGTTCATCAACACCAAGAGCCTGAAAAACCGGGAGACGGCCCAGGCCCTCAACGACAAGGCCAACGCCATGCTGGACAAGTACTGCCCCCTGGCGGATGAGATCTTCGCCCAGGTTCGGGCCAATTTTTAAGGAGGAACTATGGCAAAGCTGCTTTTAGGAAAAGAAGTTACCGACGCGATGAACAGCGAGCTGTCTCAGCGTACCGCCGCCCTGCGGGAAAAGGGCGTGGAGCCCACCCTGGCCTTTCTGCGGATCGGGGAGGACCCCAGCGATCTGAGCTATGAGAAGGGCGCCACCAAGCGGGCCGAGCTGGTGGGGGTTCGGACGGTGAAGCGGGTGCTGCCCGCCGACGCGCCGCTGGAACAGGTCCTCGCCGCCATCGACGAGCTGAACGCCGACGAGACGGTTCACGGCGTGCTGATGTTCCGGCCCCTGCCCAAGCATCTGAAGGCATATAACGACCTGATCTGCAACCGCCTGGACCCCAAGAAGGACGTGGACTGCATGACGGACCTGTCCAACGCAGGGGTCTTTGAGGGCCGCTCCGACCTGGGCTTCGCCCCCTGCACCCCCCAGGCCTGCATGGAGATTCTGGACTACTACGGCATCGACTGCAAGGGCAAGAACGCGGTAGTCATTGGCCGGAGCCTGGTGGTGGGCAAGCCCGCGGCCATGATGCTCATGGGCAAGAACGCCACCGTGACGGTCTGCCACACCCGGACGGTGAACACCGCCGCCATCGCCAGCAAGGCCGACATCCTGGTGACCTCCGCCGGGGTGCTGGGGAGCCTGACCAAGGACTTCGTAAAGCCCGGCCAGGTGGTCATCGACGTGTCCATCAACTGGGACGAGAACAAGCCCAACAGCAAGGGCGGCAAGGGCGCCATTGCCGGCGACGCTGTCTTTGAAGAGGTGGAGCCCATTGTGGCCGCCATCACGCCGGTGCCCGGCGGGGTGGGCAGCGTAACCACCTCCGTGCTGATGAAGCACGTCGTCGTGGCCGCCGAGCGGGCCGCCGGCTGCTAACCGACACCCCCGCGAGGGCGGTGGGGGTAGGACTCCTTCCTGACTACTTTTTCGGCAAAACGATACCGAGCGGGCCCAGCAGATAAAACGATTCGCGCCAGGCGGGCGCACGTCTTGCCCGCGGCGGCACGCCGCCCCTTCCGGGGAACCCGCTTTCTTGCCGCCGAGCAAGAAAGTGGGCAAAGAAGTCGGCTTAAGGGGGCGCTTTGAGCAAAGGCGTTTGCTAAGGTATGATTGCCACCGGCAATCATAAATATTTTAGATTCGCTGCGCGGAGCACCACCCCTTAAGAATCCCCCCCGCCGCTCCCCAAAAGTGCAGATAAATGGCGTACAGTTGTGGGCTTACGACTTTGTAAAGTAGGCATTCGAATCCTTCTTCTCCGGCAGAAATAAAGTTAAAAGACCACCCTTTTCGATCTCAATGGAGGCGAGATCATGAAAAAACTCAAAGGACTCCCTGAGTCCGATTTTCTAAAGCTCTTTTTCGTGTTTATTTCCCTCTTCTTCCTGGTGGGAGCCGTGTGTATGCCGGACCGGGCGGACATGTTCGCAGGACTCGGGCGCATCGTTTCCTCCCCCAGCAAACTGTCTCTGAACACCTTCGCCGTGGGGGGCTTCGCCGCCACCTTCCTCAACATGGGCCTGGTGGCCCTGGCCTCCACCGCCCTGTTCCACTTCTGCGGGGCCAAGCCCAACAACGTCTCCACCCTGGCCTTCCTGCTGACCCTGGGCTTCTCCGGCTGGGGCATTAACATTGTGAATATGTGGCCCGGGGTCCTGGGCGTGTTCCTGTACTGCCTGGTGAAGAAAGCCGCTCCCGGCTCCATGGTCAACGCCATGCTCTTTTCCACCGGCCTGGCCCCCCTGTTCTCCGACCTGATGCTCCGCTATCCCGGCGCTGAGGTGGTGGGTTTCCAGCCCCTTGGAATCCTCCTGGCCGTGGCCATCGGCCTGGCCGTCGGCTTCTTCCTGCCTGCCGGCATCGCCTACGCCCCCAAGGTCCACCATGGCTTCGTCCTTTACTCCGCCGCCCTGCCGGTGGGCATGACGGCCTTCCTGCTCCAGGGCGCCCTGTATAAGGCCATGGGCGTCGACGTGCCCGCGCTGACTACCGAGGCGGGCAGCGATCCGCTGGCGGTGAATCTGTTCTGCCTGGTGCTGTTCGGACTGTGTATCGCCGGGGCCTTCCTCCTGGGCTGCAAGCCCAAGGACTATTGGGAAGTGCTGAAGGACCGGGACGCCGCCGTCAGCGTCTCCGGCAAATTCGGCACCGCTGCCATGCTGATGAATATGGGCGTCTACGGGCTGTTCATCCTGGCCTACTACAATCTCATCGGCGCGACCTTCACCGCCGTGACCCTGGGCGTTATTTTCTGCATGCTCAGCTGCGGCAACTCTGGCTCCAATCCCCGGACGGTGCTGCCCCTGCTCATCGGCTATGTGGGGGCCTCCTTCCTGTTCATGGGCCTGTCCAAGTTAGCCGGTGGGAATTTTGCCCAGGCCATCAACGCCCAGGCCATTGTGGTGGGCGCCTGCTTCTGCAACGGCCTGTCCCCCATCGTCCGGAAGTACGGCTGGCAGTACGGCATTGCCGCCGGGGTCCTGCACTACTGCATCGTCACCACCGTGCCCAACCTCCACGGGGGCTTCTGCCTGTACAACGGCGGCCTGACCTCCTGCCTGGTGTGTCTGATCTTCGTGCCGATTTTGGAGAATCTCTGCAAAACCCACGAGGAACGCCTTTCGGCAAAAGCGTAAAAAATCCGGCTCCCCAATTTTCGGGGAGCCGAAACTTTTATTACGCCTTGGTATTGCTCAGGAATTGGTAGCCGGTCTGGCCCTCATAGCGCAGGGTCCGCATGGAGAAGACCATCTCCTGGCCGTCCCGGGTGTAGAACAGCCGGACCACCCCGGTCTGGGCATTGTAGTCCCCGGCGGTGAACACCGGGGGCGCGCCCGCCTCCGACGGGGCCAGGGGAAGATAGTAGCAGTCCGTCTCCTCCAGGTAGCGCAGGCCCTTGGCCTCCGTCAGGCCCAGATACCGGTCCAGCACCTCCGCCACCCGCTCCGCCGGGAGCCGGAGCCAAACGGTGCCCTCCTCCCCCAGAAGGTACTGCTCCACATGGTCCGCGGTACCCTCCTCCGGAAATCCCCAGGCAAAGAAGACGGACAGATCCACCTCCTCCGGCGAGGCGAAGACGCTGCCTAGGGCGGCGGCGTAGTAATTGGCTGGCTGGAGGCCGTAGGGCACGGAAATCTGGGTGAACAGGAGCCGGTAATTTTCCAGCTCCGTCTGGGTCAGAGAATGGATCTCCGGCTCAATGGAAAGGCCGCTGTAATCGTAGGACATGAGCCAGCCATAGTCCAGAGGGGAATAGTTCTTGGCATCGGGGGAGAAGTGGTCGTGGGACAGGTCTTTTTCCCCAAACCAGCAGTTATCGATCACACCCAGCGCCGTGGATTCCTCCCCGGTGCGGGTGTCCACCTGGCAGCGGAGCAGGGGCCGCTTGCCGGTGTGGAACTGGATGTCCCAACAGACCAACAGGTCGTCCTGTGTCTCCTCCGGCGGCTTCGCGTTCAACTCCATGCTGTCCGGTTCCGCCTGGGTGCGCTCATAGTTGGCATAAAAGTCCGGGTTTATATAGGTCATCTCTACCAGGGTGGTGTCCAAAACCCGGCAGTGCAGCCAGTAGATATTGTACCCCGGCACGGTCTTGACGGTATCCAGCCGCTCCTCCGGCAGGTAGAGCCGGTAGACGGCCATCTCCTCCCCGGCGGAGGCGATGAAGAACACCGCGTCCCGGTCCGCCAGGGTCAGCTCCCGCACATTTTCCCCAGTAAAAAGGGTCTTGGTCTTGCCGGTCAGCAGCTCCACCTGCAGGACCTCCGTGCCCGTGGCGCAGTAGGCGGCCACCCCGTTGCTGGCCCAGTCTTCCCCGGTTTGCCCGGCGGAATCCGGCACGGTATAGACGGCCTCTCCCTTTTCGGAGAGGATCTGGAGCCCCGCCTCCGTCTTGGCTACATGGAAGGTGCCGCCGGGAGCAGTCCAAGAATTAGTCTCCCCCGCCCCCCGGGGCCGGGAGAAAAACTCCTCATAAGGCAGCCGCTGCCAATCCTCCGGCATCCAGGCCGGACTTCCGGCGTCTGCCGGCGTCAACGCCGCTTGGCAGCCTGACAGCATCAGGCAAAATGTCAAAATGATTGCGAAAATGCGTTTCATCTTCAGTCTCCTTTCTATCGGGATGGGCTCCTTATTCATATTGGCCGTACATCCATCCCTGGGCCTGCTCCGCCGGGAGGTGATACCAGAAGGCGTTCCCCACCCCGTCCCAGTTGACGTACATGGCAAGCACCATTTCCCGGCCGTTTTCGTCGGTGTAAAACAGCCGCACCGCGCGATTCTGGCACAAATATTCTCCGCCGGTGAAGGTAACGTACTTGGGCGCCTGGGCAGCGGCGGGAATGTAGTAGCAGTCCGTCTCCTCCAGATAGATCAGCGCATCAAGACCCGACGTGGTGCCTAGATATTGGTTCAAAACCGCCCGGGCCTTCCCCGCCGGCAGGCGGAGATACTCCTTGCCGGCAAGCTCCACCTGGCTGCCCAGAAGATACCGCTCCACATTGGTCAGCGGTCCCTCCTCGGGAAATCCGCCGGAGAGAAACTGCTCCGCGGGCGCCTCCTCTGGACCGTCGAAGGTTCCGGAAAGAGCGGCGGCGTAGAAATTCGGCTGCTGGAGGGCGTAGGAATCCTCCACGGGGGTGAAAAGCGCCTGGTAGGACGCCAGCTCCTCCGCCGTCAGGGGGATCGCCGTCTGGAAGGAGGCGTCCAGCCCGCTTTTTTCCAGGCCCACGGGCCAGTTGTAATCCGCCGGGGAATAATTCAGGGCCTCGGGGGAAAAGTGGTCGTGGGTGTTGTCCCCGGTGCCGAAATAGCAGTTGTCCAGGACGCCCAAGGCGTCCTCCGTCTCCCCGGTCAGGGTGTCCAGGCTCCGGCGGATCAGAGGCCGAACGCCGGTGTCGAACTGCACCGCCCAGCACAGCAGCAAGGTCCCATTTTCCCACTCCGGGGCAACCTGGTTTTCAGCGGTGAAGGCCCGGGCCATTTCCGGCGCCCGGAAGGCCTCGCTCTGCCGGATGGGGCCGGCGGCGTCCGCCATGGTTTGCAGCAGCAGGGGATAAAATTCCGGATTCATGTACCGCAGCTCCACCAGGACGGAGTCCTCCACCAGGTAGGTCAGCCAGTTCTCATTGTACCCCGGCAGGGCGGCCACGGTGTCCAGTCGCTCCTCCGGCAGGTACAGCCGCAGCAGGGAGACCTCCTCCCCCGTCTCGGCCAGGAAGAAGAGCAGGTCCTGTCCCGCCAGGGTTATTTTCTGTACCTTCTCCCCGGTGAAAAGGGTCCTGGTCTTGCCGGTTTTCAGCTCCAGCTCCAGGACCTCCCGGCCGTCCCGAACGCCGTAGGCGCGGCGTCCGTTGGAGGCCCAGGTTATTTCCGCCAGCTCCTCGCTGCCGGGCACCTGGTACACCGGGACCGCCTCGGCAGATTCCGAATCGATCATCCGCACCTCCAGGCCGTTTTCGGCGCCAACCAGATAGAAGGTCGCGCCGGGTCGACTGGGGGAAGTCCATCCCCAGGAAGTCTCCGCCGGCCGGGGCCGGGAAAAATACTCGTCATAGGATAGCCGCGTCCAGCTCTCCGGAGCCCAATCCACATCCTCATCCATTGGTTCCGACGGCTGGGAAGAACCCGATCCGGTGGAGGCTCCGCCGTCCGTTCCGGCGGGCTCCGATATCTGGCACCCCACGAGGGTCAGCGCGACCAGAATCATCATAGCGATCCATCTTTTCATATCTGCTCCCTCCTGAATGCGGAATTGGTATAAGTATACCATGCAAGGGGTTTTTTGTCAATCCAGACAAAAAATTTAACAAAATTCATGCAAAATTCACACACTCCTCCGAAAGCCCCAGGGTGTATCGGGAAATATTGACTTCCAGGACCGAACGTGCTACAATATTGTATTATAGAAAAATAAGAGGTTTTTATGAAAGTCCTCATTTTGAGCTGTCACACCGGGGACGGGCACAACAGCGCCGCCTTGGCCATCGCGGAGGCCCTGACTGCCCGAGGTGCGCAGTGGGAGCTGGCGGATCCGGTGGCTTTCAAAAGCGAGCGGGCGCGGCGGTTCGTGGCAGGTTTTTATACCGGCATGGTCCGAAAGGTCCCCCTGGCCTTCGGCGCGCTGTACAAGGTGGGCCGGATCTACAGCAATACCGGCGTCACCTCGCCGGTGTACTACGCCAACGCCACCTACGCCGGCCGCCTCTATGATTACATTCGGGAGCAGGGCTTCGACGTGGTGATCTCCACCCACCTGTACGGGATGGAAGCCATGACCGCCGTCCACAACCGGTATGACGCCGCCTTCCCCAGCTACGGCGTGATGACGGACTATACCAGCATCCCCTTCTTTTCCGAGACGGTACTGGCCGGTTACTTTGTGGCCAAGTGCGGCATTGCCGGGGATCTGCGCAGCGTCCACATCCCGGAGGATCGGATCTTCGAGACGGGCATCCCCGTGGGGGAGAAATTCCGCCGCCGGGTCCCTCGGCAGGAGGCAAGGAAGCTCCTGGGCATCCCCCAGGAGGAACGGATGGTGCTGGTGATGACCGGCGGCGTGGGCTGTGAAAATATGGTGAGCCTGTGCGGCCTGCTGGCCCGGGGCCCGGGCCGGACCTACCTGCTGACGGGGCGGAATCAGTCCCTCCGGGAGCGGGTGGAGGGCCGCTTCGGTGATAACGTGGTGACCCTGGGCTTCACAGACCAGGTCAATCTGTATATGAACGCGGCGGACGTGCTGATCACCAAGCCCGGCGGCCTGTCCTCCACGGAGGCGGCGGTGGCGGAGGTGCCCATCGTCCACTTCAAGGCCATTCCCGGGTGCGAGACCTGCAACGCTGAATTTTTTTCCAAGCGGGGCATGTCCTACTGGGCAAAATCCGACACCGAGGCGGCGGAGGCAGCTTGGGGGCTGGCATCGGATCCTGAACAGGCGGAAGCCATGCGTCAGGCCCAGCGCCGCTGGATCCAGCCCGACGCCGCGGAAGAGATCGTAAAGAAGGTGTTACACGGATGAATCGGGAATATCCACTTTGGGCAGCCCTGGTGGTGGGCGGATTCTTCCTGGGCAGCGTCATGTTCTGCTATCTGCTGCCCAAGCTCCTGCTGAATAAGGATATCTGCGCCGAGCACCCGGACCACAATCCCGGCGCGGCCAATGTGTTCCTCTCCTGCGGGGTGGAGATGGGAATTTTGTGCCTGTTCTTGGACATCGCCAAGGGCTTTTTACCGGTGTGGATCGCCCTGCGGCGCTTAGGGACAAATAGCCTGTGGTTTTCCGCCGTCATGGCGGCCCCGGTGCTGGGCCACGCCATCGCGCCGCTGAACCACATGCGGGGCGGCAAGTGCATCGCCACCTCCTTTGGCGTGCTGCTGGCGCTGATGCCGGTGAGCAACGTGGTATTCGTGCTGGCGGCGCTGTACATCCTGTTTTCCACCCTGGTAAAGCTCAATCCCCATTCCAAGCGGAGTATTGTCACCTTCGGCCTGTTCACCCTGATCAGTGTGCCGCTCCTGCTGCTGGGGCACAAGGATTTCATCGCCGTGGGCTGCGTGGCCATCTCCCTGACGGTGATCTACCGGCACCGGGTCGCGCCGGACGCCGTAGAGGAGCCCCAGTCCGTGGATACGGCGCCAGATTCCCAGCCCGCCGAGCGGAAAAAATAAAGCAACGGGCCGCCCTTGGCTTCAAGGGCGGCCCATTAAATGATGAACTCCGCCGCCTCCAGGCAATTCCAGGAGGCGGCGGGTTTCTTATTCGGACTTTTCTCCGGCGGCGTCCTCCCCGGCGTCGTTGACCGCCTGGAGCCCCGCCTTCAGCAGCTTCATCAGCCAGGGCGGAATGTTGGAGCCCATGGCGGCGACGTTTTCCAGGATGCTGCCGGTCTCCGTCAGAATGTACCACGCCAGCACCAGGGGCAATATCAGCTCCGGCCAGGTAAAGCCGGGGATATTGGCGCAGATCACCCCCATGACCCCGTCGGCGGAGGCGGCCACCGCCACCACCGCGATGGTGCCGCCCTTATGCCAAAGTCCCTCCCGGGCCGTCGCGCTGCTCCACCGGCCGGCTTTCAGAGCGGCGGCGGAGCCGGTCAAATAGTCCAGGGCCATCACCGCCACCCACACCAGGGCCATGATCCCCCTCCACCCCAGCATGGTCCCCAGGGCGGAGAAGAAGGCCGTCAGGGCAACCTTCCAGCGCGTCATCTGTTCATTCATGATTTTCCCTCCGTTTTTCGTCATTCCAGACCAATGACCATTTCCCCATAATCTCCAATATAATAACTCAATAATACTCCTGTGGTGGCATCGGTTAAAGTTGTTGCGCCTACCAAGCTGTAGTTTGTGGAGGTTGTAAGCATCTCAATCTTTCCGTCTTCATGGACATAAAGGACACAGTCGGAGGCGTTGTCATGCGCGCAAAGAAAGCATCCTTTCTTGATATTTTCCTTTGTCAGGCCGCTGAACGTAAATTTTACACTTTTTTCATGAGCACTGACGGGAGAGGCTGTACTGGTAATTCCTTTCGGATTGAGAACCGGTTTCCATTTCCCGCCGGAAAAGTTCGGTGAAAATACCATTGTAACCCCTCCTTTATAGCGGAATGACGACCACATACACCGTCAGAGCCACCGTGGGGACGGTCTCCGCGGTGAAGGTCAAACTGTTGGCCCCCTGGGTGGTGACCTGGATCCCCGCCGCCTGGTACGCCGCCCGGCTGGCCAGGGCCGGGGTTGGAATAATCAGCTGGGCGGTCTCTGTGGCTGAAACGCCGCTGACCGTGACGGTCTGGGTCTTGGCGCTGGCGTTCCAGCTCGCGACCGCCAGTGTCACCGTCCGGTAGAAGATGGCCGCTTGGACGCCGATAATATTCGCCTCAACGGTGGCAGGAGTTACGCCGTCTATCTTAAAAAAGTGGAATGTACCGTTGACGTCCATGACCAAAGACGCCGCGGTTTTGTCACGCCAATGGAATCCAACACCGGGGGCATACCCTATATCGGTTTGGGTGTCTCCTACATAGTCCTGTTCCCGGACTTGGACGCCATAGTGTCTATATCGTTGGTTGGCAGTGGTATAGTCTCCATAAAAAATGCCCTGTCCGACAATATCCGCAGTGCCGTCAAAGGATTTCCCAAATATAGTTCTCGCAGTTGTTAGCTTAGCGGCAGACGCCACATTTTTGGAGCTGTCCGGCGTATTGTCCACTTGGCCCAGGCCCACATCCGCCTTCGTCACCGTCACCGCCCCAGTGCGGCCGTTGACAGACACGACTTGCGCCCCTGCAAGGCAATCCCAGAAATGATCCGCCGTCCAGTAAACATTGGTTCCCGCCGGATAAGCGTGACCTGCCCCTTCCTTAAAGGTGCCGTCGGTCATAAAAGCGTCGGAAATGTTGTACAGATATCCCGGTTCTTTCGTCTGATTGTCAAGCTCCTCAAAGCGCACCGTGCCCATGGGCAGCAGCGCCCCACTAAGGCCCTGGGAAATGCGCTTGGCCTGCTCATAATAATATTGAGCGTTGTCCACATCCTCATCTTTCCGGGTGTCCGTGCCGCCCACGGCGTAGCTCTGGGCAACACAGGCCATGTCCAGAACGGACTGGGCGCTTGCCTCGGCTTCTCGGGCTTTTGCCGCGGCTGCGTCGGCGGAGAAACCCGCCTGCTCCGCGCGGTCCGCGGCTCTGCCGGCGCTGTTTTCGGCAGCGTTCGCGCTTTCCTTGGCGGCGGCGGCAGATCCTGCCGCCCTTGCTTCGCTTTCCTTGGCGCCGAACGCGCTGTTTGCCGATGCCTCCCGGCTCTGGTCAGCGGCCTGGGCGGCGGCCTCCGCCTGGCTGACATAATCGTCCAGGCTCTTAAATTCGCCGGAGCTGAGAATGGCCTCGTCCGTCACCGGATTCGCCTCCAGAAACAGTAGGAAGGAGGCGGTGCCCACAACACCCCCGTTCAGCAGGATCTCCAGGATGGCGTTGGCAAGGCCGGCGGCGGCGGTCATCTGCCGAGACACCTGGACATAGACCGTTCGGCGGTCCTGGGACAGCCCCAGGACCGGGTCATAGACGCAGGTCCCGTCGGGCTTATTCAGCCGCAGATTCACTGCCGCCCCCGCCGGGACGGCGTAGGGCTTGTCCTTTTGAAACAGTGCCACGGTCAGAACCGGGATGCCCGTGTCATACTGGACCAGGTGTACCGGTTCCTGGGCACTTCTCCGGTCCAGGTATGCCTCCACCGGATGGAGGATGCTGTTTTCCGGGGGCTGGAGGACCTGGGCGGGCTTGGTGATACTTTCCATTGGAACCCCTCCTTAGCGGGAGATCCCCGGGCGGGGATCCTTGGCGGGGCTTTTCCGGTTATTCGTCATATGGCTTTCGCTCCTTTTCATACAGTTTTGGGGCAAAACGGTTCCCCTTTCATATTTGGGCGGCCATTGAAAAAAAGTTGCCCAAATCCGTGCCACCGGTGGAACGGCATCCAGAATAATATCCAACCGCATTTCCGGGAAAAAGGAGCGGTTTATGCGATTTCACAAAATTTGATATCTTGCGCGAAGACTCTTGACATCTCGGGTCATGAGTAGTATATTTTTGGAGGATTTAAACCGTACTGTACGCATCGGCAAAAGTCAATGGGGATCGGAGCGTCCGGTGGATCGTGCCTTGCCGCCGGGCAAGGCGTTTTTTCTGGCCGTTTCCCCGCAAATCAAAAAGGAGAGAAACCATGAACCTGATTTACGACATCAAGGACAAGCCCAAGTTTGGCGAGATCGTGCTTTTCGCCATCCAGCAGCTTCTGGCCATCATGGCCGCCACCATCGCCGTCCCCGCCGTTGTCAACTCGGGCACCGGCGCGGAGCTCACCGCCTCCGCCGCTATTTTTGGCGCCGGCGTGGGTACCTTCGTCTATCTGCTGTTCACCAAGAGCGCCAGCCCCGTGTTCCTGGGCTCCTCCTTCGCCTTTATCGGCTCCATGATGAGCGCCTTTTCCGGCGCCGCCTCCATGGCCCTGGGCTATTGGGGATTGATCATCGGCGCGATCATGGCCGGTCTGGTCTATGTGGTCCTGGCGCTGGTTGTGAAGTTTGCCGGCGTCAAGTGGATCGACAAGCTGATGCCCCCCGTGATCATCGGACCCACCGTGGCCATCATCGGACTGTCCCTGGCGGGCAACGCCGTGGGCGACCTGACCAGCTCCAGCGTGGAGGGCGGCAGCATGTATGTGGCTCTCATCTGCGGCCTGGTGACCCTGGGCGTCACCATCCTCTGCTCCACCTACGGTAAGAAGATGCTCAAGCTGGTGCCCTTCATTATCGGCATCCTGGCGGGCTACGCCTGCGCCTCCATTTTTGCCCTCATCGGCGCCCTGACGGGCAATCCGGCCCTGACCGTGATCAACTATTCCGCCTTCCAGAACATGAGCATCCTGGCCCTGCCGGACTTCACCTTCCTGAAGGGCGGCGCCCTGGGCGAGATCAACGGCTCCTACCTGGTAACCCTGTTCTCCGCCTATGTGCCGGTGGCTTTCGTGGTCTTCGCCGAGCACCTGGCGGACCACAAGAACCTTTCCGCCATCATCGGCAAGGACCTGCTGAAGGACCCCGGCCTGACCAACACCCTCCTGGGCGACGGCGTGGGCTCCATGGCGGGCGCGCTGTTCGGCGGCTGCCCCAACACCACCTACGGCGAGTCCATCGCCTGCGTGGCCATCACCCGGAACGCCTCCGTCATCAGCATCTGGGGCGCTGCCTGCCTGTGCATCCTGGTCAGCTTTATCAGCCCCCTGATGGCCTTCCTGCAGACCATTCCCAGCTGTGTCATGGGCGGCGTGTGCGTGGCTCTGTACGGCTTCATCGCCATGAGCGGCTTTAAGATGCTCCAGAAGGTGGACCTGAACAAGAACCGGAACCTGTTCGTGGCCTCCATCATCTTCATCACCGGCGTGGGCGGCCTGTCCGTCAGCTTCGGCCCGGTGGAGATCCGCACGGTGGCCTGCTCCCTGATCCTGGGCATCCTGGCCAACGCCATGCTCTCCAAGGAGAAGGACGAGGCCCCCGCGAAGAAGAAGAAATAAGCGGTCCTTTGGAAGTCAAAACCTCCGGCTAAGCCGGAGGCTTGAATAAGCCCTAGAAGGGCATTTTACAGACAATTGCCCCTAAAGGG
>CANQQI010000053.1 GCA_947625945.1 uncultured Oscillospiraceae bacterium
TCAAATACCAGGCGGTCAACGGCGGTATCAAATACCGTCTCCAAAGCCACCGTCAACTCCACCACGCCTAAATTGGAGGCCAGATGGCCCCCGGTTTGAGAGACGTTCCTGACCAAAAATTCTCGGATCTCCCGACACAGAATGAGCCTCTCTTGATTGTTCAGGCACAGCAGGTCCTGATGGCCCTGAATATTTTCCAATATGCTCACGGCATAATCTTCCTAACCTTTCTTTTTTGCCCTCCGGAACAAGTCCGGCAGGGTGCGGAACCAGTGGATCAACCGCCCCACCATGTGGACGATCTGGGTAGCCGAGCCGATGGCAAGGGTCTTGCCCACGGCCTTGCCTCCCACCGTCACACCCGCTACCAGGGCGGACATGAAAAGGCCTGCCGCCCGGGGCCAGCTGAAGGAAAAATTTTGGATCAGTTGGGATGCGATCACCGCCGAAGCCGCTCCGGACACCACGCCGCAGATATCCCCCACCACGTCATTGCAGATGGAGCTGACCCGCTCGGCGTTGCGCAAAAGCCGGATGGCCTCCTGGGCCCCGGGGACCTTCCTGGCGGCCATGGAGTGGAAGGGCCGCTCGTCGGCGGAGGTGACGGCCACGCCCACGATATCAAAGACGATGCCCACGAGAACGATGGTAAAGAGGATGACAAAGGCGGCAAAAATGCCGCTTCCGTCCAAAAGCTCCTCGGAGATCAGGGAGATCACCGCGGAGACAAGAAGCGTGACCAGGAAAATGGTGACGACCCAGCGGATCGTCTTATTTCGCTCTTTTTTCCCCGCGTCGGGGTCGGATTTTGCCACTTGGAAGAAACGCTCCTTATTTTTTAAGTAAGACGGCGGCAGGCAGGATAAATCTTACGGCTTAGGTCGGGTTGGTTTTCCCCGGACGGTACCCGCCGTTGCCGTGCGGGCCGTTTCCGTTTGATCCGTCCGTTCAGGCGTTGCCGGTTCTGACTACCCGATTGCCACTGAGTCCGTACTGCAATCCCCTGCCCGCCCGGTTAGGACAGCCTAGGTGTTTTCCACTGCGAAGCGATCCGATTCTTAGCCTCTTTTGCAGGCATGGTTTCCAGGAGCAATAGCGGAAATCCCATGGCCATGAAACGTTCCGCCTGTCCCCTTTCCCCGCATACCCACGCAAGGCAGGCTACTCTGCACGCAGCACACGATTCTGTGCACCGCCTTGCAGGTTCATACCTAGTTCGTACGCGGACGGGTCCAACAGGGGCTCTTCCGCCGTCGCACAAGAAAAGGTCTCCACGGAAACCGGGTCGGATACCCCATGCCATTGGGGTGCGCCCGGAATCCTTAACCCCCAGCATCCACCCTAAGCTGGGCGCAAAAAGCAAACACCAGGGACTTCATCGATATGCCCTTCAAAGGATTTTTAGGCCCTTCTTGGGAACCGGCCGCTTCGACTAGGATACTGCGCCGTCTAAAAGATATCGTATCACATTTTTTGAAAATATACAAGTATTTTTTCATTTTTCCCGGGAGAAAAGTAGTGATGGCGGCGTTCAGCGCTCTCTTTTATGCCCATCCCTTGCAAAGTTCCAAAGGGTCTGATATAATGGACAAAAAATTGGGAGGCCCCTATGAAGCTGCTGCTGATCCGCCATGCCGACCCGGACTATGCCCGGGATTCACTGACACCCAAGGGCTTCCGGGAGGCCCAGCTCCTGGCGTCCCGGCTTTCCACACTGGAAATTTGGAAATTTTATTCGTCTCCGCTGGGCCGAGCCCGAGATACCGCCGCGCCCACCCTGGAAAAACTGAATCGAGAAGCGGAAATTAAGCCCTGGCTCCGGGAGTTTCAGGCCCCCATCCGCCGCCCTGACGCCCCGGACCGGGACATGGTGCCCTGGGACTGGCTCCCTGGGGACTGGACGGCGGAGCCGGACTTTCTCCTTCCGGACCGGTGGTACCACCACCCGGCCATGGAGGCGGGTGGGGTGAAGCAGGCCTACGACTGGGTCTGCCAGGGTCTGGACCAGGTGCTGGCGGAAAACGGCTATGTCCGGGCGGGGCGGCTATACCGAACGGTGGCGGGAAGCGGAGATACCCTGGTCTTTTTCTGCCACTTTGGCGTGGAGTGCGTACTGCTGAGCCATCTTCTGAACATCTCCCCCATGCCGCTGTGGCATGGGCTCTGCGCCGCTCCCTCGTCGGTGACGACCCTGGTGACGGAGGAGCGGCGGAAGGGTCTGGCCTATTTCCGCATGAGCGCCTTTGGGGACATCTCCCATCTCTACGCAGCCGGCGAGGAACCAGCCTTCTCCGCTAGGTTTCGGGAACGGTACGAAAACGAAAACGAGCGGCGGGACTGATCCCGCCGCTCTGGGCTCTTGGGGCTGCCGGTAATATGAAAGATTATTCACTGCCTGTCGGGGGAGAAGCCGGCAACAACCTTTCCTCTCCACCAAGAAAGACCGCCTTACGGCGGCCTTTCTTGTCTAACCACGATATAAAAGATTCTTTCGGCTTTTTTAGTGGAGAGACTTGAACCCTCACCGACAATGTCTTGTGTTTTCGGATTCGGTGGCGACTGCGGTCAGCCGCTTTTTAATAAAGCGGCTGTTCCACTTCGAGCCCGCCGGCAAAGACAACCTTGATCCGCTCTTTGGTTTTTTTATAACACATTCGAGAATTTGGCGCAAGATGGAGTCGTCAAATTCCATCGGGTGATTTTTCAGCCCGTCGAGGATGCCATAGATTTCGTCGAGGCGGGATCTGGCATTCTTGTGCTTTTGCATGGCGTCGGTAAGCGATATGTAGATTGCGATTTGATTGATTCTTGGGCGGCCTTATGCGCCTGTCTGTCTTTCTATGCAGCATAATATCCCCTTTTGGGGACAGTTGATCCCGTTTTCCATGGCCGTGTTCAAAACAGTGACCATTTCCTCTTTGGTACCGGAAAGGCTTCCCGCACCGAGTCCGATCACGCTGATTTTTTCGCCGCCGTGGGGTAATGTACGATATTTCATAAGCGCCTCCTAAATAAATAATATTATATTATCTTATTCTGCTACTGTAAACACTGCGGTTACATCTCCGCTACCGAGCGCCGTTTTCCAGTTGGTAAGATCGTCGATTTTCCCGATGCGGGTATAACTCCAGGAATTGGAGCCGTAAAAGATGACGATCTGATTTCCGCTATACAGTACAATATCGCCCTCGGTCGTAGTGGTCTGATGGTTGTCAGTGGTAAGTTCTTTTCCAAGGGGCCCTACCTTTTCGAAACCGGAATAGTCGCTCATTTCGATGATTACAGGACCTTCCTTCATCATTTCCACAAATTCGTTTACCGCCTGATTCTGCTCCAAAGTGGCTGTAAAAGTATAATCGCCGATTTGTACATTCATTTTCATTTTGGTTTCCTCCTCCTGGGTATTGGTATTTTCACTCGTATCGGTATTGCTGTCCTCGCTCGCAGGAATATCCGTGTTTTCCCGCGCGGCGCAAGCGGAAAGCAGCAGTACGCAAAGCGTTGCCACAAGGATTATCCAGCATTTTTTCATTGTATTCCTCCTACTCGGTCCGAAGCATTATATAATACGTCATTGGCGTTGTCTTTCCCGCCGAGGGAAGCAATGCTGTCATTTACCATAGACAGAATACGGGCCTCATCAAAGTGATCAGTTTCCCACCAATACCCATTTCCATCCCTTCTGTGTTATTTGAAGATTCGTGATTGCCGCCGCAGGCGGTGCAGCAGACGATCAGGGAAAGCAGGAGACCCCCCGCCGTCAGCCGTTTCACCTTCGCCCCTCCGTTTCGGCCCGCTTGAAATTTTTACTTCAAGTATTCCGTAAAGAAGCGCTCCAACTTGTCAAAGGGGATGGCGTTTTTCCCGCCGCCATCATAGAGGTCGGTGTGGACGGCGTCCGGGATGATCAGCAGTTCCTTGTTGTCCGTGTACTTGCTGTCCTTGGTCATAGCGGCGTAAGCATCCTTTGAGAAGTAGCAGGAGTGAGCCTTCTCACCGTGCATAACCAAAACGGCGCTTCTGATCTCATTGCTGTATTTGAGAATGGGCTGATTGAGGAAGGACTCGCAGCCAATCACATTCCAGCCGCCGTTGGAGTTGAGGGACCGAGGATGGTAGCCCCGCTGGGTCTTGTAGTAATCGTAATAGTCTTTGACAAAGAACGGGGCGTCCTCCGGCAGCGGATCGACGACACCGCCGCCAAGGGCATACTCTCCCGCCTTCAAATCCACAAGCCGCTGGGCGCACATGGCCTTTCTTTTCTGATAACGGGCTTCCTCGCTGTCCTCGGCGTCAAAGTAGCCCTTGGCGTTTACTCTCGTCATGTCGTACATGGTGGAGGCGACGGTCGCTTTTACTCTCGTATCCAGCGCCGCCGTATTCAGCGCCATGCCGCCCCAGCCGCAGATACCGATGATGCCGATGCGGTCGGGATCGACCTTATCATGCAGCGACAGGAAATCCACCGCCGCCATAAAGTCCTCGGTATTGATGTCAGGGGACGCCATAAAGAGGAATCTTGCCAGTTCGCTCAGGCTGCCCGTTTGCAAAATGCGCTCGGCCTTCTCGATTTCCTCCGCCTTACATCCCGCGTCGGCCATCCCCGTGAGCAGACTCTCCGTTTGTTCGCTCATCATCTCATCCCTTCCGAGTCCGGCTTTTTCTGACATTTACAGTATAGCACGTTGACATATTCCTCGCTAATAGTTATAATGAATATCATGATATTCATTATATACATATCAAGGAGGCGTCCATATGGAAATTCGTACTCTGCGGTATTTCCTCGCCATTGCGAGAGAAGAAAACATGACCAAAGCTGCGGAGATCCTGCACGTTACGCAACCAACTCTTTCCAAAACGCTGCGGGCATTAGAGGACGAGCTTGGGAAAAAGCTGTTTACACGACACAGCTTCAGCATTTCGCTGACCGAGGAGGGAATCCTTCTCAGAAAGCGGGCGGAAGATTTAGTTTCGATGGCGGATAAGATCATCGGCGAATTTGTGTCTCTGGACGATATAACCGGCGGAGATATTTATTTTGGGCTGGCTGAATCCTATCAAATTCGTTTTCTTGCACAGGAAATCAAGCGTTTCAAAGAAATTTGCCCCGGTCTGCGCTATCACATCAGCAGTGGGGATACGGAACAGGTCACAGAAAAGCTGGACAAAGGCATTCTTGACTTTGCCGTGCTTGCGGAGGAGCCGGACACAGCAAAGTATCACTATCTTACTTTCCCGGAGGCGGATGTGTGGGGCCTTGTCATACCTATGGAGCACCCTTTGGCAACAAAGAAAAGCATCCTTGTGGATGACGTTGCCGGGCTGCCACTGTTTTGCTCGGAACAGGGGTGGAAACTCGACATCCCACGCTGGGCCGGAGAAAAAATGGACAAGCTGCGTCTGGAGGGCTCCTTTCGCCTGTCCTATAACGCATCCTTGTTTGTCAGGGAGGGTCTGGGGTTTTTGCTAACCTTTGACCATTTGATTGATACGAGTCCGGGAAGCGGACTTGTGTTCCGCCCGCTTTCACCGAAATTAGAGGCAAAGATGTACTTGATTTGGAGAAAATATCAGGCTTTTACGCCTATCGCGGAACGCTTGCTTGCGGAATTGAAAGATCGGTTTGCCTGAGTTTTATAGTCTGAGGTTTCCATCCTGCTGTCGAATCCTTCATGTGATTATATTGGTATTTTGGGGGCGAATTTCAAGAACAAATGCGCCCACTGTGCTTTGCCGAAAGCGCTTCTCGATGCGAAAAACCTTTATGAATGTCCTCGCTTTGACCTTAAATCCAAAAAAGCACTTTCTGGCAAGAAGAACTACAATCTTTCCGATCTCAGCTTTTATTTTGCGGACAACACGGATAACAGCGTCAATTACGGGCCGGTGAGAGGTCCCCCAAATTGAGCGTCTTTTCGGTGTATCCTGTATTTCTGGCTGATTTTGGTGGATTTATTCACATTTATATTGTATGATAAAGGAAAAATGGATCTGTTCGCTGGGCAAATGAAAAATTTCAGAGGCACGACCGGATCAATACATGACGAGGAGAATATTGCGATGGAAAACGAATTTTTGAATTTACTCCATCTCCAATGGGAGATCGTGGGTGTTTTTCTGGGAAATACCAGCGCGGCCTGCGACCTGGACGCGTCCCCGGAAAGGAGGAATTGTGTGATCCCGCTTCTGATGGCCGCTTCCAAGGGGAAGGTCATTTCCATGAACGAGGAAAGCTGCAACTGTCCGGGCGGCGCCACCGGGTGCTGCTTTGGGGACGGATTTACCAGGAGGAACCCGAACATCCACAAGCTGCTCTCCCAGGGTTTTGGGGATCACGCGCCGCCGCAGGCGCGGGAGCAAATGAAATATGGGGAGCGTTTTTTCTGCTCGGAAGAGCTGGCTTTGAAGTGGCGCAATGCTGTGCCATATTCGGAGAAAGGATATCCCCGCGTCGTGTTCGCGCCCATCAGCCGGTGGGGCGAAGTGGGAAGGCCCGACGTGGTTTTCATTCTCGCGCGGCCGGATCAGCTCTCCGCGCTGGTCACCATGCTGGGTTCCCACAACGGCGAGGCGCTCAATACCATCGCCCCCTTTGGGGCGGCCTGCCAGTCGATTGTATACGCGGTGGATCAGATTGAAAAAGAGCGGCCCATGGCGGTGATGGGTCTGTTCGATATCTCCCAGCGGCGGGAGGCGCTGGCGGATTGTCTGTCTCTGACGATGCCGTATGCTCTGTGGGAAGGGCTGACGAAGGACCTGGACAAGAGCTGCCTCACCACCCATGCGTGGAAAGAGATCGAAAAAAGGTTGTAAACCGGTTCCTTGGAATTTGCGGGCAAAAAGAACGGGCGCGGCGGCTCCTTTGAGAGTCCCCGCGCCAGCTTTTTCATGGGTGTGGGTATAAAATTCCCGGCAGAAAGCCGGTTTCCCGGGGCAAGGCTTGCCCTTAAACAAGATGTGTTCCGCAGTCTGCCTCCGGGCGCACAGGGATGGGGATCAAGACGCTGAGCAGAAAAATACCGTCCTCTGTGGAGATGTTCATGGTCCCGCCGTAGCGCTCGGCGATGCTTCGGATGCTTTTGATCCCAAAGCCGTGGCTGCGCTCGTCCGCTTTCGTGGTACGGGGCAGCCCGTTTTCCATGGTGAGGGCTCCGTCAAAGTAGTTTTCAATTTGAATGAAAGCCGCCCCATGCCGGTTCAGCACCGTCACCGCCACGCTGCGCCGCGCCATGTCCCGGACCGTACAGCTCCCCTCCACGGCGTTGTCCAAGGCGTTGCCGAACAGGGTGTAGATGTCCACCGGCGACATGAAATCCAGCAGCTTCCCCTGGGCCATGCAGGTCCAGGAGATGTGGTCCCGTTCGCAGAGCAGGCTCTTCTCCGTGAGTACCGTGTCCAGCACTTCGTTGCCTGTCTTGCTCACCGCGTCGTAAATCAGCACGGACCGCTCGATCTCCTCCAGCCCCGCGTCCTGCTCCCGGCGGTCCCGCACCATGCGCAGGGCCGCGATCTGGTGCTTGAGGTCGTGGCACTTTTGATTGATGATGTCGATGTTCTCTTTGGAGAACTCATACTGCTCCTGGAGCTGCCGGCGCAGGCGCCGCTCCGTCTCCACGTCAGACTGGAGCGCCACCTCCCGGCGCTGCTCTGTCTGGAGCCACAGAATGAACAGACAGCTGAGCAGGTCATAGATCATGCAGATGCTGTACACCACCGAGCCTTCAGCGGACTCGCCAAAGCCTTCGATCAACCGGGCGGCATAGTTCAGCACCAGCGCGATGAACAGCACCATGCCGGCTGTGAACAGCGCCTTGCGCCGGCCGGCGTGATAGCGCCCGTCCCGGGGCAGCCGCCGGGCAAAAGCGTAGTAGCAGACGACGCCCACCACCAGGATCACCAGCCAGTTGGCCCAAAAGCTCAGGGTGTCTCCCTGGTAGAACTCCCCCCACAGAGCGGTACATACACAGAAGCTCATGTGCTGGGCCGCGTAGGCGCAGGCCATTCCATAGAGGGCATCCGTCCAGCTCAAGCCGGCGCAGAGGCGGAATGTCAGCAGAGAGGCCGCCAGCGGCGCCCCCATATAGACAATCAGAGATAGAAGCGATCCCGCCGTCACCGGCAGAGCGCCGCTCTGATCATATATTTGAGAATTCAGCATCCCCAGCCCACCTTCGATCAGGAAGGCCACGAGGATGGCGCAGAACAGCCTCCTGCCCCAGTGCCGCTCCCGCCGCAGGGGCAGGAGGAACACCGCCGTCATCACCATCATGGCCTGCATGAAATCCGGGCGGAACAGATAATATAGATATAAACTCACGCGGGGCCTCCCCCTTTCGTTTCGTTAAGCAGAGCCTGGAGAAATTCCTTGCGCCGGTGCCTGCTGATGGGCAGCCGCTCTCCCGCCACCAGGACGTCATTGGCGGTCACCGCTTCCACAAATCGGAGATTGACCAGGTAGCCGTTGTGGCAGCGGGTAAATCCATACCGCTCCAGCTCTTTTTCCACCTTTCCCAGGGAACGGGCGCCGGTCTGGAGCAGCTCTCCGTCGGCGGTGTGGTAGCGGAGTTGGTGGCCGTAGACCTCCACAAAATAGAGGCGGGACAGGGGCAGCCGGACCATATCCCCGTCCTGACTGAGGATGATCGAGCTGCTGATCCTGCCCCGCAGGATACGCGCCGCCTTTTTCAGCTTCATCGCCAAGCTGAAGTAGCTCACCGGCTTGAGCACATAGTCCAGCGCGTCCACTTCATAGCCTTGGATGGCGTATTGGGCCAGGTTGGTAATAAACATGATGAGGACATCGGCATCCCGTCGGCGGATGCTCCGGGCGGTGTCGATGCCGTTCATGGCGGGCATATCCACATCCAGGAGCAGCAGGTCCCACTCCGCCGTGTAGCGCTCTACCAAGGTGGCCCCATTGGGGAAGGTATCGACGTGGATCTCGATTTGCTCTTCTTGGGCAAACCTGCGCAAATGCTCCTCCAACTTCCGGGCAAACGCCGGCTCGTCCTCCGCGATGGCGATGCGAAGCATGAGACCTTCCCCCTTCCTTACCGCGCCGTTCCCGCCGCAAATCTATCATTTTTAGTATAGACGTTTCCGCCAAAAAAGTCAAGATTGCCGGCAGTCAAGGCCACGGGCTTCGCCTGTGGCCTTGATTTCGCGCGTATTGGGCAAAGAGACGGTTTTTTACGATTGCGCTTCCAGGAACGCGGCGAGCTGCCGTTCCAGCTCCGGCCCCCACCAAACCCGGTATGCTTCCTCCTCATGAAAACGGTGTTTGTCAAAGGGGGCGGTGGAACCACCGCCCCCTTTTGGTCCGTATATATGTGTTTTTCACTTTGGTCCGGGCCTGGTTGGCGATTGGAAATTCCCCAACCAGGCCCTATGGAGATAAAGAGGATCAAGCCGTTTTCTTTTTGCGGAAGGTGAAGTACAGCCAGGCGCCGCAGCCCGCCACAGCGGCCACATCTACCACGACCAGGACGATGATCCACCAGGCGAAGGGCTCGGTATGCACCGGCGGCGTGATGGGGTCATGGCTGGTATCGGCGTTGTAGAGCGAGTTGGCATACTGGGCGCTGAGGTACATATAGGTGTTGTTCTTCACCGCGCTGCGAAGCCTCTGGTTAAAGGTATTGGAGTCCGTCTCATAAGTAAGCTCCGCAGGATTGCCAAACATTCCGGCCACAAAGAAGCCGCTCATCCACAGGTCGCCGCCGGAGCGGAACTGATGGTCGCCGTTCATGTACTCGTGGTGGTCGCAATAGTCCGTGAGGACCGCGCCGCGGAAGCCCCATTCGCCCCGGAGCACGCCTTCGTCACTGATCAGGGCCTCGCTGCCGCCGGCCCAGATGGCGCCGATACGGTTGTAAGAGGTCATGATGCCGTTGGCGCCGCCCACCTGGATGGCCAGCTGGAAGGGCTTCAGATAGACCTCCCGGAGGGCCTGCTCCGTGATCCAGGTATAGATGCCGTCACGGTTCCACTCCTGCTCATAGAGGGCCAGGTGCTTCAGATAGACGTACATCCCAGCGTTTTTGGCGCCCCGCACAGCGTTGGCGGCCATGATGCCGGAAACGTAGGCGTCTTCGGAATAGTACTCAAAGTTTCTGCCGCCGAAGGGACTGCGGTGCATGTTGATGGCGGGGCCGTACCAGCCGTTGATGCCCATATTCACGCCTTCTCTGCCAAGGGACAGGCCCATTTCATAAGCCAGGTCCTTGTTGAAGGTCTGGCCAAGCACGGTGGCGCTGGGGAAGCCGGTGCCGACGCCATACATCATGGCCATGCCGAAGCTGCCAATCTGGTTGGGGCCGTCCAGGTCCACCGTGCCGGGCTTGCCGATGGAAGCGGCTCCCCCGTTGGAGGCGTAGCCGTTGAGCACCATGGTGAGGGCCTCAGTCTTATCCAGCTGATCCAGCAGCTCCTCCCAGCGGGGATCGTCGTAGTCCGCGCCAAGGGCCAGGCCCAGCTCGCTGACCGTGCCGTCCGCGTTGGTGACGGACAGACCGTTGCCGGCGTTATAAGTCACGGGTTCGTCGCCGCTGTCGATCCAGGCCTGGGCGTCCGCCTCGGTGTAGAGGTTGGTGTCGATCAGGTTCTGGGTCATCTCCCGGTTGGGGGCCAGCGCCGCGGGGAAGGTGCCCGCGAAATCCGCCCGGGACAGCCAGGCGATCTGGGCGCCGGAATCGCTGCCGTCAACGGAGATGCCGTCCATGGCATCGCTGCCGGTGAACTTGTTGGACACCACCGCCCCGGTGATGGGGTCGGTCTCATACTGGGTGGCCTCCACCTGATAGGTGATCACGCCGCCCTCGGTGTTCCCGGCCGCTTTGACCGTGTGGGCGTCGCTGCGGAGGCTGATCTGATAGGTGCCCGCGTCCAGCTCATAGCCCGCGAAGCCGTTGTTGTTCAGATCATAGGCGTCATACGAGGCCATATCCTCCACCTTGAAGGAGAGGGTCACGTCCGCGGAAGCGCCCGGCTCGATGACCGGGGTCTTGGCGTAGTCGGC
This sequence comes from uncultured Oscillospiraceae bacterium, assembly GCA_947625945.1. Lineage (GTDB taxonomy): Bacteria > Bacillota > Clostridia > Oscillospirales > Oscillospiraceae > Faecousia. Next base: position 11,021 of record CANQQI010000053.1, read on the forward strand.
CAGCACCACGGAGGACTTCTCGATCTCGCCCTTTATATAGGGGGCGGTGAAGTAGACCTGGACCACGTCCTGCCCGGGCGCGCTGCCGTCGTTGGTCACCCGGACGGTCATGGTGATGGTGTCGTCCTTGCCCAGGGTGGCCCCCGCTTCCTGGGAGATCTCTGTCACTTCCCAGGAGAACGTGGTGTAGCTCAGGCCATAGCCGAAGGGATACTGCACCACACCCTCATAGCCGGTACCGTACTCGTTGGAGACATTGTCCCAATAGCCCTCGGCGTCCGCCGTCTCAAACCACTTGTAGCCCACATAGATATTCTCCACATAGTCTACATAGGCCACGCCCTGATAGGGGGTGGTGTTGTCGCCAACATTGCCGTTGGTGACGATCATGGGATACATGCTGCTGGTAGCATTGGTATAGTAGCCTTCTCCCTCAAAGCCGCCGGAGTTCGCGTAGCTGGCGATGGTGGCCAGATCATAGGGATAGGTATCCACCAAATGGCCGGAGGGGGTGATGTCGCCGTATAGCACTTTGGGGATGGCGTTGGCGCCGGTCCAGCCGGTGCCGCCCACGATCAGGCAGGCGTCCAGCCCTTCGATGGTCTCCAGGAAGCCCAGCTCCATGGTGTTGACGGAGTTGATGATGACAATGACCTTGTCATAGTGGGCGCCCACATATTTCAGCAGCTCCTCTTCCTCCGTGGAGATCTCCAGATAGGTGCGGGTGGCGTCCTGATTATCGGTGCCGTTGGCGTGGGCCGTGGCGTCAAAGGCGCCCTTGTACTGTACCTTGGGCAGGTCGTTGCTCTCGCCGGACACCCGGCCAATGACCACCAGGGCCGTGTCGGAATAGGCCTCCGCGTTCTGGAGCAGGCTGTCGGTGTAATAGCTGCTATCGTCGATGGACGGCTCATACAGCCGGGAGAACTGATAGCTCCAGGTGTTCAGCGCGCCATTGGCGGCAAAGGGGCGCTCCCCGAGATAATTGGTGTACATGTTGATGAGCTCTTCATTGTACTCGATGCCGGCGGCTTTCAGCGCCTCCAGGATCCCCACAGGGGCGCTGCCGTCGCCGGGCTGCTGCACCTGGCCGGAGCCGCTGCCGCCGCGGACCCACTGGGTGGCGGACCAGCCAAACACGTTGACCTTGGCGGAGTCGGTCTTGCTCAGCGGGAGCACCCCGTTGTTGTTCTGGACCATCACAATGCCCTCGCCCTCGATCTGCTCAGCCAGCGCCGCGCTGGTCTGCCGGACCGCCTGGAGCTGTTCCGATTCACCGCTGCCCGCCAGCATACCGGTGAGCATGTCCGCGAACATTCCGCAGGCGATGTTCACGACCAGCAAAAGCACCAGGATGATCGAGGTGACCACGATCACGACGGCCTTTTTCCCTTTTCCACTTTTCTGTCCGGTTTTCTTCATGATATCCCTCCTACAAAAATCGCCGCGTAAAAATAAGCCCAGTTTACACGGCAGCTACTTTTATTATATAAGAAATAAATAGAACGGGGGCGAAAGTTCCTAATTGGTCCTTTTCAGTGCCTGGTTGGCAGAGCGGCAACGACTCAGCCCCCTCGTTTCTGGGGCAGCCGCACGGTGAACACACTTCCATTCTCCGGCGCGCTCTCCACGCCCACCTCCCCTCCGTGGAGGGTGACGATCCGGCGAACAATGGTCAGCCCCAGCCCGTTCCCCTCCGTCCGATGGGAGGTGTCGCCCTGATAGAACTGGCCAAAGATGTGGGCCTG
>CANQQI010000054.1 GCA_947625945.1 uncultured Oscillospiraceae bacterium
CGGTCCACGGTCAGCTCTCCCCTGTTGGCGTCGTAGCGGAACAGGGTATAGCCCGCCCCCTCGTCCAGGGAGGCGATGAGCCGGAACCGGTCTCCCTGGCGGAAATAGCACCAGGAATAGCCATGGCTCAGGCCGGGCCGGTTGGGATAGGACGCGAAATGATAGTCCCCGTACCGGTCAAAGCCGTACTTTTTCAGCAAGAACTTGGGCACGCCGTTCAGGCCCCTGAGCCGGTCCCCCCGCCCCAGCTCGGGGCTTCGGGTCCAGGTCTGATATCCGTTCATGAAGATCCGTTCGTCCTTCGCAACCGTCAGGGGCATACGCCCCCGAACAGTGTTCAGAACGCCGGCGGGCAGGTCACTGGCTACCCTGACCGTCCCCTCGGCCGGACAACGGCCCGAGAGGGTCCTTAAGCCCGCGGCGGTGTCCACCGTCACCCGCCACTCAAACATTCTGCTGCTCCTTTTTCAGCCGGAGGGCGTCGGCGATCTCCTGCACCTTGCCGTCCGTCAGGGTGAACTTCTTCACAAAGAACAGGAACGCCACCGCCAGGCCCAGGATCGGAAGTATGGTCATCAGCAGCCGCAGGCCAAGGATGGTCTGGGCGCTCTGGGCCACCACAGGGCCCGCTTGGTCGGAGTTGCCCTCCAGGCCGATCAAGCTCAGGCCGATTCCGCTGATGAACACCGCCACTCCGGAGGCGGCCTTGACCACGAAGGTCTGCATGGAGAAGATCACCGCCTCCTCCCGCCGGCCGGTCTTCAGCTCCCCATAATCCACGGAGCTGGACAAAAACACCGTGGTCAGCACGGAGAGGATGCCGTTGGCGGCAAACACCAGGGCGCCGCAAACGCACAGCAGGATCATATTGTTGGCCTGGCCCATCAGACAGGTGACCAGGATCAGGACATAGCCCCCCATGGCCAGGCCCAGGGCTACCTTGAACAGGTCGGTGTTCCCCAGGAATTTCCGGAGCAGGGGGTAGACCACCATCATGCCCAGGATCTGGCAGCCGCCGCCCACGGTGACGAACAGGGTGTAGTTGTCCACCCAGCTGGCCTCCGCCGCCAGGGTGACGCCCACGTCGTATTTGAAGAAGTAGATGACCAGCGTGGAGGTCAGATACAGCGACCCGTTGATCAGCAGGATGGCCAGCACGGTGATCATGGCCTGGTCGTTGCTAAATAGGGCCTTGAACATCTCGGGGATGGTGGAGGTCTGCATCCGCTCCCCGTCCCGCTCCTTTACCTTGAAACAGCAGAGGATCTCCGCCGCCACGAAGAGTACGGCCACGATCAGGCCCACCCACTTAAAGCCCTCCCGCTGGTGTGTGGGATCGTCCCCGCCGCCTAGGGTGGTGACCAGCAGCAACGCGCCCACCTGGATCAGGGCAGAGCCCACGCCGGCGCAAGTGCGGCCCACCACGGACAGGTTCTCCCGGTCCTGTGGGGTGGAGGTGATGGCGGGGATCATGGACCAATAGGGAATGTCCATCATGGTGTAGGTGACGCCCCAGAGGATATAGATCACGGTGAAATAGACCATCAGGGGCACCCCCTCGATATGGGGGGCGGCGAAGAGGGCGTAGAGCACCACGGCGTTGAGCACCGTGCCGCTGAACAGCCAGGGGCGGAAACGGCCCCAGCGGGTCCGGGTCTTTGCCACCAGAATGCCCATGAAGGGGTCGTTCAGGGCGTCAAAGATCCGGGCGATCATCAAGATCGTTCCCACGAACATGGCGGGCAGGCCCAGAATGTCCTGGTAGTACGCCATGACATAGGTGGCGGACAGGGCGTAGACCATGTCCTTGCCTACGGCGCCAATGCCGAAGGCGGCGGTTTGGAACGGAGTCAGCTTGTTTCTCTCCATGTTCCGGTTTCCTCCTTTTTCATACGCGGGAATCCCCGGGAGCGGCTTCCGGCGGCCCGGCGGGTTCCTCCGCAAAAATCTAAAGTTCAATATCCGGGGCGCTAGCCCGCGCTCAAGGCGGACAGAACGCCCAAAAACAGGGCGCCCTGACCGGCGCAGTTGAGAATTTGGGCCGTCCAGTTTGCCCTGGCGGACTCGTCAAATCGGTTCTTCCGGTACCAGCCCATGGCCCCCATGACGAACAGCCAGATCAGGAAAAAGAGCGCGGCGGGAAAGCGCGCCACCGCGGCCCCCAGGGCGGCCCAGGAGATTTTGCCGAAGTCCACTGCCAGGGACGCAAGAATCAGCAAAAATCCGGCGGCCTGCATGGGAACGAAGGGCTTATTCAGCCACTTGACGTCCTTTTTCCAGATCCCCAGGATCAGCTTCCACACCACTTTACAGCAGCCTGCCAGCGTGCTGAGCAGCCCGCCTATGAGAAAGCATGGGCTTCCGAACCTGCCGGCGACCAGAAGAATACTTCCGCCGAAGAGCAGCACCGGAATCGCGTCCACCAGCGCCAGCGTCACCGTAAAACCTTCCATTTTTTGTTTCCCCCCTTCCCTGCCGATAGAAATTATAACAGGTTTTCCGGCGAAATTCTATGGACATTTTTAATAAGAATCCGCTTTCTTCGGCTGAGAATCCCTCCCAGGTTCTGAGCATATTCTATAATATTTTGAAATTATTTTTCCCTGTTATTGACAGTCATTCACAAAAATGGTATAGTAAAATGAACACGTTCATAAAAGGAGGCGTCTATGCCTAAAATCATCGAAAGTCTGCGTGACAACGCCATCCGGGAGGCCCGGCGGGTCCTCACCGCCCCGGGATACAGGACCTTCACCATGCGCCAGATCGCCGCCTCCTGCGGCGTGGCGGCTGGGACTTTGTACAACTACTTTCCCTCCAAGGAATACCTGGTGGGCTGCGTGGTGCTGGAGGACTGGCAGGCGGCCCTGGAGGTCATGGACGCCTTGATGCGTCGGGCCGCCACCCCGGACCAGGGCTTGGAGGAGCTTTACAACGCCATGCGCCGGTTTGAGGAGACCCATCAGTATCTGACCACCTTCGACATCCGGGACGGGAAGGACGGCTTCGCCTATGACGACCGGCATCTGCTGCTGCGGCGGCAGCTGGAAGGGCTCCTGCAAACCCTCCTGAGCCGTTTCGGCGCGGACCCCGGCGAGGAGGTCACCGTATTTTTGGCGGAGTGCGTTCTGTCCTTCAGCACGAAAAAGTATCCCTATTCCCAGATCCGCCAAGCCTTCAACAAACTACTGAAAGGAGACACCCCATGAGCAGTTTCAAAAATCTAAGGATTGTAGACAATTTCTATCAGACCTCCGCCTATTATCCCATGCCCACGGTGCTGATCAGCACCCTGACGCCGGAGGGAACCACCACCTGCGGACCTTACAGCCTGATTGCCCCCTACTATGTGGCGGGGAAGGACTACTACGCCATGCTTCTCAACTGCCGCAACTCCTCCAACACCGCTCAGAACCTGCTGCGCTACGGCAAGTGCGCCATCAACTTCATTCCCGACAAGCGGAAGTATTTCAAGGAGGCCGTCCGCATGGGTTGGCCCGGGGATACCCCCGCCGAGAAGATGAAAAACTGCCTATTCCACTTTGAGGACGGGCTGATGGCCGCCGAGCACCCCCAGGAGAAATTTCCCCAGGTGATCACCGAATCCTTCCAGGTCTTTGAGTGTACCTGGATGCGGGAGCTGGACCACGCTCAGGATGATCAGCCCGGCCAGCTCAACGGCTACGAGCCGCCCTACCACGACTTTAACGGCATCACCTCCCAATTCGGGGCCCACTTCATTCTGCGCATCGACAAAATTCTCATGAAGGAGAAGCAGTACAACGGCATCATCAACGGCGTCAAGGCCACAGACTTCCCCCGGGTGCCGGTGGACTACGGCTACCGGGACAGCAAAAACTTCTGGTACACCAAATTCTCCTGGGCCATTCCGGAGCTGCTGCCGGTCCGGGCCACCACGGTGGACTCCGTGAAATACGCCGCCAACCGGATCGACGATACCGTGAAATTCACGGAGGAGGCCTGCGCCAAGCTGGTGAATGTGCCCCGGATCTTCCTGCCCACGGCCCTGAAGGGCTGCGTGGAGTGGGCAAAGCAGAACAACGTCACCCTGATCACCGCCGAGCACATGGACATCATCAACGACAAGCGGGCCAAGGAAAAGAAGCGATAAGGAGGCCGCCATGAACGCCAAGCAGATGCAGCAGAGCCGGGTCCAGCTCTTCCGGGACGCGGCAAACTTCAAAAAGACGGAGCGGATCCCCCATTTTGCCAATGTGGTGACCTGGAAGGTCTTTGACGCGGGCTACACCCTGGACCAGGCCATGACCAATTTCGACGTGATGAAAAAAACGGTGGTCCATTTCCTGGACACCTACCCGGTGGACGGTCTGATGGACGTGGGCATCCGCAACCAGTTCAACGTGACGGAGGCTTTCGGCGGGGGCGGATACTATTACTACAATGAAGAGGTGGTGGGCATCCACGACCACGCCCACTGCACCATGGACACCCTGGAAGCGTACCTGGACGATCCCACGAAATACGCCTGGGAGGTGATCCTCCCAAAAAAATACGGCGCGAGCTGGGAGCAAAAAACCAAAGAGGTCTGGAAGAAAACCTTCCGGGAGTACATGCGCTACATCATGTACATCCTGAAAATGTCCTCCCTCACCGGCGGGACCTACGGCCTTCCCTCCCTCTCCCCCAACAATCCCATGATGGGCGCCGTGGTGCCGGGTCCGGAGGAGCTGCTATCCAATCTGCTGGGCATCCAGCAGCTCTCCATCGCTATGCGGCGCAGCCCGGAGAAGCTGGACCACTTTGTGGAGCGCTGGCATCAGGAGCGAATGGTCCCCATCATTGAAAAAATCAAAAACGGTCCGGGTCCCAACTACAAATACTGCTTCGACTCCTCCATCTTGATGCTGGCCCACAACGTGATGAACCGGAAGCAGTTCGAGCGGTTCTACTGGCCCCATTTGAAGCTGCTGCTGGACGCCTACGCGGAAAAGGGGATGAACATCCGCATTTTCACCGAGGGCTCCATCCTCCGGTTTGCCGACTATTTCAAGGACTACCCCAAGGGCGTTCTCACCTTCCACTTAGAGCAGGACGATCCCTTCGCCTTCCGGGAGGCCCTACCCAATGTGGCCATCATGGGGGGCATGACCACGGATCTGCTGTCCAACGGCACTCCGGAGGAATGCGTGGCCTATGCCAAGCGTCTCTGCGACGAGCTGGGCAAGGACGGAGGCTTCATTTTCAGCGAGAACAAGATGCTCTCCTACCGCAACGACGCCAAGCCGGAAAATATGCTGGCCGTGTGCAAATTCGTCAACAACTATCGACTGTGAGGTGCCTGAAATGGAAAAGAACAGCTATACCTCCTACCCGGAGGGCTATCGGCGGCTGATGAAGGACATTATTCCCTTCTATTTCCGCCCCATGAAGGAGATGCTGATGCGTCTGCTGCTGACCATTTTGACCGACGGCTGAGGTGACGGCATGATCATCATCGGTGAGAAAATCAACGGCGCCATCCCCGCCGTGAAGCAGGCAATCGTTGCCCGGGACGAAGGCGTGATTCGGGCCCGGGCCGCCGCCCAGGCCGCCGCCGGGGTGGACTTTCTGGACTGCGCCCCCAGCACCGCCACGGAGCTGGAATATGACGCCATGGTGTGGCTGATCGGACAGATGCAGGAGGCGGCGGAGACGCCGCTGTGCATCGACAGCCCCAATGCCGAGCTGTTGGCCCGGATTCTGGAGGAAGGGCACGTCAAACGGCCCGGCATGGTCAACTCCGTCAACGAGGAGGGGACCAAATGCGAAACCATCTTCCCCCTCATCGCCGGAACGCCCTGGCAGGTGGTGGGCCTGACCTGCGACCGGGAGGGCATTCCCGCCGATCCGGCCAAAAAGGTGGACATCGCCAAGCGGATCATCGACAAGGCGGACAAATTCGGAGTGGCCCTGGAGAATCTGCACATCGACCCCTGCGTCATGGCCCTGGCCACCGTGCCCAGCGCTATGGAGGACTTCTGCTTCTGCATCCGGGAGATCCACGCCTATGCCCCGGCGGTGAAGGTCACAGGGGCCATCTCCAACATCAGCTTTGGAATGCCCGCCCGGAAGTATGTGAACATGAATTGTCTGAGCTACGCGCTAGCCGCCGGGCTGGACAGCGCCATTTTGGACCCCTGCAGCGCCGACATGATGGGCACCGTCTTTGCCTGCGAGGCCCTGCGGATGAAAGATAAAGGCGGCAGGCGCTACAATCGGGCCTACCGCCAGGGAAAATTCGGGCAGAAAAAGTAAGGAGGATCGAAAATGATCGATTTTGAAGCGCTGGCCCAGGCCATGGGCGAGTTGGACGAAGATACGGTAAAGGAGTTCTTGGAGCAGGTCATGGCGGAGGGCGGCAGCGACGCCGGCAAGGCCATGGACGCCTGCCAGAAGGGCATGGACACGGTGGGAAAGCTCTTTGAGGAGGGAGAATACTTCGTCGGGGACCTGATTTACGCCGGGGAATTGATGACCGACGCGGTGGAGACCCTGAAGGATGCCCTGGTGGGCACGGAGAATACCGGAAAAAAGGCGAAAATGATCCTCTGCACCGTCAAGGACGATCTCCACGACATCGGCAAGAACATCGTCCGCTCCATGCTGGAAGCTGGCGGCTTTGAGGTGGTGGATCTGGGCATTGACGTTCCGCCCCAAAAGGTGGTGGAAGCGGCGAAGGACGAGGGGATCTCCATTATCGCCCTGTCCGGGGTGCTGACCCTGGCTCTGGACTCTATGAAAGCAACGGTCCGGGCCTTTGCCGACGCCGGAATGCGAGATCAGGTGAAGATCATCATCGGCGGCGCGCCGGTGAGCGAGGACGCCTGCCGGGCCATCGGGGCCGACGAGTGGGCCCACAGCCCCCAGAAGACCGTGTCTGTCTGCCGGGACTGGGCGGGGATCTGATGCCGGTTTTGACCGTTCTGCCGGATGGGCGGCAGCTTTCGGTCCCGGTGGGAACCGGGCTGCTTAAACGTCTGCGGCAGGCGGGATTCTACCCAGACGCCCCCTGCGGCGGCCTTGGTAAATGCGGCAAATGCCGCGTATCCGTAAACGGTGCGGAGGTCCTGGCCTGTCAGACCGCGGTGGAGGCGGATATGACCGTCCTTCTGCCCGAACGCTACAGACTATATTTCCCGGCGTCCTCCGGGAAGCCGGGGACCGGAGCGCTGCTGGCCTTTGACATCGGCACCACAACGGTGGTCTGCTATCTGCTCTCGGACACGGGGGAAATATTGGCCACGGCCAGCGCCCTGAATCCCCAGACCGCCTTCGGTGCGGACGTGGTCTCCCGGATCCGGGCCGCCCTGGCGGGGGAAGGGTCGGCGCTGACCGCCGCCGTCCGCCGCTGTATGGAGGCGCTGGTCGGTTCGGTTTGCGAAACCGGCAGCACAGACCCCGCCGCCATCCGACGGGTGGCGGTGGTGGGAAACAGCTGTATGCAGCAACTCTTTCTGGGCCTGCCGGTGGAAAATCTGGCTCGGCCTCCCTTTGCCCCCCTGTTGCGGCAGGCAAAAACCGTGGCCTGCGGGCCGGTCCTTCCCTGCTGCCCGGCGGCGGAGCTGCTCCTGGTGCCGGATATCGGCGGGTTTCTGGGAGCGGACATTCTGGGCTGTGTGCTGGCGGAGAATCTCCAGGAAACGGAGGAGCTTACCCTTCTTCTGGATATTGGCACCAACGGTGAAATGGTGCTGGGCAGCCGGAAGGGACTTCTGGCCTGCGCCACGGCGGCGGGGCCTGCCCTGGAGGGGGCTGGGATCCACTTTGGAATGCGTGGAACCGATGGCGCAATCGACCGGGTCTGGGTGGAAAACGGGAACCTTCGTTTTCACATCCTCGGCGGCGGGGAGCCCAAGGGTCTTTGCGGCTCCGGCCTCATCGACGCCGTGGCGGTGTTTTTGGAGGCCGGTCAAATCAACCGCCGGGGACGGGTGGCAGCCGATTTACATCTAACGCAGCGGATTTTTCTATCCCAGGAGGACATCCGACAGGTACAGCTTGCCAAGGGGGCCATTCGGGCCGGGATCGAGCTTCTGGCGGAACAGATGGGTGTGAAAATGGAGGAAATTCAACGGGTGTTCCTGGCGGGGGCCTTTGGCAGCGCCCTGAACCCCGCCAGCGCCTGCCGGATCGGGCTGATCCCGGAGGAACTGCTGGAGAAAATTACCCCGGTGGGCAACGCGGCGGGAGCGGGCGCCATTTGCCTGGCGTGGGATGAATCCGCGCTGACGCTGGCCCAAGCCCTGGCAGAGCAGATTCGAACCATAGAATTATCGAGTCTCTCCGGATTCCCCCGGCGGTTTGCCAAATCCATGGAATTTCGGGAGGCAAAGTCATGACGGATTGGCGTAAACGTGCCTTGGAATTGGGCTTTTCCCAGGCGACGCCTCTGGATCCCCAAAAGCTCACGCCCCTGCCGGCGGTGCGGGAGATGTGTCGGGCGGACCGGTGCCATGCCTACGGCAAAAACTGGACCTGTCCCCCGGCCTGCGGCACGTTGGAAGCGTGCGCCGAGCGGCTCCACCGCTATTCCCGGGGCCTTCTGCTGCAAACCGTAGGCCGGACGGAAAAGGCCATCGACACCCGGGCCTACCGCCGGACCGAGGAGCGGCATTTGGCCCTGCTGCGGGCCTTCTGGGAGGAACTGCGGCAGGAGGAGCCGGGGGCCCTGTGCCTGGGAGCGGGAGGCTGCCGGATTTGCGGCAGCTGCGCCTACCCGGAAGCGTGCCGGTTCCCGGAGAAGGCCATGTCCTCCATGGAGGGCTACGGCCTGTTCGTCACCCAGGTCTGCCGGGACTGCGGCGCAAGCTATTATTACGGAGAAATGACGATCACCTATACCGGGTGCGTCTTATATTAAAATGATGAGGAGGAACCTGAGAATGAAAATCGTTCTGGCGGGAGCCTACGGCAACCTGGGCTCCGATGTGTTCAAGGCGCTGCTGAAGGCGGGCCACACCGTGGTGGCGGCGGACATGGTGGAACGGGACCTGGGCCTGACTGGGGACTTCACCTTCCGGAAGCTGGACGTGACCAAGCCGGAGGCCCTGAAGGGCCTGTGCGATGGGGCGGACTGCGTGATCACCACCGTAGGCCTGACCAAGACCTCCGCCACCGTCACCAACTACGACATCGACTATCAGGGCAACCTGAACCTGCTCCGGGAGGCCCAGGCGGCGGGGGTGAAGCACTTCGCCTACGTCTCCGTTCTCAAGGCGGACAAGGCCCCCAAGGTGCCCATGCTCCACGCCAAGTACCTGTTTGAGGAGGAGCTGAAAAAAAGCGGCCTGACCTGGTGCATTTTCCGGCCTACCGGCTATTTTTACGACATTGTCAAGGTGTTCAAGCCCATGATCGAAAAGGGCGAGGTGACCCTTCTGGGCAACACGCCGGTCCACGCCAACGTGGTCTCCACGGAAGACTTTGCCGATTTCATCGTGGCCCACATGATGGACGACAACAAGACCTACAACGTCGGCGGCAAGGAGACCTGGTCCTACGAGGAGATCGCCAAGATGTGCTTCGCCGCCGCTGGGAAGGAGCCGGTGATTAAGCGGGCTCCGGCCTGGCTGTTCGACGTGCTGGCCTTCGTCAACAAGTTTAAGAAAAACGGCAAGGAAGCCATCCTCAAATTCTCCAAGTGGACCCTCACCGAGGAGATGGTGGGCGACACCGTCACCGGGGACATGAGTTTCCGGGCGTATATCAACAAGAGCTTTGGAAAGGAGTAAATCATGGGCTGGGGATATCTTGGAATTTTATTCGCGGTATGCCTGGCGGCGTGCCTGTGTGGATTTAAGAAGTACGTCTATTTCATGTCTATCGGCTACGGCTTCTCCGTGGCAGCCGTGGGCGTGACCCTGGCGCTGATGAGCATGGTAGGGGTGTTCCATGCGGAGGCGGCCCATTACATTCTATGCCTGCTGCTGTTGATCTACGGCATTCGTCTGTCCGGCTTCCTGCTGGTCCGGGAGCTGAAAAACGCCGCCTACCGCAAAACCCTGAAAGAGGCCACCGGGGACGAGAGCGCCCTACCCTTCTTTGTGAAGGTGGCTATGTGGCTGTTCATGGGCGTGCTGTATGTGGCTCAGACCTCCCCGGTGTATTTCCGGCTGTACAACGGCGGCGCCGTCTCCGGCTTCACCTGGGCTGGCATCGTCATCTGCGCTCTGGCCATCGTGTTGGAGGCGGTGGCGGATCAGCAGAAGAGTGCGCAGAAGGCCCAGCGCCCCGACAAGGTGGCCACCTAGGGCCTGTACAAGATCGTCCGCTGCCCCAATTACTTTGCCGAGATTTTGTTCTGGACCGGCCTGACCGTCTCCTGCCTGGACACCCTGACGGGGATAGGCCAGTGGCTCACCGCGATGATCGCCTATGTGTGCATCGTGTTCATCATGTTCAACGGGGCACAGCGGCTGGAAAAACGGCAGATGGCCCGCTACGGCAACGACCCGGAGTACAAGGCCTATACCGACTCCACCCCCATTCTCATTCCCCTGCTGCCCATCTACCACTTGAATAAGCAGAAGTAAGAAAGGAGGGCCGAACCGTGTACGAATTTACCGTTCCCATGGCCCTAGTGGATTTTCTGCCCGTGGCCCTCTTTGGAGCGGCAGCGGTGCTGCTGCTCCGGGACCTGAAAATGGGCAAGACCTCCTTTACGCTCTTTGCCGCCGGGGTGATCGATATCTTTGCCGCCGGATTTCTCAAGGCCCTCTGGAAGCTCCTGTACGCCGCCGAGATCTGCGATTTCGCCGTACTCAATTCCATGTTCCTGCCGGTGCAGTCCATCGGCTTTGCCCTGGCGGGGGCGGGGATGCTGATGGCTGTCTTCGGGCGCAAGCGGGAGCTTCTCCTCACCGCCGCGCCGCCGGTATTCAGCGGCAGCTTTGTCTTCATCCTCCTGATGGTGCTGGGGCTGGGGAGTATGTGTACCGGGCTGGGCATTTTGGCCGGAAAGAAGAAAAAATACACCGCTGTGGCGCTTTTTGCCCTGGCCTTTCTGCTGGCCATGGGCATGGGGGCCATGTCCGGCCAGGACACCACCTCCGCCGCCGTGAACTGGATCGAGCAGGGCATCAACACCGGCTCCCAGGCGTGCCTGCTGGGAGGCGTGTGGATCCTCCACCGGAGTTTGGAAGCAAAAAGCCGGTAAATCCGCTGTCCGAAATGGGGTACGGCGCTGGCTTATTTGTTTCGAATGGCTGCCCCGATCCCGCGCGGCAGCTTGAAAAACAGGCTCCGAAAATAAAACGCTGTCCGCCCGCCGGTTTCCCGGCGGGCGGACGATCGATTTTATCCGTTCATCACGGTTTTTTGGTATTCCGCGATGCCCTTTTCCAGCAGCTCCAGAGCCCGCTCCAGCTCCTCCCGCTTCCGCACATAGGCGATCCGCACCTCGTTGACGCCTTTGCCGGGGGTCTCATAGAAGGGCGCTCCGGGGGCGAACATCACCGTCTCCCCTTGGTCCTGGAAGGACTGTAGCAGCCAGTACTGGAATTTGTCCGCGTCGTCCACCGGGAGGCTTGCCATGACGTAAAAGGCGCCCATGGGCTCCTCCACCATCACCCCGGGGATCCGCCGCAGCCGGCTCACCACCAGATCCCGCCGCAGGTGGTACTCCTCCTTAGAGCGGAGGAAAAATTCCGGATCCACAGAGTACAGCGCCGCCGCCCCCAGCTGGTCCACCGTAGCCACCGCCAAGCGGGACTGGCAAAACTTCAGAATCGCCTGCTGTAGCTCCCTGTTCCGGGTGACGACGCAGCCTACCCGGGCGCCGCAGGCGGAAAACCGTTTGGAGACCGAGTCGATGATCACCAGATTCTGATCGATATCCCGGAACCGGGCCATGGTGGGGACCCCAAATTTCTCATCGTAGCAGAACTCCCGGTAGACCTCGTCGCAGATCAGGAACAGCTTGTGCTTCTTCGCCACATCGGCGATCATCCGCATTTCCTTTTCATCCAGCACCACGCCGGTGGGATTGCCTGGGTTGGTCAGCAGGATGGCCCGGGTGTTCTTGGTGATCAGGCTCTCAATCCGGCTCCGGTAGGCGTAGCGGTAGCCCTCCTCGGGGCAGGTGGGCAGGGCCCGAATCACGCCGCCGGCGGCGTGGACGAAGGTGGTGTAGTTTGGATAGTAGGGCTCGGGAATGATGACCTCGGTATAGGGGTCCAGGATGCTCAGGCAGGTCAGCAGCAATGCCTCGCTGCCGCCGGTGGTGACCAGCACATCCTCCGGCGCCAGCTCCACCCCCAGCCGCCTGTAATACCCCCGAATGGCGTCGATCAGGACGGGAGAGCCGGGAGACTCGGCGTAAGCCAGGGTGTGCTCGTCAAAGCGCCGGATGGCGTCATAGTACGCCCTGGGGGTGGGAAGATCCGGCTGGCCGATGTTCAGATGATAGATCCGCTTTCCCTGTTTTTCCGCTTCTACCGCCAGGGGATGGAATTTCCGCATGGGAGAGGGTTCGCAGCGGTTGGCGTTGATGGAAATCTGCATAAGTACCTCCGGGAGCGGGCGCACGGCCCGTCTTTAGAATTTTGATATAGTCTCCAGTCAGCCCGATCAAAACCGGGCTGAGCCAGGCAAGGGCGATCAGATTGGGAATGGCCATGAGGCCGTTGACGGTCTCGGACAGGAGCCAGACCGT
>CANQQI010000055.1 GCA_947625945.1 uncultured Oscillospiraceae bacterium
TTTGCCGTCTCGCGATCCACCTTCCCATCTTCTCTTTTTTTATTTTCCCTCTTGACTTCTAATAGTTAGTCTTTCGTCTGTCCGCAGATTCTCGTGAACCGCCCACGCGTGGCTGCCGCCGTGGCCTTACAGGAACATCTCCTGGTCGAACTTTCTCAGAGCCAATACGTCGATGATCTCGTTCAGCATGTCCGAAAGAATGTTCTCCCCGGTGTTCCCAATGTTCTCCATAATTGTCTTCTGGACTTGGCTGTTGATGTTTTGTTTCAGGGAGGAGGATTGGTCGCGCACCCTCTGCCGTGTTCTGGCATCACAGAGGCTGTTGGGGTTATTATTGATTCCAAGCATATGGAGAATCCAGCCAATCACCGGCCCCAAAATGAGGCCAAATCCCCCGGTGAGCACCCCAATTACGGCGGCAATGACACCGCCTATATTAAAGACGGCCTTCTGCAGAGACCCGGCTATGTCGATCTCCGGAAGCGGGATCGGACCCATCGGCTGGGTCTGCACACGTTCCTGGTATTTTCCCTGAAGGAGGCTGAAGGACATATCTTGGCCGTAGATCTCTTTGACCTCGTTCCCCGCCACCGTCTGGACGGACTTGGCGCAGTCCTTCACCCAAGTCTCGACTCCCTTATTAAAGGCTTTTTCCATGGCGCTCTTTACTGCCGGCGCGTCACATCCTTTTTGGAACGCGCTTTGGAGGGCGGAGATGGAGCTGTCCGTGCTGGAAGAGGCCCACTTATTCAGCGCCTCGTCAAACTGCTTGGTCACGATCGGGACATACAGGCTGGCAATGGACGCGACCAGTGCCGCGTTGGAGCACTCGGGCTCCTCCTTCAGGGCCTTCAGGGCCTTCTGCTTTCCCGTCTCGATAAGGCTGTCCACCATGCCCGTCCACGCCAGACCCAGGGATACGCTGAAAGAGGGATCCTGGGAGATGAGGATCTTGGCGCCTCTCCCACCAAAGATGTCCTGGCACAGCTGTTGTACAAAGCCCATCTTAGAGGCGCCGCCGGTGAGCATCACCGCCTTGTAGGAGAGCTTTCTATTCTGAAGCTCCTCCTTGGCCTTGTTGAGAAAACTCTCACAGTGGCCGTACCAGCTGTTTTTCACGCTCTGCTGTCCGGCGCCCGGAGAGATGAAGAATTGCTTCCCCTTCGTCACTTTATTCATAAGCTCCCAGTCCACATCCAGGTCTACCTTCAGTTTCCGGGGCTTTCCCTCGTCGTCCAGCACAGGATTGCCGCTCTTGTCCAGCACATTGGCCCTGCGGACAAAGGTGGCGTCGTCCTCCGGCAGGGTGTTGGTGTAATATTTCTCCTTATAATCCAGCCTCAGGGCGAACTCGATGCTCCGGATATTGGGAAAAGCCGCCCGGACCTTCTTTTCGGCAGCTTTTTTGGAAAGCTCCTCCTGCATCTCCTCAAACATAGCCTCCTCAATGGCGGAGGCCCCCAGGGTCCAGCTGTACTCCATGCGCATCTTGCCCATGCTCATAAAAGTGCAGTCCGCGGTGGAGGAGCCGAAGTCGAACACCAGTACGCCGTCGGCGGCGGTAATCCCCTGCATTCCCTGGCTTGTAAAGGTGGAGAAGAGGGCAGCCCGGGACTCCGGCACCACAGTCGTGTTCGCAAAGCCCGACGCCGATCTCAAAAGCTTCTCATACTTTCTTCTGTTGGCATCGTCCGTCCAGTCCGTGGTGCTGGGGCAGCCCACCACCAGCTGGATATTGTCCTTCTCCGCTTCGGTGAGCACGTCCTTATTGTACAGAAAGATCTGCTTGACCAGGGCCTTGACGAACATGGTGATGCACTCGCTCCGCTTTCTGCCCATGACGAGCTCGTCAAAATACTTGGGGGACTTCTTAAAGTAGGCGATGACCTCCTTCACGTTGTTCCCCTCGCCGGCCTGACGGCCGATGATCACGTCGCCATTATCGGTGATGCCCACCACGCTGGGTACCACCTTCTCCTGGTTGGGCCCCAGGGCGAGCCGGTGGATTTTCTTCGTATCCACCTCCATGCACACCACTGATGTCTCGCCGTGGCCGATATCCATCCCGATGATTTTTGTGAACGCCATTTCTCTTTCTCCAATCTGCCTGTGTATTTCTCTCGGACCGGGCGGCTGCCGGACCGGCGGTATGCGATCATGAAAGCCAATTTTAAAAAACTTTAATGGCCGTTTCCGCTGCGGAGCGGCAGCCACGAAAATTGGACAAGATTGCTCTCGCGATCGTTCGTCGAATGGGCGCTGTCATATCATCTGCCGATGAGACGGCTGCGCTCCAACCGCTCCACCTCTCCGGCCAGCTCATCGATCCGGTCCGCCAGGAGCGCGTAGACCGCCTGGTCGTAGGGATGAGGCCACTTATTTTGCAGCTCTTCCTGGGAAAGCCTTTTCACAAAGTGCCCGTCCCGGCCCTCGGAAGAATAGTCCTCCTTTCGGAACATCACCTTGCTGTTTGCCGGTAAAAAGCCCTTTTTCAGCATCCTTATGTAGCTGACCGCCACGCTGTCCACGTTTTCCGATCCGTCACCGTATACGCTCTCGCCGCGCATGGCCTCCTTGAGATACCGCTTCCAGCTGTCCTTGTTGATGGGATAGGCGCTGTCTTTCGAGCTGTACAGGATCAGCGCCTGGTTCACCAGCTTGCTGATGTCCGCGCCGATCATCAGCCTGGGCCCGCTCTCCCGTGCCATCTCGTTGTCAATGAGGCCGGTCAGGAACTTCATGTCCTCACAGCCCTCGCCGAAGAGCCGCTTCACCTCCTGGGCGTTTCTCTCGGCGTTCTTCATGGCGGCCAGGGCGATCTCGGCGCACTCCTCGCAGGTCGGGAGGTAGGCGGCGAACAGAGCGTCAAACCGACCGCTTCTGAAAAACTCCTTGGGCAGGCCCCCAATGTCGTTGGCCGTGGCGTACAAAAAGCAGGGCTTTTTGTTCTCCTGCATCCAGTTGAGCATGGTGGCGAACATCCTCTTGAAGCTGGCGTCGTCCCCGTCGCCGGAGCCGGCGCCGCTGAAGCCCTTTTCCAGCTCATCGATCCACAGAACGCAGGGCGACATGGCCTCCGCCAGCTCCTGGGCCCGGCGCATGTTCCGCTCGGACTCGCCCTGGTACTTGTTCATCAGGCTCCCCATGTCCATCAGCAGCAGCGGCAGTCCGAAGGAGTCCGCCACGGCCCTTGCGGCCAGGGATTTGCCGCAGCCGGGGATGCCGCAGACAAGGATCCCCTTGGGCGTCTCGGCCCCGCTGGTGCGCTTGACGAAATCCGCCTTTCTCAGCGCGTTCCGCCGGTTCCACACCCACGTCTTCAGATTGGACAGGCCGCCCACCTCCGAAAAGGCCTCGTCCGTCCCCTTGTCTCTGGGCGGGGTGTACTCCAGCCGCAGGACCTCGCTGCTCAGGATCCTCTGTTCCTTCTGCTTCTGGATCGTCTCAAAGACGCCCCTGGTGTCGTCCAGAGGCGACGCCCCCGGTTTGTGATCCCGGGTCAGAATTCTCTCCATGGTCCGGCTGATCTCCGTGCCCGTGAAGCCCGAGAAAGCAGCCGACATATCGGCCAGGTAGTCATGCCGCTCGTTGTCGTCCATTCTCTGGCCGGAGCGCTCGATAGCGCCTCTCACCAGCTCATGGATTTCCTCCCTGTCCGGGAGGGGCACCGGCACCACCTCTGTGTAGCTCAGAAGCGCCGGCGACAGCCGCACCGTCGAACCGTAAAGAATGACCGCGCTGCTCCGAAACAGCTCATATTGCGGCGACCGGGGATCCACGCATTCCTTCACATACTGCTCCAGGCCCTCCTCCTCGACGCCCTTTTCCCCCACATGATAGGTGATGATGTGGGGGACCTTCCAGGCGGCGGCGGGGATGGCCAGATCCTTCTGGGGCAGGGGCTTGAACGCGTCCAGTGTCTGGTCCAAATAGTTCGCCGGCCCGCCGCGGCGTCTGATCTCCTCCGGAAGCTCCCGGTAGGGTCTGCCCTCGAAGCGCTTTCCGGTGTGGATGGGCTTGGGGATGCGGACTACCAACTCATCGCGCTCCACAACATCCATGACGATCTCAAAGGAGTCGGTCTGGATCCAGATGATCGGTGTCCCGGCCCGGAAGGCCTCCTTGCACCGCTCATTGATCAGATCTAAAACGGCCAATTTCCGTCACCTCCTTCGTAAGGGCGTCGGCTTTGCGATACGCCTCCTGAAGGGCCGGAAGGCGCTCCTCGTCATAGCCGCCGTCTTCACTCTTCTTTTCCGAGAGGGTCAGTTGGGAAAGCTTCTTCGTCAGCTCCCGCAGACTTCCCAGCAGTTTCTCGTAGTGCTCCGTCTCGGCCCGCATCTCCTCCGCGCCATGGGCAAGCTCCTTCCGAACACTGTCCAGAGAGGTGTAGACAGCGGGGTTTAGCGGGTTACTGCAGGTGTTCAGCAGATTCTTGTACCGCTGCCGAAGGGCCTTGTATTCCTGCGCCAGTTGGTTTTCCAGCATCCGGTCCAGGGGCTGGGAATAGCGCCCGCAGCATTTCTCAATGTCCCCCGGGAGCTGAAGCAGTTCCATGATGGGACTGCTGGGGAAAAACCGCCGAAGCAGCTGCTCCTCCAGCTCCCCCTCCTCCGGCAGAGACGCGTTCCCGGCCTGCGCCAGCTCCCCTTCCAGGGAGCGGACCTCGTCCAGGATCGGCTTCACACAGCCGAACCACCCCTCGGCCATCACCGCCTTGACGGCATCCTCCTCCGGCAGATCCTCCTCCACATACTCTCTGAGCCGGGTAATCCTGTACTCGATCTTTCCGGGGGCAAGGTAGCTGGTTTTGATGAGCTTCGTCCGGGCGTAACGGCCGCTCTCCTCAAGATACTGACGATAGGCGTCCCGGCAGGCGGACAGCGCTTCGGCGAACTCCGTGTATTTTTCACTGTTTTTGATGTTCTTCCCGGCTCTCATAAAGCCGATGCGCCTCAAAAGCTCCGTAATTCTCCGATCTTTCCGAAGCCGCTCCAACTGCTCTTCTGAAGACGCGCTCCCAAACCCCGCGAACGTAAAATTCAATTTACCCATATTACCCATTTTGTCCCCCATGGCTTTACGCGACAGCAAAGCATTCCATTCCATTATTTTGCCTCCAAATACGCAGGATCCATCCACGTCCCCGCGCTCTCCAGCGTCACGGCTTTTCTTTCATCGTAAGCGGGGTCGGAGGAGACGATCACGCCGTCGTCCCTGAGGAGGATGAATTTGCCGCTGTCGGTAAAAGACACCTCCACATAACTGGCGTATTTTACCTCCATCAGCTCCGACTTCACCGTGTAGTCGCTCTGGTACTTCTCATAGCAGTCGGTATAGAGCTTTCCGCCAATGATGTAAAGGAAGCTCCTCCCGTCCCCCGTGGGGTCAGGCGCGAAGCTGCTGATTTGAGCCCCGTCAGACGCCGGAAGGATCTTCACCGGACTTCCGCCGGCGGTGTAATACAGGGCCCCGTCCGTCTGGCTTCTGCGCCCCAGGGCGCTGTCCCCGAAGCGCTTAAGTGTGGGCAGAACGCGGATGAATTTCCCGCTTGATGTCATGGCGCAGTAAAGCATCCCGCCCTGCTCCAGCTCCAATGTCTTTTCATTCACGGCGAGGACCGCCCTCAGATAGGGGTTCCCGACCCTCCCGACTGTGAGCTTCACCGTGCGGATGTGCGCATCCGCCGAAAGCGCGTTTCCCTCATATCTCTGTGCCCGGTACGTCACTCCGGGCGTTAAGAACGCCTCTTCATTTTCTACTTTAAGGTCCTGGACCGCCTTCTCGGATGTGTGTGAATCCTCACGCCGCGCGGCATTGCCCTGATGGATACCGCCGTCCCGCCGCGTATCCGGCTGGGTCTTCCGGTCGATGTCCGCGCTCTTGTCCTTTTTGCGCTCTCCACTGTCTTTGCGCTTCTCAGGCGCTCTCTCCGGATACTTCCGCTCCCGTGGATCGAGGGGCGCCGTCCGGGCGTCCTGCTCCGCGATCTCCAGGATAGAAAGGAAAAGGAGGAGCTTGCGAAGATTCGGCTGGGGTTTCACCCGTTCGAGGATGGCTTCCACCTGCTCCGTCAGAAAACAGTCGTCCCACTCCTCGGAAAAATCCTCCCGAATCGAGCTTACTTTATCTTTATCCGCGTTGGACATCTTTTTCACGACCAGCTCCAGTACGACGTCCTTTACCCGGGAGGCATCCGGGACGCCGCTGAAGCCGGTTACCACCTGCTGGCCCGGCCAGTCCTCCTTCGCGCCGTCCATAACGCCGCGATAGATCCATAGCCAGAAGTCCTTTTTCAGAATCATCACCTGATCGTAAAAGGCGGCTCTCCCGTCGGTGAAGCCCTGGCCAAAGTAGAGGTCCATATCCTCCTGGAAGTTCGCCTTAGCCGCTCCAGCCCGGTCGTAGCGCCGAAGCTTGAAGGGCAGGCAGTGAAGCTCCGCGAAGGAGGCAAACGCGGCCTGCCTTTCCAGGATATCTCCCAGGGAAAATCTCTTTTTCAAATCAAGAAAGTTCAGCGCCATCCCGTCAGAAAGCTCAAGCATTTTCTCTCCTCCTACTACAATGCGCATGGTCGATCAGCTTGAAGGCCCATCAAGGAATTGTCTATTCAGATGGACCATTTACAGACGCTCAAAATAAACTCATATGTCGGCGTAGATATTTTTAAATCTCCGAGGCTTTCCCGGCCCATTGTCCGCGTATTCCTCCAGAATCTCATACACCGTCTCTATGTCATAGCACCCCACGTCCAGACAGGATAGGATCACCATATCCCGCAGATCCGTATCGTTGAAGCTCAGGGACGCCTTTGCCAGAAGTCCTTCGGCCTCCTCCTCGTTGAGTCTCAGGGCGATCACCAGTTTAAGCATCGTCTCCTTCTGGGGAAGCACCTCTCCCAGCCGGATCCTGCTCCAGCTGCTTTTTTCGATTCTGGCGTATTTGTAAAAGGAGGCCTCGTTGATGTCCCCGTTCTTTCTCTGGAAGTTCCGGCAGTCAAGCCTTCTCACATATCCCATAATGGAATCATACAGGCTCACGCCCGGTTTTCTGGCGCTCAGTGCCCCGGATATATCCACCTTTCCCACCACATCCGGGTAAAGCGCCATCTCCGGCCTGTACCGCTTCTCTACCAACAGCCGGATATGGGCCAATGTGTTCTTATTCATGCCAGTGCCGCCTCTTGCTCTATTATTGGGGAAGCTCTGAATAAATCGGCTGGCGTGGATCGTGAAGCCATTCGCGTTATAATAAGCCGCGATTACGCGAAAAATATTTGCCATATCCTAAATGCCGCAAAAAGCCGCGAGGCGCCGCAACCGTACTTTTTCAGAAATCCCTTAATCCCACTATACTACAAAACAGATTAAAAATGTTCCCGCGCCGCGGGAAATTTTGACTAATTTATCGCGCCTTCGATAAAAATCGCGGGCGTAGTTTGTGACCGTGCTGTGTTTGCCGGACAGCGGCCAATATAACCGCGCAAAATCATTTTATAAACCGGTACTATTCATCGTTGATTGAACATCATTCACGCCGTTTTATCGTCTCACGAAACATAATAACTTTTAGATAATTATACCATCTAC
Organism: uncultured Oscillospiraceae bacterium; assembly: GCA_947625945.1. Taxonomy (GTDB): domain Bacteria; phylum Bacillota; class Clostridia; order Oscillospirales; family Oscillospiraceae; genus Faecousia. The sequence continues at coordinate 7,590 of CANQQI010000055.1, forward strand.
CAAAAATTGAGTCAATACCTAAATGTACGCCCTATAGAGAGGCCAAAGTGGCCATTGGAATAAAGCGTCCAGCCTATAAAAACGCGCTCTTTACAGAATGCGATGCTTATACTTTACCGCGCTTTTTGCTTGCCGTCATAGATCATGGGAAGCCTTACAATATAACTCTACGCCGCGACGCGCGAAATTCCTTGACAGTTGTGCTTTTTTGCGGTATACTAAATAGCTAGTGGGGAGACCCCAAGTATATGAAAATAAAGGGATAACGATGATGACGCTAAACGAAAAGCTGCTTCAAGTCTGCCGCCTGTTTCGCATCGAGGGCGACTTTTTAGGATACGACACCATCCAGATGGGCAACGTGAACCATACCTATGAGGTTAAGTTCCGCCTTCCCGACGGAAAAAGGAAATCCTTCCTGGTGCAGAATGTGAATACCTATGTGTTTAAAAATCCTGTTCAGGTAATGGAGAACATCGACAAGGTCACGGAGCATATCCGTGCCAAGCTGCCCGACCAGCTGACCCTTCACTTCCATCACACCGCCGACCGGAAGACCTATGTAGAGGACGGCAGTAATTTTTGGCGGATGACCAATTTTATTCCCTGCGTGACCTACAACGCTGTGGCGGATCTGAAAATTGTCCGCAACGCCGGGGAGGCCTTCGGGGCATTCCAAAATCAGCTCTCGGATTTCAACAGCGACCTGCTCTACGAGACCATCCCGGACTTCCACAACACCAAGCGCCGGTACGAGGCGCTGCTGGAAAGCGCTCAGGCAGACCCTGTGGGCCGTGCCCGAGAGGTGCAAAAGGAGCTGGAGTACCTGCTCACCGTCCGGGACATCGCCTGCAGCCTGACGGAGCTTCAGGAGCGGGGGAGCCTTCCCCTGCGGGTGACGCACAACGACACCAAGATCAACAACGTCCTGTTTGACAAGCGGGATGGGCGGGCCCTGGTGGTGATCGACCTGGACACGGTGATGCCCGGCCTGGTGGGCCACGATTTTGGGGACGCCATCCGCTTCGCCGCCAACTATGTGGAGGAGGACTCTCCGGACGATCAGAACGCCGGGGTGGACATGGAGGTTTTCGAAGCCTTTACCGAGGGCTTTTTAAAGGAGACCGCCAGCACCCTCACGCCCCTGGAGCGGGACACCCTGCCCCTCAGCGCCTTTGTACTGACGGCGGAGCTGGCGACCCGGTTTTTGGCGGACTATATTTCGGGGGATCCCTATTTCAAGACCAAGTATCCCCAGCACAACCTGGTCCGCGCCCGGTGCCAGATCTCCCTGGCGAAGGATATGCTTCGCAAAATGGGCGCCATGGAGCAGGCGGTGAAACGTGCCGCCCGGGTCCGGATGAGCGCCTAAATAGATAGAAACTGCCGCCTCTGATCTCAAAATCAGAGGCGGCAGTTTTCAGGCGGCCCCGCTAGGGGCCGCCTGGAAACGAAGTACGCGAGATTTGCTCCGACGTGGCGTCCCAGAGGGGACTTGAACCTCCGACCTACCGCTTAGGAGGCGGTCGCTCTATCCAACTGAGCTACTGGGACAGACGCGCCGCGTGAAGATTTCAGCGGCCAAGGTTGATTGTACCGGAAAAAGGCGCCGGTGTCAATCCCAATTCCGGATTTTTTTGGTTTTTCCCTTTACAGCCCGGGGTTTTTCGGCTATAATAGTTTGGAATCTTTTGAAATGAGTGAAACGTATATGAACATTGCCTTTGACGAATACAAGCAGAAGCTGGGGGAAATGAAGCCCGTGCTGGACCACCTGGGGGAGTCCATGAACCTGGACGGCCTGCGGGACGAGCTGGAGCGGCTCCACGCCATGCAGGAGGCCCCCGGATTCTGGGACAACCCGGAGAAAAGCCACCAGATCGTGGTGAAGGCCAAGACCGTGGAGGCCCGGCTGGAGCGCTACCAGAAAATGGTCGCCTCCTGGGAGGATATGGTGGCCATGTGCGCTCTGGCGGCGGAGGAGGATGACGATTCCCTCCTGCCGGAGCTGAAGGAGAGCTACGAAAAGCTGTCCCAGGACATGGAGCAGGCCCGGCTGGAGACCCTGCTCTCCGGCCATTACGACAGCTACAACGCCCTGATGAGCTTCCACGCCGGCGCCGGCGGCACGGAGGCCCAGGATTGGTGCCAGATGCTCTACCGGATGTACACCCGCTGGGCCGAGGCCCATGGGTACACCTATAAAATTCTGGACTATCTGGAGGGGGACGAGGCTGGTCTGAAATCCGCCGACATTTTGGTGGAGGGGGACAATGCCTACGGCTTCCTGAAAGGGGAGAATGGGGTCCACCGGCTGGTGCGGGTGTCCCCCTTCGACGCCAACGCCCGGCGGCAGACCTCGTTTGCGGCGGTGGAGGTGATCCCGGACATCCAGGACGACAGCCAGGACGTGCAGATCAAGCCCGAGGACTACGAAATGCAGGTCTACCGCTCCTCCGGCGCCGGCGGCCAGCACATCAACAAGACCAGCTCCGCCGTTCGGCTGATCCACAAGGCCACGGGCATCGTGGTCTCCTGCCAGACCGAGCGGAGCCAGTTCCAAAACAAGGAGACCTGCCTGCGGATGCTCCGCAGCAAGCTGGTGGAGATCAAGGAGCGGGAGCACCTGGACAAGATCTCCGATATCAAGGGCATCCAGCAGAAGATCGAGTGGGGCAGCCAGATCCGCAACTATGTGTTCATGCCCTATACCCTGGTCAAAGACACCCGCACCGGCTGCGAGACGGCCAACGTGAATGCTGTGATGGACGGGGCGCTGGACCCCTTCATCAACGCCTATCTGACCTGCGCCGCCACCGGCAGCTGGGTCACAAAGTAAGAAAAAAGGGAAAAAATGCGGCTTCAGCCCTTGCATTCTGGGAAACCCTGTGATATAATGTTCGGGCTGTCTGAAAAATACCGCCATCTTACGCAGGAGGGAAACCAAAATTGGAAGTTCTGACCATTATTTTGACCGTTCTTGAAGTGATCGCCAGCGTTTTGTTGATCGTGGTGGTCCTGCTGCAGTCCGGCAAAGAGGCCGGCCTGTCCGGCGCGCTGTCCGGCAAGAGTGAAACTTATCTGAGCAAGAACAAGAAGGGCAATCTGGACAAGATGCTGGCCTCCGCTACCAAGTGGATCGCCCTGGCCTGGGTGCTGCTCACCTTGTCCCTGAGCCTGCTCTGATAGGAAAAGCCCCCCTGTGGGGGCTTTTTTGCGCAGCGAATTCAAAATTTGACTTTGGAGGTACCCATGGAAAACAACCTTCCGCTGGCCGGCCTGGAGCCGGAAAGCGTCTTTACCTATTTTTCTCAGCTCTGCGCCATCCCCCACGGCTCTGGGAACACCAAGGCCATCAGTGACTTTCTGGTGCGCTTCGCCAAGGAGCATGAGATCTCCTGCCGCCAGGACGAGCTGAACAATGTGATTTTTTTCCAGCCCGGGACCCCCGGCTATGAGGACCACCCCCCGGTGATTCTCCAGGGCCACATGGACATGGTCTGCGCCCAGGACCCGGACTGCCCCAAGGATATGGCCGCCGAAGGCCTGGACGTGACCCACGACGGGAAATTTGTCTTCGCCAAGGGTACCTCCCTAGGGGGCGACGACGGCATCGCCGTGGCCTACGCCATGGCCCTGCTCACCGCCAAAGACGTCCCCCATCCGCCCCTGGAGGTTTTGATCACCGTGGACGAGGAGACCGGGATGTTCGGCGCCGCCGGGGTGGACCTGTCCGATTTCCGGGGCCGCAGGATGCTGAACCTGGACTCCGAGGACGAGGGCATTTTCACCGTCTCCTGCGCCGGCGGGGCCCGGGCGGCGGTGTCCCTGCCCACCCCTCGGCGGGCGGTGTACGGCCCCTGCCTCAGGCTGACGGTGGAGGGCCTGCGAGGCGGCCACTCCGGGGTGGAGATCAATCGGAACCGGGCCAACGCCAACAAGGCCATGGGCCTGCTCCTGGCCCGCGTCCGGGAGAAAATGCCCGTTTGCCTGACCTCCCTCACCGGCGGGGATAAGGATAACGCCATCCCCCAGTCCTGCGTGGCGACCCTGGTGGCCATGGGCACGGACTTAGAGGCGGTGAATGTCATCGCGGATGACCTCCAGCGGGAACTGCGGGCCCAGTACGACGAGCCGGGCGCTACCGTCTCCGGCGAAAACCTGGAGGCCCTGGGCGGCAACGCCCTGTCCACCGCCGACACGGAGAAGGTGATCCGCTTCCTGACGGAGGCCCCCCACGGGGTCTATGCCATGTGCCCAGACCTTCCGAATCTGGTCCAGACCAGCGACAACTTGGCTTCTCTCCGGTTGGGGGACACCTTCGAGGTCCGGTTCTCCGTCCGCAGCTCGGTAGAGGCGGAGAAGCAGGCCCTGCTGGAAAAAATCCGGTCCCTGGCGGAGGAGCTGGGCGCTTCCTTCCAAGCCTCGGGAGAGTACCCGGCCTGGGAATACCGGGCGGAGTCCCCCCTGCGAGATACGCTGGTGAAGGTCTACACCCGGCTCTACGGCCAGGCCCCCCAGGTGGTGGCCATCCACGCCGGGCTGGAGTGCGGTCTGCTGGGCAAAAAGCTGCCCGGCTTGGACTGCGTCTCCCTGGGGCCCCAGATGCACGACATCCACACCAGCCGGGAGAAGCTGGACATTGCCTCCGTCGCCCGCACCTGGGAGCTGCTGAAAGCGGTCCTCAAGGAACTGTAAAACACAACTGCCCGGGGCGTCAGCCCCGGGCAGTTTCGCTTGCCAAAACCGAAAGCGAGGGGACAGACCCTAGGGCCTGTCCCTTCGTTTCATTTTTGAATCAGTCCAAAATCTCCATCAGTCTGCCGCAGCAGAAGGGGATGGGCTCCCCGGCCTTGACGTGCTGGGTCTTGT
>CANQQI010000056.1 GCA_947625945.1 uncultured Oscillospiraceae bacterium
GGGCAATCTGAAGCAATTTGTAGAAGCCCATAACTACATCATGGAGAACAGGCTGTTCACGGTGGAGGCGCTGACGGAACGAGTCGAATCTCTCAGTAATCAGGTCGCCACGCTGAAAGCAGAGCTTGACGCCTCCAACAAGCGCCGGAAGGAGCTGAAGGACCTGCTCCAGCAGGCGGAGAACTACGTCCGGCTAAAGCCCATCTTTGACGAGCTGAACAGCATCCGGTGGAAGGGCCAGCGGGAGAAGTACAGGCAGGAGCATGACCGCGAGCTGCGGCTATTCTATATGACCCGGCGCAAGCTGAAGGACGCCTTCACGCCGGACGGCAAGCTGCCTATCTCTGCTTGGCAGCGGGAGATGGACACGCTGGCGCGGGAGCATGAGGCGGCCTATGCCAAGTACAAACCTCTGCGGGACGATCTCACAAAGCTGTTGCAGGTCCGGCATCACATCAATGTGGCGCTGGAACAGCGCGGGCAACCTGTGATTGGGCATCAAAGACAAAACGATAAAGAAGAACGTTGAATGGTAAATCAAACTTTTTGACCAAAGGAGGGATTCTTGATCCGCAAAGTGGGAATGATCAAAGAGGGTGAGGCCGTGTGGCAAAGCAGAGTGCATTAAAATCCAAAGAGATCGTTGCATCACGCACATGGCTTCATTATTACAATCAGGTCCTCTTTGAGCGCGGACTGATCACCGAACGCGAGCGCAATAAGATGGCCTTGAAAATCAACGCCTGGTCAGGGCCTGGAAAACCGACAGCATGAATAGGGGCACGGGAAACCGTGCCCTTATTTTTTTGCAGTCTTGCTTGCTTTTTTCGTTGCCTTGGCGTATAATTTAATAAAAGTGTGAGTATTAAGCGTTAATTCTGTTATAAAAGTGTGATGAGGTGTCTTTTGTGGAGCGTTTGATCTTAAATGACCTGTTGAAGTGGAAGGATTCCAAGCACCGCAAGCCGCTGATTTTGAAAGGCGTGCGGCAGGTAGGCAAGACCTGGGTGCTCAGGGAATTTGGGCGGCGGTACTATGACAACACCGCCTACTTCAACTTTGACGAGAACGAGGAGTATAAGCAGTTTTTTGAGACCACCAAGGACGTGGAGCGCATCCTTCAGAACCTGATGCTGGCCAGCGGGCAGAAGATCGTCCCAGAGAAGACCCTGATTATCTTCGACGAGGTGCAGGACTGCCCGAAGGTCATCAATTCCATGAAGTATTTCTGCGAGAACGCGCCTCAGTACCACATTGCCTGTGCCGGGTCCCTGCTGGGCATCGCGCTGGCAAAGCCAGCCTCCTTCCCGGTGGGCAAGGTCAACTTCATGCAGATCGACCCCATGACCTTCACGGAATTTCTGTTGGCCAACGGTGACGGGAACCTGGTGGAGTATATGGACCGCGTGGACGCCATCGAGCCGATACCGGACGCCTTTTTCAACCCGCTTTATGAGCGGTTGAAGATGTACTACGTCACAGGCGGTATGCCGGAGCCGGTGGCCATGTGGACCCAGGAGCGGGACGTGGAGGCCATGCAGGAGGCGCTGTCCAACATCATCGGGGCATACGAGCGGGACTTTGGCAAGCACCCGGATGTGAAGGAGTTCCCGAAAATATCCCTGGTCTGGAAGTCCATTCCCTCCCAGCTTGCCCGCGAGAACAAGAAGTTCATCTACAAGGTCGTGAAAGAGGGTGCCAGGGCCAGGGAGTATGAGGACGCCCTGCAGTGGCTGGTGGACGCCCGGCTGGTGCATAAGGTCTACCGCAGCTCCGCGCCCCGGCTGCCCGTGTCGGCCTACGACGACTTGTCCGCGTTCAAGATCTACCTAGCGGACGTGGGCGTTCTGCGGCGGCTGGCCCAGCTGGCGCCGACCGCCTTTGGCGAGGGCAACCGGCTGTTCACAGAGTTCAAGGGCGCGCTGACGGAAAACTATGTGCTGCAAACGCTCGTCACCCAGTTTGAGGTCATACCCCGCTATTGGAGCCAGACCAACCCACCTTATGAGGTGGATTTCCTTATCCAGCGAGAGAACGACATTTTCCCGGTGGAGGTCAAGTCCGAGGCCAACACCGCCAGCCGCAGTCTGCGGAAGTTCAAGGAGCTGTTCCCGGAGGAAGTCAAACTGCGTATCCGGTTTTCCCTGGACAACCTGAAGCTGGACGGCGACGTGCTGAATATCCCTCTATTCATGGCGGACCAGACGGACAGGTTGATCGGGGTGGCGTTGAAGAAACAAAGGTTATAGATATAGTCTAAGTTCGGGGTTGGTCAATCATATTGTATCGACATGAACCTAATCTTTGAAAGAGAGAGTTGTTATGCAGGAGTGGAAAATAGTTAAAACATCTAGGAGTGGGCAAGAATATGTTGAAGCAAAAGAATTGAGTTCCGGAGTGAGAAGTTCTTGCCGGGCTGTGTTTTTTAGAAATACGCACAACTCAACAGGGGAGAAAATCGTATCTCTGAAAATTGCAAGAATGAGTAAAATCGCTGAAGGATTCAAAGAGAAAGTTGATAAATCGATTACACTTACAACACCTGAGCTAGATAATTTGATTGACTATATTCAGGATTATTATGTGCCGTTGAATGTGGGAATGACCGAATTCATTGCAGCTGATGAGGATGCAGCAAAGTTATTCTCCAAAGTACGCGAACTTGGGATTTCAGATGACGAAGTCGTGGACAAGCTGTTGGAATCGGGCGTACTTACCGAAAACCTGAGTGTTGCAATTACGGCTGCAAGAAGAAACTATGCCATACAAGAGTTCAGGAATGCCATTGAGCAAAACTACCCTGAATCATATTGGCAGGAATGGTTTGAGCATAATAAATGGATTCTGGGATCTGAGTTCCTAAATATACTTCCGGAAAGAGATATTGATGTTGATGATATTGCGGACTATCTTATGCGGTCACTCGACGGTTTTTTGGATGTCGTAGAGATAAAAAAACCAACGATTCCTTTCTGGGTTGGTCCCGATTCACACGGTAACTATTATCCATCGGCAACACTCTCAGGCGCAATAATGCAGTGTCTAAACTATTTATATAAGATTGAACTTCAGTCGAATTCAGTCGAGTTCTTAGAGCGCGTTGGAGGCACAAAGACGGTTAAACCGCAATGCTTACTTGTGTATGGACGATCAAACGACTGGGGAGAGGACAAATCAAAAGCGTTGAGAATACTTAATGCCTCATATCACCAGCTTCATATTATGACTTATGATCAACTCCTTCTTCGCGCAAGACAGTTGCTTGGCCTCGAAGGAGATGACGAACCAGACGAGGAGGAAGCTCTCCCCTTTTGACTGATTCTTTGTTTTGAACACCCACATGGTCATGGTAAGCGGGTGGACAGGCTGATTGGGGTTGCAATGATTAACCTTGATACTGTAAGAATAAAAAGAGGACAAAGTAATGGCTGACAGAAAAATCATTGACGCGATGTGGGATGATTCTCCCATAGATGTCTCTACCGAGGTAAACTTCATCTGGTCCATCGCCAACAAACTGCGCGGGCCGTACCGGAGCGACAAGTATAAGGACGTCATCATCCCTATGACGATCATTCGACGGTTCGAGTGTGCCCTTGCGCCGACAAAGCAGGCTGTCGTGGCTCAGTATAAGGCCAATCCTAATTACCCGGCAAAGGCCATGTACCGCGTGTCCGGATTCCCGTTCTACAATACCAGCGAGTATGACCTTGCCGAGCTTGTGAACGATGCGGATCATATTGCCGCTAACTTCAAAAGCTACCTGGAAGGATTCTCTTCCAACGTGTTGGAGATATTGCTGTCCAAAGAGCGTGGACTGAATTTTGGCGAAGAGATCGACAAGATGGACAAGAACAACCGCTTACTCTCCGTCGTAAAAGCGTTCTCTGAACTGGATTTAGATCCGTGCACCATCGACAATGTAAAGATGGGGTATATCTTTGAGGAACTGATTCGGAAGTTCTCTGAAAACGCCGAAGCCGGTGACCACTACACCGGCCGCGACATCATCAAACTGATGGTTAATATCTTACTGGCTGAGGGCTGTGACGACATTTTTGACGATGGTAAGGTCATTACCATCTTGGATCAGGCTTGTGGCACGGGCGGCATGCTGTCCACAGGATATAACTTCATAAAGCGATATAATCCGACCGCCGACGTGCGCCTATTTGGGCAGGAAAACAATCCTGAATCTTATGCTATGTGTTTGGCGGAGATGCTCATTAAGGGACAGAGTGCAGATAGAATTTGTTATCAGGACACTATGGTTGCAGACCGATTCAAAGACGCCAAAATGCGCTTTGTTCTGGAGAACCCGCCGTTTGGACAGGCGTGGGGCGGCAGCGATGCTGCCGACGGCGTAGAGGAAGCGGTTAGGGCTGAGCATCAGAAGGGTTTTTCTGGTCGTTGGGGCGCAGGGTTGCCTAGTGTGGGCGATATGCAGATGCTGTTTCTGCAATCCGCTATCGACAAAATGGACGATGAATTTGGCCGCGCCGCCATAATAGAGAACAGTAGCCCGCTGTTTACCGGTGGAGCGTCTTCTGGTGAGAGCCAGATAAGAAAATGGTTTTTGGAAAACGATTTTATTGAATCAATAATACAGCTACCAAGTGATTTGTTCTACAATACGGGAATAGCAACATATATTTGGGTTCTTTCAAAAAACAAGCGAAAGGAACGCAAAGGAAAGATACAATTGATTGATGCGTCGTCCTGTTTTCACAAGTTGAGACGTGGACTTGGCGACAAGAAAAATGAAATTACCCCTATGGATCGTTCTGTCATTACTAAACTATATGCTAATTTTGTAGAGAATGAATACTGCAAAATCTATGACAATGAGGAGTTCATCTATCGAGAGTACACGGTGATGCAGCCTCTCCAGCGTAGCTATGCTATCACAGAAGGGCGCATTGCTTCCATGCTCTCAAAAGGGTCACTGTCTTCGCTTTATGACGAAGCGAAGGTCAGTGAATTGGAAAACGCCGAGGAACTGTCCGGAAAGGATCAGAGAAAACTGGAGAAGTACCAAGACAACAAATCGGTTTACGACGCTATCCTTGCCGCGTTGCAGGATGCAGTTTCCGAGAGCATCTACTATTCTCCGGCTGCCTTTATGCCGGTGCTGACGGCTACCCTTAAACAGGTAACAAGCGATAAGAAGCTGCTTGAAAAAATTGCGGATGGGCTTTCCGTGATGGACAAGCAGGCTGAGATACAGCGTGATCGAAAAGGATATACATTATATGACAAAGAATCGAAAGATACGGAGAAAGTTCCAGTAAAGATCGATATAGAGACCTATATGCGTCGGGAAGTACTTCCATATATCCCTGATGCAGCGGCTTTCTTTGAGGAAAACTTAACGGCAAAGAATCAAATTATTAAAACGGGAGCCGAAATTATTTTTACCCGGAAATTTTATAAACCTAAATTCCCAGAGAACAGCGATCTCTTAAAAAATGAACTTGAGAGTTTAGCACAAGATATAATAATGCAGACAAGGGATTTGTTCGTATAAGGCGTATAAGGAGTGATGATTATGGCACTAACAGTTAATCCTCTTGCTGAGTGGCTTGGTGAAGTCCCTGACTATTGGGAATTCTACAAAGGAAAGTATATATTTACTCAGCGAAATGAAAAGGGAAATAATATTGAATTGCAGCTTCTTTCGCCAACACAACATTTTGGCGTTATTCCACAGGCATTACTTGAAGAACTGACAAGTGCTAATGTCGTTAAAGTGAAAGATGACACAGACCTCTCGGCCTTCAAAACAATTCATAAAGGCGATTTTTGTATTAGCCTTAGAAGTTTTCAAGGTGGCTTTGAGTACTCAAAATATGAAGGTGTAGTTTCACCTGCATATCAGGTGTTTTATCCGGTCCGACAGATTTGTGATCGATTCTACAAGTACTTGTTTAAGGACAAGTGTTTTATTAGTGAAATGAATTCTCATACTATGAGTTTACGCGATGGGAAAAACATTGCTTTTGAAGATTTTGGAAATACATACATTCCTTATCCTCCCTTAGACGAGCAAGAATCAATAGCTGACTTTTTAGATGGTCGTTGTAGTAAGATTGCGGAATTATCATCTAGTTTGCAGAGGCAACTTGAAGCTCTTGAGAAATATAGACAGTCTATTGTTTTTGAATATGTCACAGGGAAGAAGGGAATTGAACAATGAAAGAGGCTACGTATATCTCAGACGAAGCAAGAAAACTTCTTGCAGAAATAATAGAGCATGAGACGGAGCCGGACTATTGGCGGAAACGATTTGACAAAATGCAATATAAGGAAGAAATAATTGTACGCGGCTGTTTTGGCGAACTAAAGAATAATAACCTTATTTCCGTGCTTTGGGCCGACGATATTCCATATCACATTCAAGTCCTGAAAGATGGTTATACATATGAAGATCGCATATATGGGACTGAATTAGATAAATTGGAAACGGAAGCTCAATTTTCCCCTTTTGAGAGGGAACTATTTGAACTTCTTCACAGGACTAAGACGATTAATTCTCCGATAAATGCTGCTCCGATTGGCACTGATATAAACGAATACAACCGTCCAAGCAGTATTTGGGTCAATGATTTTGAAATATTCTACCATAGGTATTTGACGGATCATCCTCTTGCAAAACGAATTGAATCCATTTTGTTTCATCGCAAATTGAGCACTTATAATGATTTGGTCTCTGTCTTGGAGAGTATATGTGGTGACTCTGAATATAGAAAACGAAAACATATTAATCAAGAAAACCTTGCATCTGATAATACGGGAATGCAGATGAGTAAATATGACGTTTTCATTTCTCATGCTAGCAAAGATAAGGTTGAACTAGTTGATAAACTGTATCAATCTTTGAATATGCTTGACATTAAGATTTTTTATGACAAAGAATCGCTCGAATGGGGAGATAACTGGAAGGAGCGCATACTTGAGGGGACAGAGAAGTCCGAGTTTGCTATTATCGTAATATCTGAAAACTTCTTCGGAAGGGAATGGACTGAGCGCGAACTGACAGAGTTTCTTGGAAGACAGAACAAGAATGGGCAAAAGGTGATATTGCCAATACTGCATAACATTACAAGAACAGACTTACAGAACCACTATCCATCCATAGTGGATATCCAAGGCATAAAATCCAACGATTATACCTGTGACCAAATCGCAATTCTCTTTGCAAGGCAACTAATTAAGAGGCTTAGAGATCAATAATTTATTTTGAACATAGCGTAACATATGAGAAGGGGTACGGATTATGAATTACATCCTCTCCGAAAAAGAATATCAGCACTACATAATGGAGCGCCTCTCCCAGGATAATGGATATATCATCCGCAGTCATACAGACTATGACCAGCGCTTCGCCATGGACAGGGAGATACTGTTTCAGTTCCTATGGGGCACCCAGGCGGAGACGATGGATGCCCTGCGGAAGATATACAAGGCCGACTTGGAGGATACAATCGTCAGCTTCATCAATGCTGAGGCGACAAAGGCGCGCGGCAGTCTGCTGGATATATTGAAGCATGGCGTCGAGATCTCCAATATGCAGTTGGAACTGATGTACACGAAACCGGCGACTACTTTTAACAAGGAACTGCTGACCAAGTATGAAAAAAATATATTCTCTGTAATGGAGGAAGTATGGGCAAGCGATGAGGAGCGCATCGATCTGGTGATCTTCCTCAACGGCCTTGCCATTATGTCCTTTGAACTGAAATGCAATCTTGCCGGACAGTCTTATCAGGACGCGATCTATCAGTTCCGCACGGATCGTGATCCTGGGACCCGCTTGTTCCGCTTTAAAGCTGGGTGCCTTGTCTGCTTCGCTCTGGACCTTGAGCAGGTCTATATGACCACCAAACTGGCCGGAAATGCCACATTCTTTCTGCCGTTCAACATGGGCCGCGGCGAGGGCGTGAATGCCGGTGCGGGCAACCCTGTTTTTGAGGATAAGTACAGCGTCTCTTATATGTGGGAGGACATCCTGAAAAAGGATACGATTCTCGACCTTGTCAGCAAGTTCATCTTCATTGACGCGAACGAGGGCCGCGACGAACTGACTGGCAAGACCAAGAAGTCGGAGAACATCATATTCCCCCGTTACCACCAGCTTGACGTTATCCGCCAGCTTCTGGCGGATGTGCGCACGAACGGCACCACACAGAATTACCTGATCCAGCACAGCGCCGGTTCCGGCAAGACTAACTCCATCGCCTGGCTGGCGCACAGATTGACATCACTGCATGACGCGGACAACCACATTATTTTCGACAATATCATCATCGTCACTGACCGGGTAGTGGTGGACCGCCAGTTGCAAAAAGCGATCACGGGCATGGAACACAAGGCTGGCCTGATCCGAGTGATGGATGACAAGTGTAATTCCAACGATCTAGCGAATGCACTCAATGGCAACACGAAGATCATCGCTACCACCATTCAGAAATTCCCCTATATCGTGGACAGCGTGAAGGGGCTGAAAGAAAAACGGTTTGCTGTAATCATTGACGAGGCGCACTCCTCCACGGCTGGCAAGGATATGGCCGCCGTAACCAAGTCTCTTGGTGCTGGCGAACCGGATTACGGCGATGTCGAGGACATGATCACCGATGAGATTCGCAGGAATGGCAAACAGGCGAACGTGTCCATGTTCGCTTTCACGGCCACGCCTAAGCCTACGACTATCCAGCTTTTCGGTCGGTTGAACAAAAAGGGGCAGCGGGAGGCTTTCCACATCTATTCTATGAAGCAGGCTATTGAGGAAGGTTTTATACTTGATGTGCTCCAGAATTACACGACGTATAAGACTTTTTATCAAATCAACAAGGAGATCGAGGAGGACCCCCGCTGCAAAACATCGGACGCCAAGCGACAGATCGCACGTTTCGTAGAACTGCATGAGACAAATATTGCCCAGCGAGTAGAAGTCATCGTTGAGCATTTCCGTACCACGGTAATGCCGGAACTGGGCGGCATGGCAAAGGCCATGGTGATAACTGCCTCCCGACAGGGAGCGGTGAAGTATCGGCAGGCTTTTGAGGATTACACCAAGAAGAAGGGTTATACCGATATTAAGGCACTGGTGGCATTCTCTGGCAAGGTGACCCTGCCAGACGACGAGACGGAGTACACTGAGGCGTTCATGAACGGGTTCCCGGAGGACAGGCTTCCGAGAGAGTTTGACAAAAATGAGTATCAGGTGCTGCTGGTAGCGAACAAGTATCAGACAGGGTTTGACCAGCCGAAACTCTGCGCGATGTATGTGCTGAAAAAACTCAAAGGAGTGTCGGCAGTACAGACACTCTCCAGGCTGAACCGTATCTGTCCGCCCTTTGAGAAAAAGACTTTCGTGCTGGATTTTGTGAACAGCTATGAGGAAATCAAGACTGCCTTTGCGCCGTATTATACGACCACGTTGCTGTCCAATTCCGTAACGCCGACAGCAATCTATGATCTGGAAGCCAGGATCGACGCCTATGCCGTACTTGCTCCCGATGATATTGATAGGGCAAACGAACTGGTCTACAAGGCGAATATAACGTCCAGAGACAAGCAGAAACTCACGTTCTATTTTAAGCGGGCAAAGAACATGATCGAGCAATATGAGCCGCTTACCCAGCAGGAGATCGTTGCCCAGCTGCGGCACTTTGTTCGGTTCTATGAGTTTTTGCTGCAGGTATCCTGTTTTGAAGACACTGACCTGCATAAAAAGTACAATTTCATTACATATCTGCTGGCGTATATCAATATCAAGCATCCGGGCGGCGGCTATGATCTGGACGGTAAAATCAGGGCAACCAAATTTGTGCAGAAGAAAGAAGCGGAACACGTCGAGCCGAAGCTCGTCGCACAGCCGGTGGTGAAACTCCCGACGGCGGAGACATTCGGCCTCACAGAAGCAAAGGAAGAGCGCCTGTCCGAAATTATTGCTGAGATAAACAGCCGCACCGGCAGGGCCTATGACACGGATGTGGCGGTCAAGGCGATGCTCCAGATACGGGATATTCTCTTGAAGTCGGAAAAATTGCGGGCCAGCGCCAAGAGCAATACCGTTAAGGATTTTGAGTTTTCCTATTTCGATGACATCGATGACGCACTGATCGAGGGTCTCTCCCAAAACCAGGATTTCTTCTCGCTGCTCCTGAGTGATGAGGAACTCAAACGTCAGGTGCTGGGGATCTTCACGGAAGAGATTTATAAGAGTTTGAGAGAAGCGCAGTGATTTTTGCTTTAGAGGAAGATGAAATGAAGGAAGAGCAAGAACTAAAAAAGAGAATGAAGAACTTTGAATTCGCGGCAAAAAGTACATATTTCCATCATCAATGGAACATGTTTTGTTATAACCTGATTTACAATGTACGTTTTATTCCCCGAAAGGAAGACAGAGAGTTCATTGATGAAGTTACGGACTTATTAGCAAAGTACTTCACAGTTGAAGTTCCTGTGGGATCGGTATTCTATAGAGCAAGGATTATCCCTGGGTGGAAATTAACAGTTCAAAAGCACATAGATTATTTGGGACCTGATAATGAGAAAATGCCGGTTTGGATACCTAGAAAGAGCCTAATCAGAGGGTATTCTGATCCTTCTGATGTTGGCGTGCCACCCGTAGAGAAGGCCGGTCCAAACCGAGCCAGTCCAAAGGGAATTCCCGATTTATATGTAACAGATAACATATACACAGCAGTCTCGGAGGTTCGTCCGTCAATCTTAGAGCTTGTGAATGTAGTAGAGTATGTAAACCCGTCGCCAATTAAGATAATTAAGTTACCACGCACCGGGCAAGACTTAAAGGCGATGCTCATAGATGATGAGGATATAAACATTTACTTAAATGCAACCGCAAGAGAGTTGTCATTCCAGTTCTCGCGTCCCATTCGTAGAGGAGACGCAGATTTGGAGTATCTACCAACACAATATTTGGTTAATGCTCTTAGGGATAAAGATGCTTCGGTTCAGGGGATATCGTATCCGAGCTTCCAAAGTCATGTGGGGATGAACTTCGTTATTTTTTCTCAGGACGATTTAGAACTGCAAAAAAAGCCAGAAAGAATAATTAGAGTACAAAATGTAGTCTATGATTGTTGCAATGTAAATGATTTATCGGAGCAAATCAATCCAAAGCACATTGACTATCGCGCAAGTTTGACAGAGGCGGATGTTGACGAAATGAAAAAGCAAATCGTTCAAAATTCGGAACGGACTGAGTGAATAAGAAGAGTATGAAACAATGCCCTGCCAATCAAGCTCAACTGGCAGGGCGTGTTCTTTCCGTTGCTCAATCTTCCAACCTATGTTCCGCTGTCTCTTGTACATATCCCTCCAACTTGCCTCCAAGGACGAGCCTGGCGTATTCCAGTGGCTTGTTATAGATCAGCCAGTCCAGCTCGCTGCGCTGATACAGATTACCGGCCACCGCATTCTCCACGCCCACGGTGTCGATGTCGATCCGGCTGCCGTCGGAGAGGCGCAACTCCACGCAGGCGGTGTCCATGTTGAACGCGCATTTGATCAGTATTTGC
Organism: uncultured Oscillospiraceae bacterium; assembly: GCA_947625945.1. GTDB lineage: Bacteria > Bacillota > Clostridia > Oscillospirales > Oscillospiraceae > Faecousia. Next base: position 11,547 of record CANQQI010000056.1, read on the forward strand.
ATCTCAAAGCCCTCCTAAATTGTGATCCCTGTTATGTATTTAATCTCCACCACATGCCCCATTGCGTTCCTGTCGTTTCGCCTGAATTTCACAGTTCGTACGGGACAGATGTTTTTGACCATCTGGCCGCCGACGGAACCGGCCTGACGGCTGGTCAGGTCGCCGTTATAGCCCTGCTTCAGGTTGACGCCCACCTCGGAGGCGGCTTCCATCTTGAAGCGGTTCATGGCCTCGCGGGCATTGGGGTTCACAAGCTGGTTGGAACTCGTCGCCATTTTGCATTAACTCCTTTCCGTTGCATTGGACATGTCCCGCAGGATGGCTGTACAAAACGACGCGTGTCATCTCGCAATGCCGCCCTATTGACTTGTCCGGCGTTATGGTCTGCATTTTTCGTCGCAATATGATAGCCAAATTTTAGACCGCTTTGTACAAGGTCTTGCTTGCGCTTTTTATATTTTATAACGTATAATACAACATATAACAAATATCCCGTAGACATCGTAACGAGCTAAGGAGAGAGCACCATGCAAGATATCCTCACTGCGCCGTTCATGACGGAGATGATCCGCACGGCCACGAACATGTACGCCCACGGCTGGGACGAGCGCAACGGGGGCAACATCAGCCTGCTGCTGGACGAGGCGGAGTTGCGCGATCATATAAACTTAAACGCCGTCGTCCGCACGCTCCCCACGGGCTTTGAGGTCCCGGCTCTGGACGGAAAGTACTTCCTCGTC
>CANQQI010000057.1 GCA_947625945.1 uncultured Oscillospiraceae bacterium
GCCGGGGCGTGGGCTGTTCCATTTTTCTTCCCCTCTTTCTTTCCTGAAAAGTTTTCCCGGAACCGGCGGAATTATGAAAGACGATTGCTTTTTTCCCGGGAAAATGGTATGATAGCGGAAAAGGAGGTCTGGATATGAAGATTTGCCGCCTTTCCGTCATGCGGATGGCAAATTACGCCGATCTTTCGGCCCAATATGAGAATCCCCAGCCTCATCCCTGCGACTTGACCCAGGGGCAGGTTTTCTACACCCGGGGCCGGCAGCCCGCGGGGCTGTGCGACAGCGCCTGGGCCACCCTCTCCCCCTTCGTCATGGCCCTGGGCAACGGCGCTGCCGGGCTTTACGACGGCTGGATGAAAGATCCCGCCTCCGCCATGGTCTCCTGCAACGATGGGTTCCGGCCGGTGAGCTTTCTGGTGGAGGCTCTGGAAGAGCCCCTGATCCGGCCACTGGAGCCGGAGGACGCCGATCGGATGGGTGATGTCCCCTTTGCCGCCTGGCAGCCTCAAGAAATGGCATTTGTAGCGGAGCTGGGGGAAAAAATCGTGGGCTTCTGCGTCTATAGGCCCTCCCGGGACGAGGACCGGAAGGGCTTTGGGGAGATCGATTCCATATATATATTGAAACGCGCCCAGGGACTGGGCATCGGAAAAAGGCTGCTGGACGCCGCCTTCCGGGAGCTTCTCCCCGGGCTGGGCGTGACCGTCTGGGCGCCGAAGGAAAACCCCTCCGCCATCGGGTTTTTTGAGAATTACGGCTTCCAAGCGGACGGGGCGGAAAAAGTCCTCCATCCGGAGAAGGGCGCCGCCATCCGGATGGTGTGGAACAGCCGGGAGGATTTGCCATGGCCCATTTGATCGCCGCCGTATCCACCGGCTCCCAGCGCACCGCCATCGGCATCCTGCGGCTGTCCGGGGAGGGCTGCGCCCAGACGGTGGAGAAAGTGTTTCTTGCCAAAAGCGGCATCCCATTCTCCCAGGCGCCGGCACGGAAGCTGATCCTAGGGACTCTGTTAGACAGCCGAGGGCGGCCCATCGACCAGTGCGTGGCGGTGCGGTTCCAGGCGCCCAGCAGCTACACCGGCGAGGACGGGGCGGAAATCCAGTGCCACGGCTCTCCCGCCGTTCTGGCTGCGGGGCTGGAGGCGCTGTACCATGCCGGGGCCCGGCCCGCCCAGCGGGGGGAATTTACCAAGCGGGCCTTCCTCAACGGCCGCCTTGGTCTGACCCAGGCAGAGGCGGTGATGGATCTCATCGACGCGGAGACTCCGGATGCCGCCGTCAACGCCGCTGGGCAAGTGGAGGGCGCTCTGCAAAGGCGGCTGGCCCCCGTTTATCAGGAGTTGGTGGATCTTTGCAGCCATTTTCACGCGGTTTTGGACTACCCTGATGAGGAGATCGATGAATTCTCCCTCCCCACCTACGCCGGGGTCCTGGAGTCCTGCCGGGGGCGCCTCCAAAAGCTGCTGGCCACCTATGAACGGGGCCGGGTGCTGAAAAACGGCGTCTCCGCCGTCCTGGTGGGGCGGCCCAATGTGGGCAAGTCCAGCCTGCTCAACGCCCTGGCGGGGTTTGACCGGGTGATCGTCACGGACATTCCCGGCACCACTCGGGACACGGTGGAGGAAAGTGTGCTGTTGGGCTCCCTTCGGCTGCGGCTGACGGACACCGCCGGAATCCGGTCCACCGCCGATCCTCTGGAAAAGCTGGGGGTGGAGCGGTCGAAAGCGGCGGCGGAGGGCGCGGAGCTGGCCATTTTCGTCTGCGACGGTTCCCAACCGCTGACAGCCGAGGACCGGGAGGCCATGACGCTGTGTCTTGCCGCCCCCAAATCCGTGGGCCTGATCAACAAGGCGGACCTTCCCCAGGTGGTGGAGCCGAAGGAGCTGCCCTTCCCCTTGGTTTTCTCCGTCAGCGCCCGTACCGGCGCCGGATTGGAGGATTTTTCCCGGGCTGTGGAGGAACTGTTCGGGGGCAGCGTGCCTGTGGACGGATCCATTCTGACCAACCCCCGGCAGTTTGACGCCATCCGCCGGGCGGAGGCGGCCCTGGGCCGGGCGCTGGAAGCCTTAGATCTGACCCCGGACGCGGTGCTGACCGACGTGGAGGCCGCCATGGAGGCCATGGGCGAGGTCACCGGCGCCACCGTTCGGGAGGATATCACCGCCAGGATTTTTGAACGCTTCTGCGTTGGAAAGTGAGTGCTATGATCTATTTAGACAATTCCGCCACCACCCGGCCCTGTCCCCAGGCGGTGGAGGCGGTGAGCCGGGCCATGACGGAGGACTGGGGCAACCCCAGCGCCCTCTACGATTTCGGCATCCGGTCCGCCCGGGCCCTCCGTGCCGCTCGGAGCCAAGTGGCCGCCGCTCTGGGCGGGGAGCCGGGGCGGGTGTTCTTCACCTCCGGCGGCACCGAGGCGGACAACTGGGCCTTTTTCGGCACCGCCAAAAAGCTGGGCAAGCGGGGAAAACACATCATCACCACCGCCGTGGAGCATCCGGCGGCGCTAAACTGCGCCAAGGAACTGGAGAGCCGGGGCTTTGATGTGACCTATCTGGCCCCTGACGCCCAGGGGCGGGTCTCCGCAGATGCGCTGGAGCGCGCTCTGCGGGCGGACACTATTTTGGTGTCCGTGATGCTGGTGAACAACGAGACTGGGGCTGTAATGCCCGTCTCCCAGATGGCCCGCCTGGTCCACCGCCGCTGCCCCGAGGCGGTTTTCCACACCGACGCCGTGCAGGGTTTTCTGAAGGTCCCCTTCCAGGCCAAAACCCTGGGAGCGGATCTGATCACCGTCTCCTCCCACAAAATCCATGGCCCCAAGGGGGCGGGGGCGCTGTACATCAGCCCCCGGCTGGGGTTCTTCCCGCCGCTGCTCCAAGGAGGCGGCCAGGAGGGAGGCTTCCGCAGCGGTACAGAGGCCACCCCTGCCCTTTTCGGCTTCGGAGCCGCCTGCAAGGCGGCGTCCGAGACCTTTCGGGCGGATGCCCAGCGGGAGCGGGGACTGCTGGAATTGGCCATTATAGAGTTATGTAAACTTAAAGGGGTCCAGATCCTGGGCGCTCACGACGCCCCCCACATTTTAAGCCTCTCCATTCCCGGGGTGCCTGTCCAGAACACCATCAATCTGCTGCAAGAGCGAGGCATTTGCGTCTCCGCCGGCTCCGCCTGCGCGAAGGGGCACCGGAGCCACGTCCTCTCCGCCATGGGCCTGCCGCCGGCGACGGTGGACGGAGCATTCCGGGTCTCCCTCAGCCGAGAGACCACCCAGGCGGAGATGGAAGCGCTGGTGGAAGGCGTCAAGGGCGTTCTGACCTGGAAAAGCCGATAAATTTTCCCGGCTGTCCGGCGGGCAGTCGGGATTCGCTGTTTATGGGGAAGACTTTTTCCTTCGTTTATGCTATCCTATTATTAAAGGAGGCGTTTTTATGAATCTAAAGGTTATCGGCGCGTTTTTGGCCAAGCTGCGAAAAGGCCGGGGTATGACCCAAGAGGCCCTGGGGGAGGTACTGGGGGTCAGCGGGAAAACCGTTTCCCGGTGGGAGACGGGCACTTATTTGCCGCCGGTGGAAATGCTGGAGCAATTGAGCAAGCTCTATGGGCTCACCATCAACGAGCTTCTAGCGGGCCGGGCTTTGGACGAGAAGGACTATCCCGCCGCCGCGGATGAGGTCATCAAGTCCGCCCTGCGGGAAAGCGCCTTTTCTTATAAGGATCGGGTGGCGTATTTCACGGAAAAGTGGAAGAAGGAGCATTTCCTTTCCAATCTTCTGCTGGGCGCCCTCTATATTCTGGCGATTGGTTTCCTCTGGGTCCGGGACAGCGGCACGGGCTGGATCGTTATCGTCACCCTTCTGGGTCTGGGCGGGATCGCCTGGCGGCGGAATCAGATGATGAGCTATGTGGAGGCCCATTCCTTTGACGGGCGGCCGGTGGCCGCTGACAATGCGCACGGGGATGTCTAAATTCGCTCCCCATGCGCTCTGCCCGGTATCGGCAGTGCAACAATATCGTTTCGGTTGTTATTGGCCGGTGGTCGCCGACAAGCGGCGGGTGGCCGCTGACAATGCGCACGGGGATGTCTAAATTCGCTCCCCATGCGCCCAGCCCGGTATCGGCGGTGCAACAATATCGTTTCGGTTGTTATTGGCCGGTGGCCGCCGACAAGCGGCGGGTCGCCGCGGACAATGCGCACGAAGATGTCTAAATTCGCTCCCCTTGCGCTCGGCCCGGTATCGGCGGTGCAGCAATATCGTTTCGGTTGTTATTAGCCGGTGACCGCCGACAGTACGCACGCAGATATCTAAATTCGTTTCCCTTGTGCCCAGCCCGGTATCGGCGGCGGGGCAGGTAGCATTGGCAGCGTACCCTATATTTAGCCCGGCGGGGGATCCCGCCGGGCTAAACTTTAATGGGCGAATTGGCTGTTGTAGAGCTCAAAGTAGAACCCGCCCTTTCGCAGCAATTCCTCATGGCGGCCTTGCTCGATGATCTGGCCGTCCTTCATGACCAGAATGATGTCCGCCTCCCGGATGGTGGACAGCCGGTGGGCCACGATAAAGCTGGTGCGGCCCGCCATCATGGCGTCGAAGGCCCGCTGGACCTGCAGCTCCGTCCGGGTGTCGATGGAGGAGGTGGCCTCGTCCAGGAACAGCATGGGCGGCAGGCAGAGCATCACCCGAGCGATGCACAGCAGTTGCTTCTGGCCCTGGGACAATGCGCCGCCGCTCTCCCCAATGGGGGTATCGTAGCCCTGGGGCAGCCGCCGGATAAAGCCGTGGGCATGGGCCTGCTTGGCAGCGGCGATGATCTCCGCCCGAGTGGCCTCCGGCTTGCCCATGGCGATATTCTCCGCCACGGTGCCGGACTGGAGCCAGGTGTCCTGGAGCACCATCCCCACGCTCCGCCGCAGCGCCCGGCGGCTCATGGTCTGGGTGTCCACCCCGTCCAAAAGGATCCGGCCTCCTTGGGGATCGTAAAAACGCATCAGAAGGTTAATAAAGGTTGTTTTGCCGCAGCCCGTGGGGCCAACAATGGCCACCCGCTGGCCGGGGCGGACCGAGAGGGAGAAGTCCCGGATCAAGGGCTTTTCCGGCGTATAGGAAAATTCCAGGTCCCGGATCTCCACCCCGCCGGTGAATTTCGCCGGGCGGGCGGGTTCCTGGGGGTCCGGGTCCATAGCGGGGGCCTCGATCAGCTGGAACACCCGGCCGGCGCAGGCCAGGGAATTTTGCAGCTCCGCCACCACCCCGGAGATCTCGTTAAAGGGCTTGGTATACTGGTTGGCATAGCTGAGAAAGCTGGTCAGATTTCCCACGGTGATGCCCCCCGTCATGGCGGACAGGGCCCCGGTCAGGCCCACCCCGGCGTAGACCAGGGCGTTGACGAACCGGGTGCTGGGATTGGTGATGGACGAGTAGAAGATGGCCTTGAGGGCGCTTTTTTCCAGGCGGGTATTGATTTTGTCAAAATCTGCCAGAGTAGCCTCCTCATGGGAAAAGGCCTGGACGGTTTTCAGGCCCCCCACCGTCTCGTTGATCAGGGCGGTCTGTTCCCCCTGGGCGGCGGTCTGTTCCCGGAACAGGTCATAGGTACGCTGGGCAATAAATTTCGCCACCAGCAGGGAAACCGGGGTAATGCCCACCACCACCAGGGCGATCTGCCAGCGGATGGCCAGCATTAGGCCCAGGGTGCCTAAAATGGTGGTGACGCCGGTGAAAAACTGGGTAAAGCCCATGAGCAGGCCGTCGGCAAAGCTGTCCACGTCCGCCACCACCCGGCTGACGATGTCCCCCTGGGGATGGCTGTCCAGATAGGACAGGGGCAGCCTCTGCAAATGGCGGAACGCCTCCTCCCGGATCTGCTGGGTCACCCGGTAGACCGTGCGGTTGTTCATCTCCTGCATCAGCCACTGGCTCACCGCCCCCAGGGCGGCGCAGAGCAGAATCCGGGATAAAATGGCCGCCACGGCGGCAAAATCCACGTCCCCGGGAGCCACAATCTGGTCCACCGCCTGTCCCACTAAAATGGGGATCCGCAAACTCATGGCCACATATCCCGTGGCAAGGACCAGGGAGGCGGCGATCTTCCACAGGTGCCGCCGCACCCGGAGCAGGACCTTTTTCAGAATCTGCCATTGATTTTGCTCATTCATGGGCAGCCTCCTCTCTGGGGAACTGGGAATAGTAGATCTCCCGGTACACCGGGCAGCTCGCCAGCAACTCCCCGTGGCTCCCCTGCCCCACCAGTTTACCCTCGTCCAGCACCAGGATTTGATCCGCGTACCGCACCGAGGCTGCCCGCTGGGAGACTACAAATACCGTGGGCTTTTCCGGCAGATTTTGGATGGCGCCGCGCAGCCTGGCGTCGGTGGCGTAGTCCAGCGCCGAGGCGCTGTCGTCCAGGATCAGAATCCTGGGCTTTCGGACCAGGGCCCGGGCAATGGTCAACCGCTGGCGCTGGCCCCCGGAAAAGTTGGCCCCGCCCTGGGAAACCGGGCTGTCCAGCCCGCCCTTGTCCCGGACTACCTGGCTGGCCTGGGCGGTCTCAAGGGCCTGCCAGAGCTCCTCGTCCGTGGCGCTGCCGTCGCCCCAGAGCAGGTTTTCCCGGATGGTGCCCTGGAACAGCTCGGAGCGCTGGGGCACCATCCCAATCTCCCGCCGAAGGGTCTGCCGGTTCAGGCTGTCCACCGGCCGACCGTCCAGCAGCACCTGACCGGAGGAGGCGTCGTAAAACCGGGGGATCAGGTTCACCAGGGTGGTCTTGCCGGAGCCGGTGCCCCCAATGACGCCGATGGTCTGCCCGGGCCGGGCCAGGAACGAAATACCCTCCAGGGCCGGGGCGGCGGCCCCGGCGTAGGAAGCGGTGACGTTCCGAAATTCCACGCCGCCCTGAGGCAGCTGGGTATCGGGGCCGTCGGTCTGGAGAGCCTGGACCTCCAAAAGGGCCTGCACCCGGTTGCCGCAGGCGGCGGCCTTGGTCATGTTGATGATCAGGTTGGCCATTTTCACCAGCTCCACCAGGATCTGGGACATATAGTTGTACAGCGCCACCACCAGACCCTGGGTCAACACGCCGGCCTCCACCCGCAGCGCCCCCACCTGGATGAGCGCCGCCACGGCCAGATTCAAAATGGCAAAGGTCAGGGGGTTCATCAGCCCCGAAACCCGCCCGGCCAGAAGCTGCCGCTCCTTGAGAACCTCCGTCCGTTGGGAGAAGGTCCGAATTTGGTCGTCCTCCTTGCAGAAGGCCCGCAGGACCCGTACCCCCGCCAGGTTTTCCCGGGTGGCGGCGGTAATGCCGTCCAAGCCCACCTGGACCCGGCGGTACATGGGCATGGTGACCAGCATGATCCCGAACACCACCAGGCACAGCGCCCCGATCAGTACCACAAACACCAGCGCCGCTTGAAAATCAATGGTAAAGGCCATGATCATGGCCCCGAATACCACGAAGGGGGACCGCAGCAGCAGCCGCAAGGTCAGATTCACCCCGTTTTGTACCTGGTTGATATCCGAGGTCATGCGGGTGACCAGGGTCGCGCCGCCCAGGGCGTCCTGCTCGGTGTACCCTAGGGACAGGATATGCGCCATCACCGCGTGACGCACCCGGGCCGCGAAGCCCACGGCGGTCCGGGCGGCAAAATACTGGGCGGTGATGGCGCAGACCAGGCCCACCAGCCCCAGCAGCACCATCAGGAGGCACATCCGCACGATAAAGCCCCGATCCCCGGCGGCGACGCCCACATCCACGATCTGGGCCACCACCAGAGGGATCAGCAGCTCAAACACCGCCTCCAGCAGCTTAAACAGGGGCCCCAAGGCGCAGTCCCGCCCATAGCCCTTCATATATTTCAGCAGTTTGGTCAAAAAAGCCACCTCGCAGTCCAAGTATCTGTATTATAACACGGCCCACGGAATTTGGCAACGCGGGAAGAAATTTCTGTTGACTTTTTCCCTGTTAGCGGCTATAATACGGAAGTAAAAAACGCTACTGTGGCTCAGTCGGTAGAGCAGCTGATTCGTAATCAGCAGGTCGCCGGTTCAAGTCCGGCCAGTAGCTCCACGCCGCCGCAAGCCGCGTCTCGCTTGCGGCGGCTTTTTATACCTTGGGCGTCCCGCGCCTACCGCAGATTACGGAAGCGGATACGGTTTTTCATTGAATCGACCTTCTGAACCCGGTTCGCAGGCGCTTTGCGCGAAACAAGGGGCTCCGCCATGTGGCAGAGCCCCTCGACTGGTTTGGTCTTTCTTTGATTACGGCGGCGTAATGGACGCCCCGTGTCAAATTCCCCTTGATCGCCGCAACCGCGCACGGTCCCGTTTCAACGATCCTTAGGGTCTGTGAAGCACCCCAGGTCCTGCATCTTTCTCCAGCAGTCGCGCTCTACATCCAGCACATCTTCTGTCACAGTGACAACAGGCGTTTCATCCGTGTGATAAACGCAGGTAAGCTTCCCGTTCTCGCACAGAAAATACCAGCGAAAATAACGCTTTTCATAGAGAAAGTCCGAACTGTCAAAGCAGGGAAAACGCTCTTTCAACACCAGAACGTCCCGCCCATACACGTCTTTGGCCCAGGGACTATTTTTGACCTCCCGGAAGGTAAGCATGGCCCGGCTGGCATACAGCTTTCCCGCGGCGGTAAAACCCACCTCGGGCATGGTGGAGGCGAGGCCCTTGGGGGCGCGCACGTGCAAGGGTTTCCCATCGGCATCCGTCTCCCGGCTGACCCATTCCAGACGAACGGTGGGGCAGAAATTGCAAGCGCCGCCGCCGGAGCGCTTAACAGACTGCCCCGAGCCGGTCTCCCGGGGGATCATATCGCCCCGCCAGGAATGCCGGGAACCCTCCTGCTCCTCGGGTGCTTCGGAAGAACGCTTCTTGAAAATGCTCGCCATAGATACGACACTTCCCTTCTCTCATCATTTCATGCAAAAATCGTCCCGGTACAGAGGGACCAGCTTGCCGTCTACCACCTCTCCAAGCGTACACCAAAATTCCCCGGATCCCGGCCAGGTGAACACATAGTCCGGATGCTCCTCACCAAACCGCAGGCCGTAAAAGATATCCATCCTGCGGATGTTCCCTTTGTCCAGCCGGAACAGAAACACTTGGCCCCGCAGGCTCTCCATCCGGATGCCGCTGGAACAGTCCTGAATGACCTGATACGCTTGCGTGAACCAGACAGGCGGCTCTTTTTCCCCAAGTTCTTTCAATGGCAGGCCCGCAGGGACTTTGCCGAGGGCATAGAACAGCAGCGGATCCCGCCCGGCGAAGCACCCGGGGCAGATCCCGAAGGCCGGACCAACGTCGTTTTTCGTTCTTGCCCAGCTGTTGTACCAGAATACGCCCTTGGAACCCATTTTCATGAAACCATGGAAAACATCGTGCCCATGGGGCGGGTCCTGCCTGGCAAGCTCATAGACCAAGTAATCCCGAACCTGCTCCGGCAGCGTTCCGCAGTGCTTCCAAAAGGCCTCCTCCGCCTCGTCCTCCGCCTCGCATTGGGCCAGGATCTCCCGGACGGTCTTTTGCTCCGTCCGGTATTGTTCCCAGAGCTCTCGCGCATAGGGACGAAGCGTCTGCTCAGAGGCCCGGTCATATTTGTCGAGCTGCTCCAGAGACACGTTTTCCCCCGTGAAACCCCAGTAGCCGAACAGCTTTTTGGCCCGTTTGCTGGAAGAATCCACACTGGCGATTAGCCGATCCCCCCAGTGGGAGGGCAGGTCGTAGGCCAGCATTGCCTTTACCATCCTGTCGAGCTCGGCCATATGCCGCAGATATTCCTTCATGCGTCCATGGCCGCTCCGGGGGAGGCTGTTATATCGCGCCAGTTCCAGCCGGGCATCCGCCCGCGCCCGCTCCATTCTGTTCGTCTCCGGCGTTGGCGTTAGAACAGCCTCGCCGGGTTTTTGTCCCTGAGCCGGGATATCAGCTCCTTGTAAATCCATTGCTCAAACTTCCTTTTCCCGTAAAGATCAATAAGTAGTCACGTGGTCGATCAGCGCCTCGGCGTAAGCCTTATGGGAGATATCGATATGTTTATTATAGTCGAACGCGCCGGAAATAGCAAGCCAGGGGCATATAATTTCACCAAAAAAGTAATGATTTGTCAATACCAGCAGGCCGCCGGTTCAGTCCGGCCAGCAGCGCCGCGTATGCCAATGAAAAAGCGCCCCTTCCCGGGGGAATACCCGGGAGGGGGCGCTGCGCGATTCTTTATACTCTTGGCTTTCTTCAGCCGCTGACAGGCGGGTTTACTTCTTGGGATACAGGTAATACCGGGTAGTCCAATCCCGCATCTGATCGTGGGTCTCCTTCTGGAAGATATATCCGGTGTTGTCGAAGGCCTCCGCGAATTTGGCATGGTAATAGACCACCCAGATATCCCGGTTCCGCTCCTTCTGGCTTTCGATGATCTTCAGCGCCACCTGCTCGGTGATCTGCTTTCCGAAGGGATTGAACAGATAGAATACATCATAATCCGCGTAATGCTCAAAATCCAGCACATTGGAATAGATGCAGTCCACATCCATATTCAGCTTCTTCATATTGTTTTTGGCGATCTCCAGAAGATGGGGGTCCAGGTCCACGCCGGCGACCTTTTTAAAGCCGCACTCCACCGCGCATTTCATGCACATACCCTTGCCGCAACCCAGATCCACAAAGGCGGACTGGCTCGGATCAATGGGCAGTTCCTTCAGCATCCGCTTCATGTCGTCCGCGTCGGTCATGCTGTAGCCGTGGAACGCGGCCACGTTTCTCTGGAGTTCCCCCACATAAAGCATACTGAAATCCAGCCCGTGCATCCGCTCCCCAATGTACTGGTACAGAAACTTCGCCCAGCGCCTGGCCCGAACAAAAATATTGGTATTTCCCATTCTCTGTGAAACCGCCTTTCCTAAGTATGATTATAAAATTAAAAAATCATACGATCCATAAAAACGGCAGAGTCCGGGCAAAAACACTTGCTTATGTTGCGGAAAACAGACGCAAACACCGGAAATTTTCAAAAAGTATACTTTTTTGTAACGCTGTCGGACCCTGTCCGCAAAGGATTGTATCATATAAAAAGTAATTTGTAAATACCAATTTTTGACTTTTTTAGACATAACGAAAAAGTATACTTTCCAGTTTTCCTCTGATTCAGCAGGCTTCCGGCGGGTCCCGCCGGAAGGTTTTTTCAGGCGCTTTTCCGGCCTACATATGGTTTTTCCCCCTTCGGTGTGTCCTGTCGGATCCAGCGAAGGGGGAATTCTTTAGGTTTTCGCGTTGCTGACGATCTGGTAGTAGGCGTTGGAGGTCAGCCGGTAGACCAGCAGGTAGAACGCCCCAAAAATCAGGATGCACACCCCGTTCACCGCCAGCAGCAGCGGCAGATTGTCCAGATTGAACAGAATCAGCAGCCGGTAGATCAGCGGAAAGGCGAAGCACAGGTGCAGCACCGTGGCGGCCAGGGGCAGGAAAAAGACCGTGCGGACCTGGGAATTGACGCTGCGGCGGATATCCTGGGGCGTCATGCCCACCTTCCGCATCACGCCGAAGCGGGCCTGGTCCTCATAGCCCTCGGAGATCTGTTTGTAGTAGAGGATCAGCACCGTGGCCGCCAGGAAGACGATGCTGAGCAAAATCCCCAGATAGAGCAGCCCGCCGAAGGTGGCGTAAAAGTCCTGGCGGTTTCCTTCCCGGCTCTCCGTCTGAATATAGTCGTAGGGGAATTGGTCATAGGTAAGGGCCGTTTCCTCCTGTCCGCCGGTTTCAAAGAGTCCGGCGGTGAGAAGGCTGTCCAGCCGACCGATCAGGTCCATCTGGGTCTCCGGCCCGGCGCCGGTGTCGAAGCGATAGTACCAAAAGGGGTTATAGGTGTGCCCGCCGCCGGCATCCCGGAAGTCCTCAATGGGAGCCAGGAGCCGCTCTACATCGGTGGTCACCAGATAGAAGCTGTTGACCACGTCCACGGCCGCCTCCCCGTTCACCGCGGAAAAATCATTGATCGGCCGGACACGGTACTCCGGCCCGTCCTCCAGAGCGAAGGTGTCGTCCGGGTACGCTCCCCGCAGGGCGTAGACCAGCAGCTCGTCCTCCGCCAACTGAACGTTTTCGCCGGAGAGGCGGTTATAGGTGTCCAGAGAGAGGACGTAAAAGGTAAAGAGCTTCCCGTAGTCCACCATCTCGTCCGCGTATTCCGTGTAGTTTTCCTGCACCCGGCCCTGCTCCAGCAGGCCGGAGAAGGAAACCTGGGTGTAATCCACCGCGTTTTCCGGCTGAAATCCGTAGCT
>CANQQI010000058.1 GCA_947625945.1 uncultured Oscillospiraceae bacterium
TGGGAGGCGTAGCCGATGCCGACGCGCTTGGCGGTTTTGACGGAGCAGCGGAAGCCGTCGTCCTCCACCCAGAGTTCGTCGCCGTCCACGGCGCTGGCGCGGTTTAGGTCCAGGCCAATGCCCAGAGCCTTGGTCAGCTTTCCCGGCCCCTCGGCCCCCTGGCAGGCCCGGATCAGCACCGCCTCCGGCGCTCCCTCCTCCCCGGTCACCAGGTTCAGCAGGTTGTGGATGCCATAGCAGAGGTAGACATACACCGTCCCCGCCGGGGCGTAGAGCACCTCGTTCCGTTTGGTGCGGCCGTGATGGGCGTGGCAGGCGGTATCGGTCTCCCCGCAGTAGGCCTCGGTCTGGGTGATCCGCAGCCGCTTCTCCCCCTCGGGGGTTTGATGAACGAGCACCTTGCCCACCAGGTCCCGAGCCACCTCCAGACAGGGGCGGTGAAAAAAGTCGTAACCCAGGCGCATTCCTTTCCCTCCTTTTAATTCAAATTCAATAGAAAATTTTTCGCCGGACTCTGGAAATCCATCCCGGAGTGTGCTATACTAATTTATTATAGGTGGTTTCCCGGAGCCGACGGAAAGGAAGTGAGCCCATGGCCCAGGAAGAAAATTGGCAGCTTGATCCCAGCGCCCAGGAGGATATGACGTTGGTATCCATCGACCCCCGGCTCCTTCGCCGGGCCGCGGCCATGAACCAGTCCCGGGGCGCTTCCCGGCCCGAGGATCCGGCCCAGCTGTGCCAAATGGGGCTCCGACTTCTCTACGGCTTGGGTGGGTCCCAGCAGGACCCGGCGGCAGGGATTGCCTACCTCACCCGGGCGGCGGAGGGCGGCGACGCCTTCGCCCAGTACAGCCTGGGCATGTGCTATCTGGAGGGTAACGGGGTCAAAAAGGACCCGGATCAGGCGGTGCGTCTGTTCACCCAGGCGTCGGAACAGGGCAGCCCCCATGCTCTGACCCAGCTGGGCCACTGCTGGGAGTTCGGGCAGGGCGTTCCTCAGGACGCCAAGCGGGCGGTGGCCTTTTACCGGAAGGCCGCTGCGCTTCCCTTTGCCCCCGCTCTGTGCAGCCTTGGAAATTGCTACTTCTGCGGCGTGGGGGTGCCTCAGGACCTGGAGGCCGGCGCGAAGCTGTTCCGTCAGGCGGCGCAAATGGGCAATCTCCGGGCCATTTATCTGCTGGGCCGGTGCTATGAGCTGGGCAGCGGCGTGGAACGGGACTCGGAAAAGGCCGCATCCCTGTTCCGCCGGGTCCACGACGTGGGCCTGCCCATCGGCACCTGTGCCCTGGGCGTGTGCTATGAGCTGGGCAACGGCGTACCCATGGACAAGGCGGAGGCGCTGCGGCTCTACCGCCAGGCGGCGGAAAAGGACTATCCCCCCGCCCAGTGCAATCTGGGCTTCTGCTACCTCCAGGGCATTGGCACGGCCCGGAACCCAAAGGAGGCCATCCGTTGGCTGGAAAAGGCAGCGGCGCAGGGCTTCCCCCGGGCCATGCACCTGCTGGGCAAGTGCTATGAATCGGGCATTGGGGTGCCGGCGGACCGGGAGCGGGCCTTTGCCTATTATCAGCAGGCCCATCGGAAGGATTATCTGCCCGCCACCTGCTCGCTGGGGCTTTGCTACGAGCTGGGTCGGGGCACCGCCATGGACAAGGTGCAGGCCGCCGAGTTGTACCGCCAGGCGGCGGAAAAGGGGGACCCCCAGGCCCAGAGCTTTTTGGGCTGCTTCTACTATTGGGGAGTCGCTTTTCCCCGGGACTACGGCAAGGCGGCGGAGTGGTTCCAAAAATCCGCCGATCAGAACTTTCCCCGGGGCCAGTACTACTTAGGGGAATGCTTCCAGCGGGGCACGGGGGTGGCTAAGGATCCCCAGAAAGGGGCTGCCCTCTACCGCGCCGCCCTGGAGGGTGGCTATACTGAGGCCGCCGCCAGTCTGGGCGCCTGCTACGAGGCCGGCATCGGCGTAGAGCAGGACTGGGAAAAATCTGTCGCCCTGTACCGTCAGGGCGCCCAGGCCGGAAGTGCCCGGGCCCAGTGCAGCCTTGCCATGTGCTACTTTACAGGCCGGGGCGTAGAACGGGATCCAGCATCCGCTTATCTGTGGTTTGCCAAGGCGGCGGAGCAGGGCCTGTCCCGGGCGGAATACTATCTGGGAAAGTGCTACGAGGGCGGGGTCGGCGTCACGGCGGACCGGGAAAAGGCCCTGGAATACTACCGCCGAGCGGCAAAGCAGGGCTACCCCGCGGAAAAGGACATCCAATCTCTATCCGGAGGGCAAAAGGAGCCGAAGAAGAAATTCCGCTGGCCCTGGGAAAAGGAAGAAAAATAATTAAACTTATGTAAACCGGTCCCGGCAGGGGCCGGTTTTATTCCCGCCGAAGAAACGCCTCCAGCCGCCGAAGGGCCCCGTCCAGGGCCGCCTGGTTCTGGGGCACTCCCGGCTCCGGGTAGTAGCTTTTCACCGTCAGGACACCGGCGGCGCGATCGAACACCGGCTCCACCCTTCCCATAAAGACGTCCCCATGGAGCACCGGCAGGACGTAGTAGCCGTATTTCCGCTTTTCCTGGGGGGTGTAGATCTCCCATCGGTAGGAAAAGCCGAAAAGCGCTTCGATGAGCCGCCGGTCCCAGAGCAGACTGTCCAGCGGCGCGATCAGCTCGCACCGGGGCCGGAACCGGTCTCCGGAACGGATGGAATCCAGCACCGCCCGATCCTCCGCCAGGCAGTAGAGACGAAGGCCCTCCACCTCCAGCGGCAGCAGCGTTCCCTCCTCCGTCAGCTCCGCGAAGATGGCGGACCGTTCCCCTGCCCGGAGCCCGGGGATCCCCAGCCAGGCGTCGGAGCCCCGGTCCCACAGCAGGCCCACGGCGCCGACACGCCGCCGGACCCGCCACTTTCGGTGGGCGTGATCCTCCGGGAGGGGATCCGGTCGGGCGAGAATGTCCTGCGGGACGCAGTTTTCGGCCAGATCGTAGTATTTCAGGTTTCCCCTTTTGTGGTGGATGGCCAGCTCTCCGGTAAAATACAGGTGTTCCAATGCCGCTCGGGCAATGGAGGTGCTGCTCCAATACCAGTCCACCTTCTCCGCGATCTCAAAGTCCCCGGCGCACAGGGGCCCCCGGCGGGCGATTTCCGCCAAAATTTGAGGCCGGACCGCCCGGAGCCGCTCCCGGCTCCGCTCGGAATCCAGGTGGGCCGCCCGCTCTCGGGCAAAATAGGGCCAGTCCTCCACCGGGGTGATCGAGAGATTCTTGTCGAAATAGTCTATCGCCTTCCGGTCCCGGTACAGCAGCTCCCAGAGCTGCCGCCGGGAAAAGCCCTTCACCCGGGCGTGGAAGGTCAGGTCCGGGCTTCGCCCGCAGATATCGATGGGGTCGAACTGAACACACCCGGCCTGGCGAAGAAAGGCCAGGGCCCCCGCCTTTCCGGAAAAACGGTAGGCCCCCAGCAGGCCGTGCTTGCGCAGCAGAAATCGGCGGGCTTCCCTCTTTGTCAGAATATCCATAGCGGCGGCTCCTTATCGAACATTTTTTCTATTATAGCCCATCCCACCTCAAAAATCAACCCGCCGGAAGGTTTTTCTTCCGGCGGACATTGTTTTTATTCGGTTTCCGCCAGCGCCTCGCAGTACAGGCACCGGTACGCCCCCTCCCGGTCCCGGCGGAACCGCTGGGGCAGCTCCTGTTCCACCTGGCAGATACACCGGTGGTTCCGGCACCGCAGACCCGGTACCGCCTCCCCCGTCGGCACCTCCTGGGCAGGCTTCTCCCCCGGAATGCCCAGCAGCCGGAGGATCAAAGCCATCCGCATGAATTTGCCGTTGAGGGTCTGCTCAAAATAGCAGGCTCTCGGGTCGCTGTCCACCAGGACGCTGATCTCGTTGACCCGGGGCAGCGGATGGAGGATGCACATGTCAGGCTTGGCGTTTTTCAGCTTGTCCACCGTCAGGATGTAGCTGTCCTTTAAACGCTCGTACTCCTCCATGCTGGAAAAGCGCTCCCGCTGGACGCGCGTCATGTACAGGACATCCAGACCCGGCATGGCGTTTTCCAGATCCCGGTTTTCTTCATAGGGGATGCCCCCCTGCTCCAAATCCCGGCGGACGTACTCCGGCAGCCGCAACTCCTCCGGGCTGATCAAGACGAATTTTACCCCTTCATACCGGGACATAGCCCCGATGAGCGAGTGGACCGTCCGGCCGTATTTCAGATCCCCGCAGAGGCCAATGGTCAGGTGGTCGAACCGGCCCTTCCGGCGGCGGATGGTCAGCAGATCCGCCAGGGTCTGGGTGGGATGGTTGTGACCCCCGTCCCCGGCGTTGATGATGGGAATCTTGGCGTTGATGGCCGCCACCAGCGGCGCGCCCTCCAGAGGATGGCGCATGGCGATGATATCCGCGTAGCATTCTACTACCCGGGCGGTGTCCGCCACGCTCTCTCCCTTGGCTGCGGAGGAGCTGTTGGCCTGGGAGAAGCCCAGCACCTGGCCCCCCAGCTCGTACATGGCCGCCTCGAAGCTGAGCCGGGTCCGGGTGGAGGGCTCAAAAAACAGGGTCGCCAGCTTTTCCCCCTGGCACAGATGGCTGTATGCCTCCGGCCGGGCAATGATATCCAGAGCGGTATCCGTTAATTTTTGGAGATCCTCGGGGCTCAGGTCCCGAATATCAATGAGATCCTTCATGCCTGGGCCTCCATCCAGCTTTCGTCGGCAGGGTCATCCCGGAAGGCCAGCAGCCGGCGCACATCCTGGGGGGCAATGTAGCCCTCCTGGGCCGCCACCTGGGCGATGCAGTCGAAATCCGTCAGGCTGGTGTTCTCGATCTGGGCCTCCCGCAGCCGGGCCAGGCCCTTGGCCATGCCGTAGGTAAAGATGGACACGATGCCCAGCACCTCCGCCCCGGCCTCCCGCAGGACCTGGACCACCTCCAGCACGCTGCCGCCGGTGGAGATCAGATCCTCCACCACCACCACCTTCTGGCCCGGCAGGAGCTTGCCCTCGATCTGATTTTTCCGCCCGTGGTCCTTGGCTCCGGAGCGGACATAGCCCATGGGCAGGCCCAAAAGATGGCCTGTGATGGCGGCGTGGGCGATGCCGGCGGTGGAGGTGCCCATCAGGACCTCCGCCTGGGGATATTTTCCCCGAATGATAGACGCCAGTCCCTCCTCCACCCGGGTGCGAACCTGGGGGGCGGTGAGGGTCAGGCGGTTGTCGCAGTAGACAGGGCTTTTAATACCGCTGGCCCAGGTGAAGGGCTCGTCCGGCCGAAAGAATACGGCCCCAATGCGCAGCAGGTCCCGGGCAATGGCTTGTTTCAGCGCTTCCATATGCTCCTCCTTCATTTAATCCACAAAATCCGCCAGGCAGCGGCGGTATGCCTCCACCGGGTCCGGAGCGGCAGTGATGGGACGGCCCACCACAATGTAGTCGCTGCCCAGCTCTTTGGCCTTGGCGGGGGTGGTGACCCGGATCTGATCCCCCACATCCCCACCGGCGAACCGGACCCCAGGGGTGACGGTCAGAAATTCCTTCCCGCAGACTGTGTGGACCTTCCCCGCCTCCAGGGGCGAGCAGACCACCCCGTCCAGGCCGGCGGCCTTGGCGTTGGCGGCGTAGTGGAGGACCACCTGCTCCAGAGGCTCCCGGATCAGCAGCTCCCGCTCCATCCGCTCCTGGCCTGTGGAGGTCAGCTGGGTCACGGCGATCAGCATGGGCCGGGTGCCGTTGGGCCGGGTCAGGCCCTCCAGTGCCGCCTCCATCATGGCCCGGGTCCCGGCGGCGTGGAGGTTACACAGGTCCACGTCCAAGCTGGACAGCACCGCCATGGCCTTCTTCACGGTGTTGGGGATGTCGTGGAGCTTCAGGTCCAGGAACAGCTTGTGCCCCCGCTCCTTCAGCTCTCGGACAATGGCGGGGCCCTCAGCGTAGTAGAGCTCCATACCGATCTTCAAAAAAGGCCGTTCCTGAGAAAAACGGTCCAGGAATTCCAGGGTCTGCTTCCGCCCGGCGAAGTCGCAGGCGATGATCACGTCTTTGCCCATTTAATGCGCGCCTCCGATCAGTTCCGACAAATTCTCTACCCCGTACTTTTCCATGGCCCGGGGCAGCTCCTCCACGATTTTTTTGCTGGCATAGGGATCCGCCAGGTTGGCGGCGCCCACCTCCACGGCGGTAGCCCCCGCCAGCATCAGCTCCAGCACATCCTCCGCCGTACAGACGCCGCCCATGCCCACGATGGGAATGGACACCGCCTCATAGACCTGGTAGATCATCCGCACCGCCACCGGCTTCACCGCCGGGCCGGACAGGCCCCCGGTGCCGTTGGCCAGCACCGGGCGACGGCGCTTGAGATCGATCCGCATGGCAAGCAGGGTGTTGATCAGGCTGACGCCGTCGGCCCCCGCCTCCTGACAGGCCCGGGCAATGGCGGCGATATCCGTCACGTTGGGGGACAGCTTCATAATGATGGGCCGCTTGGTAACCCGGCGCACCGCCTGGGTGACCTGGGCAGCCATGATGGGGTCCGCTCCGAAGCTCATGCCGCCGCCGTGAACATTGGGGCAGCTGATATTGACCTCCAGCCAGCCGATACCGGGCTGGTCCTCCAGCCGCCTGGCCACCTCGGCATATTCCGCCACGGAAAAGCCGCTGATATTGGCCATCACCGGTTTATGAAAAACCTGCCGTAACTTGGGCAGCTCTTTCTCGATCACCGCCTCCACCCCGGGGTTTTGCAGGCCCACGGAATTGAGCATCCCGGCGGCGGTCTCCGCGATGCGGGGGGTGGGATTGCCGAACCGGGGCTCCAGAGTGGTGCCCTTAAAGCTAAAGGAGCCCAGGCAGTTGATGTCGTATAACTCCGCAAACTCCTGGCCGTAGCCGAAGGTGCCGCTGGCGGGGATAATGGGGTTGTCCAGCTCCACGCCGCAAAGGGCCACTTTGGTATTTACCATAAGATTTCGCCCCTTTCCAGCACCGGGCCGTCCTTGCAGATCCGCTTGGGGCCGCTTTGGGTCAGGCAGGAGCAGCCCATGCAGGACCCAAAACCGCAGCCCATTCGCTCTTCCAGACTGAACTGGCCCTCCCCCACCGCTACGGCGTTCACGGCCCGGAGCATAGGCATGGGACCGCAGGCATAGAGGTAGGTATACTCCAGCTCCGGCAGGGGTTGGGTGACCAAGCCCTTTTGTCCGGCGGTGCCGTCGTCGGTCATGAGAATCACCTTGGCCCCCAGGGCGCGAAATTCATCTACATAAAATACATCCGCCTGATTTTGGAAGCCCAGCACCACGGTGCAGTTCTTCCCCGCAGCCGCCAATCGCCTGCACAGACCATACAGGGGCGGCACGCCCACACCGCCGCCGATCAGCAGCGGATGGGGCCCGGATTTTACCAAATCGTAGCCGTTTCCCAGGCCCGTCAGCAAGTCCAGGGTCTGCCCCGGCGCCATACGGCTCATATCCCCGGTGCCCGCCCCCACCACTTTGTAGATCAGGGTCAGGGTTTCACGATCCCAGTCGCAGACGGAGATGGGACGGCGGAGAAACCGCCCGGGAAGTTGAATATTGACGAATTGCCCCGGATTTTGGATGGCCGCCGTGGGGCCGGACAGCACCATCCGGTATACCTGCCGGGCCAGAGGCCGGTTTTCCAGAATTGTGTAGATCGCCTGCTCCATGGTCCCTCCTTACCCGTCGATGGTGGAAATGCCCAGGGTGGTCTCCTCCAGCACATCCAGCAGCACCCGGACCGTGTCCAGGGAGGTGAAGACGTTGACGTTGTTTTCTACGGCGCACTGGCGAATCTCGTGGCCGTCGGACAGAACATCCGATTGGCGCACATCCCGGGTATTGATGACGTAGGTCACATAGCCGCCCCGGATGGCCTCCAAAATCTCGTCGCTGCCGTCCTTCAATTTGAGCAGCACATGGGTGCGGATGCCGTTGGCCTTCAGCATTTTGCCGGTGCCCTCGGTGGCCATGATGTTGAAGCCCATGTTGTAGAACCGGCGGATGAGAGGCAGGGCCTCCTGCTTATCCTGGTCGGCGATGGTGGCGAAGACCGTGCCGTAGTTCATCATGCTCATGCCCGAGGCCTGGAGGGCCTTGAACAGAGCCCTAGTCAGGGTCTTGTCGTAGCCAATAGCCTCGCCGGTGGACTTCATCTCCGGGGACAGATAGGTATCCAAACCGTTGAGCTTGGAGAAAGAGAAGGCAGGGACCTTGACGTACCAGCGCTTTTTCTCCTCCGGATAAAGGGCGAAGATGCCCTGTTCCTTCAGCGACTTGCCCAAAATTACCAGGGTGGCGATATCCGCCAGGGAGTAGCCCGTGGATTTGGACAGGAAGGGCACCGTCCGGGAGGACCGGGGGTTGACCTCGATGATATACACCCGGTTCTGCCGGTCCACGATAAACTGAATGTTGTAAAGGCCCACAATGCCGATGCCCAGGCCCAGCTGCTTGGCGTAACTGAGGATGGTCCCCTTGACCTCCTGGGACACGCTGAAGGTGGGATAGACGCTGATGGAGTCGCCGCTGTGGATGCCGGTCCGCTCCACCAGCTCCATGATGCCGGGCACGAACACGTCCACCCCGTCGCAGATGGCGTCCACCTCCAGCTCCTTGCCGATGATATACTTGTCCACCAGCACGGGCTTATCCTCGTCGATCTCCACGGCGGTTTTCAGGTAGTGGCGCAGCTGCTCCTCGTCAGCCACGATCTGCATGGCCCGGCCACCCAGGACGAAGGAGGGGCGCACCAGCACGGGGTAGCCGATCTCTTGGGCGGCCTGGACCCCGTCCTCGATATTGGTAACGGCCCGGCCCCTGGGCTGGGGAATGCCCAGCTTCTTCAGGACCTTTTCAAAGGCGTCCCGATTCTCCGCCCGCTCGATGGCGTCGCAGTCGGTGCCGATGATCTTCACGCCCCGCCGACGCAGGGGCTCCGCCAGATTGATGGCAGTCTGGCCGCCCAGGGAGGCAATGACGCCCTCCGGCTTTTCCAGCAGGAGGATGTTCATCACGTCCTCCACAAACAGCGGCTCAAAATAGAGCTTGTCAGAGCAGGTGTAGTCGGTGGAAACGGTCTCCGGGTTGTTGTTGATGATGATGGCCTCGTAGCCCGCCGCCTTGATGGTCTTCACCGCGTGGACGGTGGAGTAGTCGAACTCCACGCCCTGGCCGATGCGGATGGGCCCGGAGCCCAACACCACAATTTTCTTCTTTTCCGAGATGACGGACTCGTTTTCCGTCTCATAGGTGGAATAAAAGTAGGGAACGTAGCTGTCGAATTCGGAGGCGCAGGTGTCGATCATCTTGTAAACCGGCAGCATATTCTCCTTCCGCCGAAGCTCGTAGACCTCCAGCTCCGTCCAGCCCCAGAGATGGGCGATGGCAGCGTCGCAGAAGCCCATGCGCTTGGCGTCGTACAGAACCTCCAAATCTCCGGGAGCCTCTCGGACCTTTCCCTCCATGGCGACAATGTTGTGGATCTTCTCCAAAAACAGCATATCGATTTTGGTGATGTCGCAGATCCGACCGATGTCCTCTCCCCTGCGCATCAAAGCGGCGATGGCAAAGAGCCGGTCGTCCCGCCCCTCGGCAATGTAGGAAAGGAGCTGGTCCTCGTCCCAGGTGTCGAATTTCTTCATATACAGGTGGTTTACGCCGGTCTCCAGGGAGCGGACCGCCTTCAAAAGGCTTTCCTCCAGGGTTCTGCCCACGCTCATCACCTCGCCGGTAGCCTTCATCTGGGTGGAGAGGCGGTTGTCGGCAGTGGCGAATTTGTCAAAGGGGAACCGGGGCATTTTGGTCACCACATAGTCCAGGGCCGGCTCAAAGGAAGCGGGGGTGTTGGCCAGGCGGATCTCGTCCAGCGTCATGCCCACGGCGATCTTGGCGGAGACCCGGGCGATGGGGTAGCCGCTGGCCTTGGAGGCCAGGGCCGAGGACCGGGACACCCGGGGGTTGACCTCAATGACGTAATACCGGAAGGACAGGGGGTCCAGGGCGAACTGGACGTTGCAGCCGCCCTCGATCTTCAGCGCCCGGATGATCCGCAGAGCGCTGTCTCGGAGCATGTGGTACTCCTTATTGGTCAGAGTCTGGGAGGGGCATACGACCACCGAATCGCCGGTGTGAATGCCCACAGGGTCCACATTTTCCATATTGCAGATGGTGATGGCGGTGTCGTTGGCGTCCCGCATCACCTCGTATTCAATTTCCTTGTAGCCCCGGATGCTCTTTTCCACCAGCACCTGGTGGACCGGGGAGAGCTTTAAGCCGTTCTTCAGCAGGGTCCGGCACTCCTCCTCGTTGTCCGCGAAGCCGCCGCCGGTGCCGCCCAGGGTAAAGGCCGGCCGCAGCACCACCGGATAGCCGATTCGGGCCGCCACCTGGACGCCCTCCTCAATCGTGGAGCAGATATCGGAGGGCAGCACCGGCTCCCCCAGCTCCAGGCACAGGGCTTTAAACTGCTCTCGGTCCTCCGCCTGCTCGATGCTTCTGCTTCTGGTGCCCAGCAGCTCCGCGCGGCACTCCCGCAGGACGCCCTTCTTCTCCAGCTGCATCGCCAGATTCAGCCCGGTCTGGCCGCCAATGCCGGGAACGATGGCGTCGGGCCGCTCGTAGCGGATGATCTTGGCCACATATTCCAGGGTCAGGGGTTCCATGTACACCTTGTCCGCCACGGAGGTGTCCGTCATGATGGTGGCGGGATTGGAGTTGCACAGGACCACCTCGTAGCCCTCCTCCTTCAGCGCCAAACAGGCCTGGGTCCCGGCGTAGTCAAACTCCGCCGCCTGGCCGATGACGATGGGACCGGAGCCAATCACCAGGATCTTCTTTAAATCAGTTCTTTTCGGCATGGCGCTTCTCCTCTTTCATCATGGCTATGAAGCGGTCAAACAGGTGGCCGCTGTCCTGGGGTCCGGGGGCGCTCTCCGGATGATACTGGACGCTGAACACCCGGTCCCGGAGGCATTCCACCCCCTCCACGGTATTGTCCAGAATATTCAAATGAGTCAGCGTCAGATCCGTCTTTTCCAGGCTCTCCGGGTCCACGGCGTAGCTGTGGTTCTGGGAGGTGATCTCCACCTTCCCGGTCCGCAGGTCCTTGACTGGGTGGTTGCCGCCCCGGTGGCCGAATTTCAGCTTGTAGGTCTTCGCGCCGTAGGCCAGGGAAATGATCTGGTGGCCCAGGCAGATTCCGAAAATGGGGTACTTCCCCCGGAGCTTCTTCACCAGCTCAATGACGCAGCCCACGTCCTCCGGGTTGCCGGGGCCGTTGGACAGGAAGACCCCGTCGGGCCGCATCCGCTCCACCTCCTGGGCGGTGATGGTGTAGGGCACGATGGTCACGTTGCAGCCCCGGGCGTTGAGGCAGCGGATGATATTCAGCTTGATCCCACAGTCCACCGCCACCACATTGTACTGGGCGTTGGCCGTCCGGGAATACCAGCGCTTTGTGCAGCTGACCTGGCTGACCACGTCCCGAGGGATCTGGGTTTCCTCCAGGATCCGCAGGGCCTGCTCCTTGGGGGTGTCGATCCCGGTCAGCAGAGCCTTCCGGCTGCCGTAGTCCCGGATGCTCCGGGCCAGCTTTCGGGTATCGATGCCGGAGATGCCGGGGATCCGGTACTCATCCAGCACCTCCCCCAGGGTTTTGGTGTAGCGGAAGTTGGAGGGAAAGTCGTTGTACTCCCGCACCGCCAGGGCCCCGATGGTGGGGACTCTGGTTTCGTAGTCCTCGTCGGCCACCCCGTAGTTGCC
>CANQQI010000059.1 GCA_947625945.1 uncultured Oscillospiraceae bacterium
TACACCTTCAATAAAATGTGGGGCGTGGTCACCCCGGCGGAGGCGGCGGCGGAGATCGAACGCCAGCGGAAGGCCGCTGGGATCACCGAGCCTAAAAATCTGGAGGAGCAGGCCATCTCCCTGGTGGGGGTGGATATCTATGAAAAGCTGGTGAAGGGCTACACCGAAAAGCAATGGGGCCGCCCCTGCACGGAGCTGCCCGCTTTCATTATCCGCAGGCTGCCGGTGCGGCTGACCTTCGACAACAACTACTTCAACGCCCGCTACCAGGGCATCCCCATGGGAGGCTACACCGCCATGGTCCAGGCCATGCTGGGCAGCACGCCGGTGGAGCTGAACGAGGATTATCTGGCGGACAAGGACAAGTGGGACGCCCTGGCGGACAAGGTCCTCTACACCGGGCCCATCGACGCCTACTTTGGCTACCGGCTGGGGGCCCTGGAATACCGGTCCGTCCGGTTTGAAACCGAGCTGCTGGACATGCCCAACTTCCAGGGCAACGCGGCGGTGAACTACACAGACCGGGAGACACCCTGGACCCGGATTATTGAGCACAAGTGGTTCGAGGACAAGGGGCAGCCCAAGACGGTGATCAGCCGGGAGTACAGCTCCGAATGGAGGCCCGGGGACGAGCCCTACTACCCCGTCAACGACGAGAAAAACGGCGCCCTCTACGGCCAGTACAAGGCGCTGGCGGAAAAAGAGAAAAAGCTCCACTTCGGCGGCCGCTTAGGAGAGTACAAATACTACGACATGGACGCGGTCATCGCCCAGGCGCTGGCGCTGGCGGACCGGGAGCTGGGATAAAAAACGATTTTGCCATGCGGAACGCTTCGCGTTCCGCATGGCTTTTTTATACCAGAGGGGGCCGGCGCACATTTTTCGGGGTGGGGAATACGATGGAATGAGCGGCAACCGCCGCGAAAAATGTTTGGAGGTCTTCTATCATGTGTAACTATGGCAACAACCTGCTTTGGATCATCATTCTGCTGATCCTGTTCGGCGGCTTCAACGGCTGCGGCTACGGTCTCACCACCACCAGCGGCGGCTGCGGCTGCGGCTGCAACGACAATTCCAACGGCTGCGGCTGCGGCTGCTGAGGCAAGAAGGGAGGGCGCCCCACGGGGCGCCCTTTTTTTGTTTTTCGTTGCATCTTTTGGGGCAACTCTGCCCGTTTTCCCGGCTGGGGATGAGGAGGGAGGTTTTTTGAAGGAGGCAGGTTTGAAGAAACGGATCAAAAACGGGAAGGTAAACCGGCAGGATGTGACCCGGCGGCTGGCGGAGTTGGCCTTTGGCGAGGCAAACGACTGCGTCCGGCTGATCCTGGAGCAGGCCCCGGAGCTGGACAAGCTGGATCTGAGCCTGCTCAGCGAAATCAAGCGCAGCGAAAAGGGTTCCATGGAAATCAAGCTCATCGACCGGCTGCAAGCCCTGGAGCAGCTGGCCCGGGCGGCTTCCGAGGAACCGGAAGGGCTGGAGGACTTTCTCAACGCGCTGGGACGTGCCGGGGAGGCGGAGCCTTGAATGGCCCGGTTTTTTCCCCGAAGCAGCGCACCGTCCTGACCTGGTGGACGCCTGGGAGCAAGTACCGTACCCGCGACGCCATCATCTGCGACGGGGCGGTGCGCTCCGGGAAGACCCTGGCCATGGGGCTGGGCTTTTTCCTGTGGGCCATGAGCTGCTTTCAGCGGCAGCGGTTCGGCGTGTGCGGGAAGACCATCGCCTCCCTGCGGAGGAACGTCCTGTCCGAGATTCTGCCCAAGCTGGAGGCCCTGGGGGCCGTCTGGAAGGAGCGGCGGACGGAAAACCTGGTGACTGTGCGGTTCCGGGGACGGGAAAATCAGTTCTACGTCTTTGGCGGGCGGGACGAAAGCTCCGCCAGCCTGATCCAGGGGATCACCTTCGCCGGGATCCTGCTGGACGAGGTGGCGCTGATGCCCCAGTCCTTCGTGGAGCAGGCCTGCGCTCGGTGCAGCGTGGCGGGCAGTCGGCTATGGTTCAACTGCAACCCTGCCGGCCCCACCCACTGGTTTTACCGGGCGTGGATTCAGGAGGCGGAGGCCCGAAACTGCCTGCGGCTCCACTTCACCATGGAGGACAACCCCAGCCTGACCCCCCAGATCCGGCAGCGGTATCAGCGGCTGTACTCCGGCGTCTTCTACCGGCGGTTCATCCTGGGGCAGTGGGTGCAAGCGGAGGGGCGGGTGTACGACTTCTACCAGCCGGAGATGGCCCAGGACGTGCCCCAGGGAAATTTCGATCGGTGGTATGTCTCCTGCGACTACGGCACTGTCAACCCCACCTCCATGGGGCTCTGGGGCCGGCTAGGAGAGCGGTGGTACCGGGTGAAAGAGTTCTACTTCGACTCACGCCGGGAGCAGCGGCAGATGACCGACGAGGAATACGCCGACGCCCTGGCCCGTCTGGCCGACGGGCGAAGTCTGACTGCCGTGATCGTGGACCCCTCCGCCGCCAGCTTCCAGGAGGTGCTGCGCCGCCGGGGCTGGCGGGTGCGGAAGGCGGAAAACGACGTGCTGGCAGGCATCCGCATCACCGCCGACTGTCTGAAATCCGGGAGAATCGTGATCTGTCGGGGCTGTGAGGACTGCCTGCGGGAAATCGAGGGCTATGTCTGGGATCTGACCGGCGGGCAAAAGGACCGGGTGAAAAAGGAAAACGATCACGCCATGGACGATATGCGCTACTTTGCCGCCACCGTCCTGGGCGGAAGGGCCGTGGCCTTCGCCGCCAGGGCGGTGGCGCGGACAAGCTGAAAGGAGCCAACCATGATTTGGAAACGCAAGCAGGCCCCCGCCGCTGCCGCCGCGACATCCCAGCTCCGGCGCTCCGGGGACCATCCCTTCGGCGCTCTGCGGGGCTTCGTTCCCCTGGGCACCGGAGAGGAACGGGTGTACCGGGAGCTGCGGGAGGCCATCCCGCTGCTGGATGCCGCCATTGGAAAGCTGGTGCGGCTGACGGGCGGCTTCACGGTAAAGTGCCGCGATCCGGCTGTCCAGGCCCGACTGGTGGCATTTCTCCGCAGCGTCCCCAGCGGCAACGGACAGATCGGCATCGACAGCTTCCTGGAAAGCTACCTGGATAGCCTATTGACCTACGGACGGGCGGTAGGGGAAATTCTGGTGGCAGGTGAAAAGGTCCGGGCCGTCTGCTGGGGCGACGTGACTCAGCTCCAGGTCCGTCAGGGCGGCAACCCGCTGGAGCTGGAGCTCTGGGGGCCCGACGCCGGTGGGGTGCTTCGGCCCCTGCCCTACCCCCAGCTGCTGCTCTTTACCACCCATCTGCCGGAGCCCACCCACCCCTACGGCGTGAGCCTGTTCCGGGGAATGCCCTTCCTGGCGGATATTCTGATGAAGATCTACGCTGCCATGGGCGCCAACTGGGAGCGGGCAGGCAACGTCCGCTACAGCGTCATCTGCCGGGACACCGAGGGACTGGACTCCGCCTCCGTTCAGGAGCGGGGCAGCCAGATCGCCCAGGAGTGGGCCAAGGCCATGGAGGACAGCAAAAACGGCACGGTCCGGGACTTCGTAGCGGTGGGGGACGTGGAGATTAAGGTCATCGGCGGGGAAGCGCCCATTCTGGACTCCCAGGTACCGGTGCGGCAGATTTTGGAGCAGCTGGTGGCAAAAACCGGCCTGCCCCCCTTCCTGCTGGGCCTCAACTGGAGTACCACCGAACGGATGAGCACCCAGCAGGCGGATATCCTCACCAGCGAGCTGGCGGCCCTGCGCCGGGCGGTGGAGCCCGCCCTGGTAAGGATCTGTCGAAAGTTCCTGTCTCTGGAGGGACTGGACGACCGAGTGGAGATCCTTTGGAATGAGATCAGCCTACAGGACATCACCGAGGAGGCCCGGGCGGAGCTGTACCGTGCCCAGGCCGCCAAGGCCCGCAGCGACGCGGGCCTTGCCCCGGAAATTTGACGGAGGGATACCTATGGAAATCAAAAAAGACGCCCAAGTGGGCGAAAACGGCGCGCCCACCCCAGGGCAGCTGGAAGCCATCAACGTCCAGGCCCGGGCAAAGCTGACGGCAGATCAGGTCTACGTCTTCGCCCTGCGGCTTTGCGACGACCAGGTGGACCGGGACTTAGAACGGTTCGACACCCAGGCCCTGCCGGAGCTGGCAAGGCTTTTTCTGGGGAAAACCGGGATCGTAGACCACCGCTGGTCCAGCGACGCCCAGGTGGCAAGGATCTTCGCCACGCAAGTGGTCCAGGAGGGCAGCGTCCACTATATCAAAGCCTGGGCCTACATCCGCCGGGGAGAACAGACACGGGAGGTCATCTCCGACATTGAGGCGGGGATCAAAAAGGAGGTCTCCGTGGGCTGCGCCATGGGCAGACGGGTCTGCTCCATCTGCGGGGGAGAATACGGCACCTGCGGGCATCAGAAGGGGGAGCGCTATGACGGGCAGCTTTGCTGCGTCATCCTCCGGGAGCCCCTGGATGCCTACGAATTTTCCTTCGTGGCGGTGCCCGCCCAGTGCGAGGCCGGCGTGCTGAAGGGCATGGGCCCCGGGCGGAAAAGCCTCAAGGCCCTGGCGGAGGAATTTGGGGCCCAGGGGGAGTACCGGGCGCTGCTGTCTCTGGCGCAGCTGGGAAAACAGTACCAGAAGGCCCTAGAGGACAGCGTGGTGCGGCTCTGCCTTACTCTGGAGTTGGGCGCCGAGGAGCCGGTGCTGAGAAGCATCGTCTCCCGGGCCGCGCCGGAGGATCTGCAAAAGCTGAAAACCGCTTTGGAGGCCCGGGCCGCCGAGGTCCTGCCGTTAACTCCCCAGCTTCCCGCCCCGGGAAGGAAAAACCCCGTGGTGGAGAGCGGTTTTCTGATCTGATGGGTATTTCCGGGACTTCCGGATGCCAATAAATTTTACCAGGAGGCGCATTTTATGAACATCTCTTACGAGGCCATCGGCCATCTCAGCGTCACCTTCCCCGCCGGGGATTGCGTGGCCGGCCAGGTGTGCAAAATGGGAACCGACGGGTCCGTCGCTCCCTGCGGCGACGGCGACACCCCCTGCGGCGTGGTGGAGAGCGTCCACGGCGGCAAGGCCGCCGTGCAGATCCATGGCTTCGCCCAGGTCACCTATTCCGGCGACGCCCCGGCCATGGGCTATACCGCGCTGGTGTCCGACGGCAACGGCGGCGTGAAAACCGGCGCGGGCAAGCAGTACCTGGTGGTGGCGGTGGACAAGTCCGCCACCACCGCCGTCATCGAGCTGTAAAGGAGGGTGCAGCATGAGCTATGAAAATTTGAAGCTGGAAAAAGGGATGTACCGCCAGGAGGGCAAGACCTTCACCCAGGTTCTGGAATCCCTGGACCCCAGCGAAAACTACCGGGGCACCGCCCTGGAGGGAACCGACGCCTTCCAGCGCCAGCTGAAGCGCTTCGACATTCGGGCCAAGGGACCTGACTCCTCCTCCGTGGAGAAGTTTTTCCGCACCATGGACTCCGCGGTGCTGTTCCCCGAGTACATTGCCCGCACCGTGCGGACGGGGATGGAGGAAAATGACATTCTGCCCGGCATCGTGGCCACCACCACCGTCATCGACAGCATGGACTACCGCTCCATCTACTCCGAACCCACCCAGGAGGACAAAGCCCTTCGGGAGGTAGAGGAGGGTACTGTCATCCCGGCCACCCAGGTCAAGACCAAGGAGCACCTGGTACACCTGACCAAGCGGGGCCGGATGCTCATCGCCAGCTACGAGGCCGTGCGGTTCCAGAAGCTGGATCTGTTTTCCGTGATGCTTCGGCAGATCGGCGCCTACATCCAGAAAATGCAGATCGCCGATGCCGTGCAGGTGCTGATCCACGGCGACGGCAACGGCAACGCCGCCGCCGAATACAAGGTGGGCACCGATCCCATTTCCGGGGTCTCCGGCACTCTGGCCTACGACCAGCTGGTGGAGTTCTGGGGCCAGTTCGATCCCTACACCATGAACACCCTGCTCATGTCCACCGGCACCATGACCAAGGTGCTGAAGATCCCCGAGTTTCAGAATCCCCTCACCGGACTGAACTTCCAGGGCACCGGCAAGCTGACCACGCCCCTAGGCGCGGAGCTTTACCGTACCGGCGCGGTGGAGGACGGCACCATCATCGGTCTGGACAAGGGGTACGCCCTGGAGCTGGTGCGGGCCGGGGACGTGCTGGTGGAATATGACAAGCTCATCGACCGGCAGCTGGAGCGGGCGGCCATCACCGCCATTTCCGGCTTCGGCAAGATCTGCGACGGCGCGGCGGCGGTGCTGAAGGTATGACCCTGGCCGAGCAGGTATTCGCCCAGGCGCAGATCCTGGCGGGCAATCTGGAGGAGCGGCAGTACCATCTTCTGAAGCTCCTGTGCCGGGGGATTACCAGCAGTCTGCGGCAGCGGCTCCGACCGGGGCTGACCCCCGACGACTGCCGGGCCGATTTCCTGGCAGCGGCCAGTCTGCTGGCGCTGTCCGCTCTCTCGGACATCCAAGAGGGGGAAAAGCTGGAGCAGGTGAACGTGGGGGACCTGACCTTCCGGAAACGGGGTGGGGATCCCGCGTCCAACTGCCTGCGCAGTCAGGCGGAACTGATCATCGCCCCCTATCTTCGGGACCGGTTCCATTTCTCGGGGGTGTAGCATGGATCTGGTGATCAGGCAGATCATGGAAAAGTACGGCAC
Organism: uncultured Oscillospiraceae bacterium; assembly: GCA_947625945.1. Classification (GTDB taxonomy): domain Bacteria; phylum Bacillota; class Clostridia; order Oscillospirales; family Oscillospiraceae; genus Faecousia. The sequence continues at coordinate 6,676 of CANQQI010000059.1, forward strand.
TTCCCTGGAAGTGCTGCGTCAAGAGACGTGGATCCCATTCCGGGGCTTTCTCCAGCCCAGCCGCTCCAATTCCAAGCAGAATCTGGAACGGGAGACGGCCCTCACCGGCGAAAAATCCCAGGGGCGCTATGTCTTCATCGGCCCGCCGGAGGTGGAGGTGGCGGAGGGAGATCTCCTCCGCTGCCGGGGAAAGGAATATCTCTTCCGGCGGGCGGAAGAAATCTGCTGCCGGGACGCGGTGGTCTACCGCTGGGGACTTTGCGTGCGGAAGGGAGCGGAGGATACATGGGGCTCATCGAGCAAGTGATTGAGAAGCTGAATGCCGCCGGGCTCCGGGCAGAGGAGAGCTACCCGGGCCGGCCCCTTCCCTACTTACAGGGTGTGGCGGCGGCGGTTTCCCTGGAGGAAGCGGATCTGGCGGAGAAAACCGCTACTGTGGCTGTGACGGTGATGGCGCCGGCCGGCATGGGAGGCGGCGCCTGCCGGGCGCCCGCCGCCACTGCCGCCCAGGTGCTGGAAGCGCTGGGCGGGGTTTGGAAGCAGGGGCCCTGCGCTCTGGACGGGAAGGGCGACTTCTACCGGATTAAGGTCTCTGCCGTATTCTCGGGAGAGGCGGCGGAGGCCGGCTGGGCCGGAGTCCCTCCGGGATTCACCGTCCAGCAGGAAAACACGGTGCTCACCCACGCGGTGCGCTTTACTTTGACGCAGCAGCAGGACCCGAAGAGCAACCTCTCGCTGGAGGCCTCCCCCATCACCTTTGAACTGGAAGAGCAGTTCGCCCCGGGAGAGCCGGAAACCGCGCTTTCAAATCAGAATTTCGTCCTGCGGATCCGCCGGCCCTCCAGCCTCGAGATCCTTCAAGGCTGCCGGTGGGTCGGGATCCGCCGGACCGATACCCTCACCGGTCTCCGGCAGGTCCGCACCGGGAGCGCCACCGGCCGCTCCATGGCCAATATGACCAGCTGAACATTGCCCGGCGTTCATTTGGGGAACAGGCTCCGCCTGTTCCCCTTTTATTTTTTCCGCTTGCTATTTTGACGCCGGAAGGGTATAATAGAATCGAAAAGTTGTAGGCCCGGTTTGGGCGGACGGAGAGTGGCCATGAAAAAAAAGATATTGCTGCTGACCACAGGAGGCACCATCGCCTCGGAGCCCGGCAGCGAGGGCTTAGAGCCCCATCGGGCCGGCGTCATGGAGCGGGAGCTCAATCAGCTCAGGACCTACTATACCGTCTCCGTCCGGGACCTGATGTGTCTGGACTCCTCTAACATCACCCCCCAGGAGTGGCAGAGCATCGCCCGGGACATTTTTAGCGACCGGGCCGGCTTCGACGGCATCGTGATCTCCCATGGCACCGACACCATGGCCTATACCGCCTCCGCCGTGACCTTCATGCTGCCGGATATCGATCTGCCGGTGGTGTTTACCGGCTCCCAGCTGCCCCTCCAGGACATTCTCTCCGACGGGCCGGACAATCTGCGCACCGCCTTCGCCATGGCGTCCGCGGGATACCCGGGGGTGTATATCGCCTTTGACCGGAAGGTCATGCTGGGCTGCCGGGCGGTGAAGGTGCGGGCCTCCGGCTTTTCCGCCTTTGAAAGCGTCAACGCCCGCTACGCCGCCCAGGTCACCAATCGGGGGCTGGTGGTGGATCCCACCGTCCTGCCCCGGCGGCGGGGACCGGCCAGGCTGGCGGAAAAAATCAGTCAGGACGTGTTCCTGGTGAAGCTGACCCCCGGCCTCTCCCCTACCATTTTCGACGCCCTGGTGCGGATGGGCTGTAAAGGCATCGTGCTGGAAGCCTTCGGCCTGGGTGGGGTCAACGTCCTCAACGAGGGCCTGCGGGGCATCCGGGCGGCGGTCCGGGCGGGCACCAGCGTGGTGGTCACCACCCAGTGCCTATACGACAGCTCTGACCTCCGGGTCTATCAGGTGGGCAGTCGTCTGCTGGAGCTGGGAGTCATCCAGGGCCGGGACATGACCTCCGAGGCCGCGCTGACCAAGCTCATGTGGGCCATCGGCCAGGGCATGGACCAGCGGCAGATCGCGGAGCTCTTCGCCACCAACCTGGCGGGGGAGATCACCGCCGAGGAATCCTAAATTGGGAGGTGGGTTTTATGGACCCCATCTATGTCACCGGGCATCGGAACCCGGACACCGACTCCATCGTTGCCGCCATGGCTTACGCTGCCCTGCGCAATGCCCTGGGCGACCGGGAATACGAGGCCGCCTGTCTGGGCCATGTGTCCGACGAGACCCAGATCGTGCTGGATCGGTTTGGGTTCCAGCCCCCCAAGCTGATCACCAGTATGTACACCCAGGTGCGGGATCTGGATTTTGACGTCCCGCCGGTGCTCAGCGCCGCCGTCACCGAGGACCGGGCCTGGTCCGTTTTACAGCAGCAGAAGGGCATTTCCTCGGTGCCTGTCGCCAACGAGGACGGCACCCTGTATGGTATGCTCTCCCGGGAGGACGTGGCCAGCTACAACATGGCCCTGGTCACCGCCGGGGTGCTGGAGGAGGTGCCGCTGTTCAATGTTCTGTCCGTACTGGAGGGAAAGATCCTCAACGACGCCGGAGAGGAAACGGATACCGTGGCCGGGGAGGTCACCATTGCCCTGCCCCAGAGCCGGGAGCATCTGCTTTTCGACCGGAAGGACACCATCGTCCTGTGCGGCCACCAGCCGGACATGATCCGCCGGGCCATGGAGCTGAACGTCAACTGCCTGGTGCTGTGCCAGGCGGAGTTGCCGGAGGAGCTGCGGGAGCTGCCCACCCAGACCTGCATCATCTCCACCCCCTTTGACGCCTACCGGGCCGCCCGGCTCATCTTCCAGTCCACGCCCATCGGGCGGATCTGCCGGACCAAGGATCTGGTCTGCTTCCACCTGGACGACCGGGTGGATGACGTGCGGGAGCAGGTGCTTCAGCACCGGGACTCCTGCTACCCCATTCTGGACGAGAACGACCGGGTGGCCGGGGTGCTGACCCGCTACCATCTGCTGCGCCCCCGGCGGAAACGGGTGGTGCTGGTGGATCACAACGAAGCCTCCCAGTCCGTTCCGGGGCTGGAGGAGGCGGAGATTTTGGAGATCATCGACCACCACCGGTTGGCGGATATCCAGACCTCCAATCCCATCTACGTCCGCAACGAGCCGGTGGGCTCCACCAATACCATCATCGCCAGCATGTTTCAGGACCGGGGCCTGATGCCCTCGGAGAAAATGGCGGGCATGATGGCGGCGGCCATTCTGTCCGACACCGTCATGTTCAAGTCCCCCACCTGCACCCTCCGGGACCGGCGCACCGCCCAGCGGATGGCCCGGATCGCCAACGTGTCCCTGGAGGAGCTTGGGCGGGACATCTTTTCCGCCTCCCTGGAAAGCCGCACCGCCCGGGAGCTGCTTTTTACCGACTACAAGGAGTTCCACATCGCGGGCCACGCCCTGGGGGTGGGACAGGTCACCTGCATGGACAGTCCCCGGATGCTGGAGCGGAAGGCGGAATTTTTGGAGCTGATGCGCGCCGCCGCCAAGGAAAAGGGGCTCTCCATGATCCTTCTGATGCTGACGGATGTCCTCTTGGAAGGCACGCAGCTGCTCTACATAGGGGACGACGACACCATCTTCCAGGCCTTCGGCGTGCCGCCCAAGGACAACGCCGTGTTTCTGCCCCATGTGATGAGCCGGAAAAAGCAGGTCATTCCCATGCTCTCCGCCCTCTGGGGGTAAGCCATGGGATTTGAAGGTCTGCTGGGCAATCCCCGGCTGAAGGAAAATTTGAGATCGTCCCTGGCGTCGGGGCGGCTGTCTCACTGCTATCTGATCTCCGGCCCAACGGGCTCCGGAAAGCGCACCCTGGCCCGGCTCCTGGCCGCCGCCATCCTCTGCCGGGGGGAGGGGGAAAAGCCCTGTCTGCGCTGCCGGGCCTGCCGGAAGGTTCTGGCCGGCACCCACCCCGACGTGATCACCGTGGACGACCCGGAGAAAAAAACCGTCCCCGTGGAGCGGATCCGAGCCGCCCGGGCGGAGCTTTACATCCGGCCCAACGAGGCGGAGAAAAAAATCCTGCTCATTCCCCGGGCCCAGGATCTGGGCATTCCCGGGCAGAACGCCCTGCTGAAGGTGCTGGAGGAGCCGCCAGGTTACGGCGTGTTTCTGCTTCTGACGGACGCGGCGGACAAGCTGCTGCCAACCGTCCGCTCTCGGAGTACGGAATTAGAGCTGAGCCCACTGTCCAAGGACATTTTGATTCGGCAGCTGGAAAGCGACTTCCCCCAGGCTGATTCTGAAGTCCTTTCCCAAGCCGCCGCGCAAAGCGGAGGCTTCTTAGGCGCCGCCCGGGCCCTGCTGGAGGCCGAGCCCGACGAAAACGCCCAGGCCTTCGTCGCCTGCGTGGCCCAGTCCGATCCGGTGGCCCTGCTGCGGCTGCTGATCCCCATGGAAAAGTGGAAGCGGGACCGGCTGATTGCCCAGCTCCAGATCTTTCTGGAGCTGCTCCAAGGGGCCCTGGTCTGTCAGGCGGGTCTGCCGGAGCCGATGCCCGGCGCCCGGGAGATCGGCGCGAGGAGGGATGGCGCCACCCTCCTGCGGGGGGTGGAAGCGCTGAAAAAAGCCATTGAATATGCCCAGGGCAATGTCTCCCCTGCCGCCGTATGCGGCTATCTGGCGTATGCCCTGCGTTAAAAATAAAGGAGTTTACCATGGATGAACAAGAATTAGCCTCCTACGCCCAGGTGGTGGACGTTCAGTTCCGCCCGGGGCAGAAGGTCTACTATTTTGACCCCCAGGGGCTGAACCTGAGGCCCGGAGATCATGTGATCATCGACACCGCTCGGGGGCCGGAGTACGGCACCTGCACCAGCACCAGCCATCGGGTCCTGAACCGGGATCTGGCGGCCCCTCTGCGCCCCGTGCTGCGACTTGCCACCCCCCGGGATGAGCAGATCGCCGCCGACAACCGGAACAAGGAAAAACGGGCCTGCGATATTTGCAACCAGCGGATCCGGGAGCTGGGGCTGGATATGCAGCTGGTCAGCGCCGAGTGCGCCTTCGACGGAAGCAAGCT